>NZ_JAFBBP010000001.1:1231666-1539583 GCF_016907275.1 Micromonospora luteifusca
GAGCGGGTGATGGACTCCGGGGACCTGGAACGGGAGAAGGGCATCACCATCCTGGCCAAGAACACCGGCGTGCGCTACCTGCCGGCGGACGGCTCGGACCCGGTCACCATCAACATCATCGACACCCCCGGCCACGCCGACTTCGGTGGCGAGGTGGAGCGCGGCCTGACCATGGTCGACGGCGTGGTGCTGCTCGTCGACGCCAGCGAGGGCCCGCTGCCGCAGACCCGCTTCGTGCTGCGTAAGGCGCTGCGCGCCCGGATGCCGATCATCCTGGTGATCAACAAGGTGGACCGCCCCGACGCTCGGATCAAGGAGGTCGTGGACGACACCTACGAGCTCTTCCTCGACCTGGACGCCGACGAGGAGCAGATCGACTTCCCGATCGTCTACGCCTGCGCCCGCGACGGCATCGCCTCGCTGACCCAGCCCGCCGACGGTTCGGTGCCCGACGACAGCACCTCCCTGGAGCCGCTGTTCCGCACCCTGCTGGACACCATCCCGGCACCCGCGTACGAGGACGACGCACCGCTGCAGGCGCACGTCACCAACCTCGACGCGTCGCCGTTCCTCGGCCGACTGGCGCTGTGCCGGGTCCGCCAGGGCACCATCAGCAAGGGCCAGACGGTGGCCTGGTGCCGCACCGACGGCAGCACCCAGCGGGTCCGCATCTCCGAGATGCTGATGACCGAGGGCCTGGAGCGGAAGCCGGCCGAGACGGCCGGTCCGGGTGACATCATCGCCGTCGCCGGCATCCCCGAGATCATGATCGGTGAGACGCTGGCCGACGCGGAGAACCCGGTGGCTCTGCCGCTGATCACGGTCGACGAGCCGGCCATCTCGATGACCATCGGCACCAACACCTCGCCGCTGGTCGGCCGGGTCAAGGGCGCCAAGGTCACCGCCCGGATGGTCAAGGACCGGCTCGACAAGGAGCTGGTCGGCAACGTGTCGCTGCGTGTGCTGCCCACCGAGCGTCCGGACGCCTGGGAGGTGCAGGGCCGCGGTGAGCTGGCGCTGGCCATCCTGGTCGAGCAGATGCGCCGGGAGAGCTACGAGTTGACCGTCGGCAAGCCGCAGGTGGTCACCCGGGAGATCAACGGCAAGATCTGCGAGCCGGTGGAGCGGCTGACCATCGACTCCCCGGAGGAGTACCTGGGTGCGATCACCCAGCTGCTGGCGACCCGCAAGGGCCGGATGGAGCAGTTGGTCAACCACGGCACCGGCTGGATCCGGATGGAGTGGCTGGTCCCGGCGCGTGGTCTGATCGGCTTCCGCACCGAGTTCCTCACCGACACCCGCGGCACCGGCATCCTGCACCACGTCTTCGAGTCCTACGAGCCGTGGTTCGGCGAGCTGCGTACCCGCAACAACGGCTCCCTGGTCGCCGACCGGGCCGGTGCGGTCACCGCCTTCGCGATGATCAACCTGCAGGAGCGCGGTCAGCTCTTCGTCGACCCGACCACCGAGGTGTACGAGGGCATGATCGTCGGGGAGAACTCCCGCTCCGACGACATGGACGTCAACATCACCAAGGAGAAGAAGCTCACCAACATGCGGGCGTCGACCTCCGACGAGACCGAGAAGCTGGTCCCGCCGCGCAAGCTCTCCTTGGAGCAGGCCCTGGAGTTCTGCCGCGAGGACGAGTGCGTCGAGGTCACCCCGGCCACGGTGCGCATCCGCAAGGTGGTGCTCGACCAGCAGCAGCGGGGCCGCGCCGCCGCCCGCCGCAAGCACGCCGGCTGACCGCAGCAGCACCCGACACCGGGCGCGTCGACCGCTTGCGGTCGACGCGCCCGTCCGTTTCCGGCAGGGGTACGCGGGCCGCTCCGACCGTCCGCCGCTGATCGGCTACGGTCACCGGCATGACCTGGGATGATCTCGACGCCCACCTGGACCGGGTGCCCGGCACCGTCTCGGCGTACGTGGGCCGGCTCGACGCTCCGCCGACGTGGACCCGCCACGTGGACGCCGCCCACTATGCCGCGAGCACCATGAAGGTGGGCGTGCTCGCCGCGCTGCACCGCGCCGCTGAGGCCGGCACGCTGGACCTGGACGTCCCGATCCCGCTCGTCAACGAATTCGACTCCGCCCAGCCGGGCGCACCCCGGTTCTCCTGCGCGCAGCACTACGACAACGACGACGCGGTCTGGGACCGGTTGGGTTCCACGGCGACGCTGCGCTGGCTGGCCGACCGGATGATCGTGCGCTCCAGCAATCTGGCCACCAACCTGGTCATCGGGCACGTCGGGCTGCCCGCGGTGGCCGAGGTGTGGGCGCTCGCCGGTGCCCGCAACAGCGTCACGGGCCGGGGCATCGAGGACTTCGCCGCCCGCGACGCCGGCATCACCAACGTGGTCACCGCCGCCGACCTGGCCGCCCTGCTCGGCGCCCTGGCCTCCGGGGCGGGCTCCCCCGGCAAGCTCGCCTCGCCAGCCGCCTGCTCGGCCATGCTGGACGTCCTGCTCGCTCAGGAGCACCGCGAGGACCTGGCCGCCGGGCTGCCGGAGGGCACCCGCATCGCGCACAAGAACGGTTGGGTGCGCGGAGTGCGGCACGGCGCCGGCGTGGTGCTGCCCGACGACGCCCCGCCGTACCTGATCGCCGTCTGCACCACCACCGACCCGTCCGGCGGCGACGCGGGCGACGACGAGGACGAGGACGACGCCTGCCTGCTGATCGCGCACGTCTCGGCCCAGGTCTGGGCCGCACGCCACCAGCTCTGACCCCGCGCGAGCCGAGTCCGGCCAGCCCTCGGAGCTGTTGATCGGCGCCGGGGTGGCCGGCGCGCCGATCACTCCAGCAACTGCGCCCGCAACGCCGTGCGGGTCTCGTCGGTGATCCCGAGCCCGTCGCGCAGGTACGCGTCGAACGAGCCGTGCACCCGGCGTACCTCGTCGTAGGCGGCGTCGAGGTACTCGTCGCGGACCTCCAGCACCGGCAGCACCGCGTCGACGTCCAGGTCGGCGTGCCGCCGCCGCATCGCCTCGACGATCACCGCGCGCAGACTCTCGGTCAGGGCGTTGTTGCGCAGGTAGTCGGAGCGGATCGCCGCCTCGTCCACCCCGAGCGCCGTCAACAGGACGACGGTCAGCCAGCCGGTGCGATCCTTGCCGGCGGAGCAGTGGTAGACCAGCGGCAGGTTCTCCGGCTGGGCGGCCAGCCGCACCGCCTCGGCGAAACCGACCCGCGCCGAGGCGCCGGTGACGAACCACCGGTAGATCGCCGCCATCGCCCCCGCCGTGCCCTGTCGGGCCAGCTCCGCGTACGCGTCGAGGTCGTGGCCGAGCAGCACCGCCGAGACGTACGTGAAGACCGGGTGCTCCGGGTCGTGCACCGGGAGGTGCACCACCCGGGGTTCACCGACCAGCCGATCCGTCGGGGCGACCGCGATCTCGGAGGAGTCGCGCAGGTCCAGCACAATTGCCGGGCCCAGCTTCGCGAGCACCGGCAGGTCCTCGTCGGTCAGCCGACCCAACGCCGGAGTACGGATCAGTTGCCCGACGCGGACCCGCCGCCCGTCGGCACCGATGAGCCCGCCCAGGTCCCGTGCGTTCGGTGCGCCCACCAACTCCCAGCCCTGCCCAGCCATCCGGTGTCCCCTCCCGCCGTGTGCCTGCGTATAGGGTGCCGCACATGACGATCTCGGCGGTACGCACCCACCGGGTTACTGCCCCCTTACACACCCCATTCGTCACCGCACTGCGCCGCACCACCACGGTGGACACTCTCGTCGTCGAACTGATCGATGCCGACGGCCGGTCCGGCTTCGGCGAGGCGCCCCAGGTCTGGCAGGTCACCGGCGCGTCGGTGGCCGGCGCGCAGGCGTGCGTGCGCGAGCTGCTCGGCCCACTGCTGATCGGTCGCGACCCGGACGACCTGGTGGCCCGTTGCGCCGAGGTGCAGCGCGCCGCGGCTGGCAACGAGGCGGCGAAGGCGGCGGTGGACGTCGCTCTGCACGACCTCGCCGCCCGGCGGTTGGGCGTACCCCTGGTGCGGTTGCTCGGGGGCACCTCGCTGCGGGTGCCGACGGACGTCACGCTGGCGGCGGGCGACGCGGTGGACCTGGCGGCGGCGGCGCGGCAGCGGCAGGCTGACGGGTTCGGCGTCCTGAAGTTGAAGGTCGGCACCGACGCGGCCGGCGACCTGGACCGGGTGCGGGCCGTCCGTGCGGCCGTCGGCCCCGGGGTCCGGATTCGGCTCGACGCCAACCAGGGCTGGACGCCCCGGGAGGCGGTCCGGGTGATCCGTGGCATCGAGGACGCCGGGCTCGACGTGGAGCTGGTCGAGCAGCCGGTGGTCCGCTGGGACCTGGACGGGTTGGCCTGGGTCAGCGACCGGGTGTCCGTGCCGATCCTGGCCGACGAGGCGGTCTTCGGGGTCCGCGACCTGGTGGAGGTGATCCGCCGTCGGGCCGCTGACCTGGTCAACGTCAAGCTGGCCAAGTGCGGCGGGTTGCAACCGGCGCGTACTCTCCTCGAGCTGGCCACCGCCCACGGGCTCGGCACGGTGGTTGGTTCGATGATGGAGAGTCAGGTCGGCATCGGGGCGGCGGCGAGTCTGGTCGCCGCCTATGGCACCACCGCGGTGGCCGACCTGGACGCCGCCTGGTGGCTGGCCTGGTCGCCGGTGCAGGGCGGGATCCGCTACGACGGGTCGACCGTGGTGCTGCCGAATGCCCCTGGCCTGGGCATCTCCGGGATTGCTGAAGCAAAGGTGCAGGCCAGCAGTTGATGATCGACGGTTTCTTTCATAGGGTTTCTCCTGGACAGCCGACACGATCTGGGGGTTGACGTGGAGCTGCAACCGGGCCGTGAGGCCGTCGTACGGGTCGCGGTGGCAACACTGTGGACCTCCCCCGAGTCGGTCCGGCCGGTCGACCGCCCGGCGCTGACCGCCGGAGCCGACATCCCGGCCTGGGTCTCCGGTCTGAACACCGACCAGCAGGTCGGCGACTGTGTGCTGAGCCAACTCCTGCTCGGCGAGCGGGTTCTGGTCAGCGAGTTGCGCCCGGACGGCTGGGCCCGGGTCGTCGCCGTCGAGCAGCCGGCCGCCAAGCTGGACCCGCTCGGCTACCCGGGTTGGCTCCCCGCCGACCAGCTGGCCGCGGTCGACCCGGCCACCCGCACCGACACCGACCACCCGCTGGTGGTCGACGCCACCGTCACCGGTCTGCACGCCGAGCCGAATGGCCCGGTGGTGCTGCCCGGCGTGGTCGTCGGCACCCGCCTGCTCCCGGCCGGCCCCGCGCGCGACGGCTGGCGGCCGGTGCACGTCCCCGGACGGGCCGCGCCGCTCTGGCTGCTCGACGACCACCTGGTCCCGGCCCCGGCCGCGACGCCGCCCGCCGAGCAGGCGCTCGCGGTGGCGCAGCGGCTGCTGGACGTGGTCTACATCTGGGGCGGTCTCTCCGCGCACGGCATCGACTGCTCGGGGCTCGTGCACCTGGCCTGGCGGCGATTCGGAGTGCTGCTACCCCGCGACGCGGACGACCAGGCCGTAGCCACCACCCCGCTGGCGCTGGGCGCGGAACGCCCCGGCGATCTCTACTTCTTCGCCCGGCCCGGCCGCAAGATCCACCACATCGGCATCGTCACCGCCATACCCGGCGACGACGGTCAGCGGCGGATGCTGCACGCCTGCTACCGGCGGCGGCGGGTCATCGAGGAGCCACTGCCCGCCGATCGGACCGCCACGCTGGTCGGCGCACACCGGGTCTGACCGGCCGGGCGCGCATCCGCACCCGGCCGGTACCCGGTCAGCGTCGGGCGTCAGCCAACTCGCGGCGCCGGTCCCGGGAGGACTTGATCAGGCTGGCGGCGGTGGCGACACCCAGGGTGCCGATGATGACCAGCAGGGACAGCCAGATCGGGATGTGCGGCGCCCAGCCGACGTGCTCGCCACCGTTGATGAACGGCAGGTTGTTGTCGGCCAACGCCTCCAGCACCAGCTTGACCCCGATGAAGCCGAGCACGACGGCCAGGCCGTAGCTGAGGTAGATCAACCGGTCGAGCAGGCCACCGAGCAGGAAGTAGAGCTGACGGAGGCCCATCAGCGCGAAGACGTTCGCGGTGAAGACCAGGTACGGCTCCTGCGTGATGCCGAAGATCGCCGGGATCGAGTCCAGGGCGAAGATCAGGTCGGTGGTGCCGATCGCGATCATCACAATCAGCATCGGGGTGAACAGCCGCTTGCCGGTCGCGTGGGTGGTGAGCTTCGCGCCGTCGTACTCCTTGGAGATCGGCAGCGCCTTGCGGCTCCACCGGATCAACACGTTCTCGGAGAACTCGTCCTCGTCCGGCTCACCCTGGCGGGCCAGGTTGACCGCCGTGTAGATCAGGAACGCGCCGAAGATGTAGAAGACCCAGGAGAACTGCGTGATCAGCGCCGCACCGGCGGCGATGAACCCGCCACGCATCACCAGCGCCAGCACGATGCCGACGAGCAGCACCTTCTGCTGGTACTGCCGAGGCACCCCGAAGCGGGCCATGATGATCACAAAGACGAAGAGGTTGTCCACCGAGAGGCTGTATTCGGTGAGCCAACCGGTGTAGAACTGCCCCGCCGCGCTGGCGCCCGAGGTCAGCCAGACACCGGCTCCGAAGAGCAGGGCAAGACCGACGTAGAAGGCGACCCAGAGGCTCGACTCCCGCACACTCGGCTCGTGCGGACGCCGACCGATGATCAACAGGTCGACGAGCAGGACCGCAGTCAGTGCGACAAGCGTCCCCGCCCACACCAATCCGGACACGTCCAACGTTCATTCCTCCGGCAGACACGCGGCGTCGGGCACACCGTACGCCCCCGTGGGGGCCGGCGTGCCGCTGTCGCTCACTCTGGTGACTGTCGGAGGTCTCTTCCGCCGCCACCCCTTGTCGGGGCGGCGACCTACGGGGCCGGGTCGGCCGCCGTTGTTCCGGCGATCGACCGTGCTGACGACTCCGTCGCGGGGGAATACTCCCCTCCTCGGTGACCATTGTTGCCCACCACGCCCCGTGATCACACCCCGGGCAGCCGGTGTCGCTGGCCACCCGTCGGCGGGGAACAACGCGCGCGCCACACCCGCTCGGCCGTCCTAGGAGGCTAGTGCAAGTCGGGGGCGGCGATCGGATCGGCCAGCGACATGTCGGGGGCGGTGATCGGATCGGCCAGCGACCAGCCGGCGGCGAGCAGGTCGTCGCAGGCCCGCACCGCCCGGGTCAGTCGCTCGGCGTGCGACCCGACCAACTCCACGACCGGCACGCCGCATCCCGCCAACTCGGCACGGAACCGCTCGGTCATCCAACTCCGCAGGTGCTCGCCGTCGCGCAACCCGTCATCGGTGAAGGGCACATCCCGGTGATCCGTCAGCAGGTACAGCGCCGGCCGGCGGGCCGCCGCCCGCACCTCCGGCGACGCGCTGCCCAGGTAGCGCTCCTCCCAGACCGCCGTGGCCCGCGCGTCGGTGTCGCAGACCAGCAGCGGCCCGCTCGTCCGGGCCGCCACGTCCTCAGCAGCCTGCTGCTCGCGGACCACCGTGCGAAAGTCGTCCCGGTCCCAGGTGACGTCGAAGACCGTCGCCTCCGGTGTGCGCTCGCGCAACCGGGCCAGCTTGCGGGCGGTCAACTCCCGGCCATACTCCGGCACCCACGGCGTGCCGTAGTGCGCCGCGAGCGCGGCGGCCATCGTGGTGGTGCCCGTCGACTCGGCGCCGACCACCACCACCCGGCGCACGAACCAGGCGCGCACCGGCGGACTCAGCCACCGCCAGTGGCCCGCCGGGTCCGCGCGGACGGCCGTCCCGGACACCGGAACGGTCCGCCGATCCGGATCCACCCCCACGGGTACGGCAGCGAAGCGACGAGCCAACTCCGCGCCGTACGCCTCGGAGGAGAAGACCGCATCCACCCGCCCGGACCCGACCGCCTCGCGGAACACCGCGCAGTGCGCGTCCCAGACGGTCGGGTCGGCGTAGTCCACCGGGTGGTCGTCGTAGCGCCCGACGAAGCGGACCCACGGCGTGCCCGAATGCACCTCCCGCAGCCAGTCCAGCCGCAGCGCGAGCGGAATGGACTCCCGCCGCGAGGGCGCCACCACGACGGTGACCGTGGCGCAGCGGGCGGCGGCAGCCTCGATCAGCGCGTGGTGCCCGGCGTGCGGCGGGTAGAACTTCCCCACCACCATCCCGTGGCCGAACTCCGGGGACCGCGCCGGCTGGCGCGGCATCGCCGGCTGGCCCGGTGTTGCCGGTTGGCCCGCAGGCTGGCCCGGCGTCGGCGGCTGGCCCGGTGTCGCTGGCGCTGGTTGGCGTGGTGTCGGCGGACGCCCCGGCACGTCGGCGCTCACGCGGTCACCGGGGCCGGGCCGGGTGGGACAGGGGTCGGCCGGTCGATCCGACGCAGGTCGGCCCGCCAGGCGCGCAGCCCGAGCACGCACAGGGCGAGGAAGACGAGGTACAGGACAGCGGTCAGGTGCAGCCCCTTGTACGCGTACAACGGGATGTAGATCAGGTCTGCGGCGATCCAGAGCCACCAGCTCTCCACCCGCTTGCGGGTCTGCCCGTACGTCGCCAGCAGGGACAGCACCGTGGTCAACGCGTCCGGCAACGGCACCGTCGAGTCGGTGGCCCGGTCCAACAGGGCCCACAGCCCACCGGTCAGCAGCACCCCGACGACGAGCAGCACCAGCCACTCCCGTCGCCCGGTCCGGCTCACCAGGAGACGGCTCCGCCGCTCGCCACCGAACAGCCAGTGCCACCAGCCGTAGCAGCCCAGCGCGACGTACACGACCTGGAGCCCCGCGTCGGCGTACAGGCCTGCGGTCCAGAACAGCAGCAGGAGCAGCAGGACGTTGGCGATGCCGATCGGCCAGTTCGCGATCTTCTGCCGGGCCACCAACCACACGTTGAGCCCACCGGTCACGAACCCCAGCAGTTCCGCCCACGTGGTGCCCGCACCGGCCACCTGGAACGCGGTGCCGGTGAGCCAGTCAATGATCACGATGCCACCCTAGGGGCACCGTCGACACCGGAACAGACCCCGCGTCGCCGCCGGCCCTGCCCACCGTGGGAGGCTTTCCGACATGGTGCTTGAGGTCGCGCTAATCGACGTACTGCCCGGACACGAGGACGCGTTCGCCGCCGCGTACGCCGAGGGTCACCCCGTGCTCGCCGGGGCAACCGGCTGCCGGTCCGTGCGGATGACCCGGGGAATCGAGTCTCCGACCCGCTTCGTGCTGCTGGTCGAATGGGACTCGGTCGAGGCACACGAGGAGAACTTCCGGGCCACCGATCGGTTCGAGCAGTGGCGGGCGCTGATCGGGCCGCACTTCGCCGGGCCGCCCCTGGTCGAGCACTTCCTCGACGTGCCGGCCTGATTCGACGCGCCCGGCCCGTTTCGCCGTTCCGGCCTGGTTCAGGGTGCCGGCCCGTTTCGCCGTCCCGGCCTGGTTCAGGGTGCCGGCCTGGTTCAGGGTGCCGGCCGTGTCGACGTGTCGGCTGAGCGACGCTGTCGTACCGCACGGTTATCGTGCCCTGCGCACGCGCCGGCCGCCGGTCCCGACGGGCTCGGGGGCGCCGGGCCCGGTGGCCGCGCGGCGCGCCGCCGTGGGCCTTATTCGCCGGCGCGGCGGGCCAGCGCGGTGACCGTCTCCTCCGCTGACAGTGCGGCCGCCAGCAACGCCTCGGTCATCCGCTCGTAGCGGTCGACGTCGAGCACCGTGGCCAACCGGACGTCGGTCGTCAACGCTTCGATCATCACCGTCCGCGGGTCCGCCGGGTCGGGAAAGGCATAGCAGGAGTACGGCGTGAGCGGGTGCAGGCCGCCACCGGCCGCCCCCGGTGGCAGCAGCCGCACCGTGACATGGGACAGCCCGGTCACAGTGACCAGGTGCCGCAACTGTTCCCGCCAGACCGCCACCGGAAGGTCACCCCGGTCGCAGACGGCCGCGGCGAGCACCGCCGTGTAACGCGGCGGGTAGGCCCGTCTCAGCACCTCCTGCCGCAGCGCCCGGGCGCGCACCTCCGCCTCCACGTCGACCTCCGGCGTGAGCTGGGCGCCGGCCGCGACCAGAACCCGGGCGTACGCGGGCGTCTGGAGCAGCCCCGGCACGACCGTCGGCTGGTACTCGACGATCTCGGCGGCACCCGCCTCCAACTCGGCGTAGGTGCGCTGCCGTTCGCTCATCTCGCCCAACGTCTTCCACCAGCCTCGGCTGGTCGCCGCGTCCCGGGCGATCACGATCAGCGCGTCCCGGGCCGGCGTCGGCACCTTGTAGATGTCCAGCAGATCGAGCACATCGGCCAGATCCGGACGGCTCTGACCCAGCTCGATGCGGGACAGTTTCGACGTCGAGGCCCAGCCCAGCCGGTCGCAGACCTGCTCCAGGGTCAGCGCCTCGCGCCGACGTAGTTGGCGCAGTTCTGCGCCCAGACGTACACGTCGAATGACAGGACTCGTTGGCAGCGGCATCCCGGCCTCCCCATCGAGGGAGACTACGCAGGACGATCACCCAGTGCAATAGCTCGCTCGCTCACCGCAATCAGGGCATTCGGCGCGGTCGCCCGATCGGACCGGCCCGGACCTGCGCCTCGACCCGTCGGCGGGCGGTGCCAGGCGGGGAGTCTGGGCCGGTGCGGGAGGCCCTCGCCGGCCCGGCCGGGTCCCCATGCCAGGCGTGCCCGGCTCAGGGCCAGACCGGCCCGGCTCAGGGCCAGACCGGCCCGGCTCAGGGTCGGTAGGTGCCGAAGGCCCAGACGTTTCCGGCCAGGTCGCGGGCGGCGTAGTCGCGGGAGCCGTAGTCGGTGTCGAACGGCTCTCGGGTGATTTCGGCACCGGCCGCGCGGGCCTGAGCGCAGTGGGCGTCGACGTCCGGCACCGCCACGTAGACCGGGCAGTCGTCGTCGGCCGGCCGGGGTTTCGCGTCGGCCCGACCGCCCAGCATGATCATGCCGGTGTCGAGGACGAGTTCGGCGTGCGCGACCGTGCCGTCCGGTGCCTCGTGCACGGCGTGCACCTGGAAACCGAAGGCGGAGCAGAGCCAGTCGATCGCGGAGCGGGCATCGGGGTAGCGGATGACGGGATAGACGGTTCGCATGACCCATTCTGCGGCTGGCGGGCCCGCTCCGGATTGGACGAATGTGACCTCGGCGGGTCGCCCACTGAGTGGTGTCAGCCGCCCATCGACCGGGCGGCGAGCAGCGCGGCCGGAGTCGCCCCCGCGAACTGGTGAAAGTCCCGGATCAGGTGGGACTGGTCGTAGTAACCGCATCGCGCCGCCACCGCGGCCCAGTCGACGGCCCGTGTCACGCCGGGCGATCCCGCACCAGCCGCGGACTCGGTCGGCGGCCCGGCACCCGTCCCGGCCACCGCATTCGGCCCGATGGTCGCGCCCACGTCGGTCAGTGCCGCGTACGCCTGCTGGAAGCGCAGCAACCGGGCGACCATCTTGGGCGGCAGCCCGACGTCCTGCCGGAACCGGGACGCGAGGTGCCGCCGGCTCCAGCCCAACTCGTGGGCGAGCACACCCACACCCCCTTGCCCACCACAGGCGACGAGCCATCGCCACGCCCAGTCCAGCCGGGCGTCCACCGGCGGGGACGCCGCAAGCCGGCCGGCGAGCACCCGGTCGAGCAGGGCGAACCGGTCCGGCCAGCCCGCCGTCTCGGCGAGCCGGTCGCGCAGCCGATCCAACCAATGGCCCGGGAGCTGCCCGACGCCCACGGCCCGGTTGGTCAGCTCGCTCAGCGGCAGACCGAGGAGCCGGCGGGCGGTCAGTGGGGCGAGCAGCAACTCGACGCCCTCCCCCACACCCACCGTGCGTGTGGTGCACCAGCCGTCGAAGGTGCCAGCCACGAACGAGTCGACCTTCGTGGCCCCGCGCTCTGCGTTGCGCGGGTCGGTCACGTCCAGCGGAGCACCCCAACCAAGGATCAGCACCACGAACACGCCCGCCGACTCCCGCCGGACCAGCGGCACGTCGGCCCGTTCCCGGTAGCCGACGTACCGATCGACGAACGGACGCAGCCGGACGTCGGGCAGCCCAAGAACCATCTCCCCGACCGGTGCCACCGCCGTCACCCTCGCCCGCCCTTCGCGCGCCCCGGCCGGCCGCGCCCAAGCGGAGCGCTCGTCGTGGCCAGCCGGGTGGTGGCCGTTACTTCACGCCGGCGGCGTCCATGCCGCGCAACTCCTTCTTCAGGTCGGAGACCTCGTCACGGATCCGGGCCGCCAGCTCGAACTGCAGCTCGCGGGCGGCGGCCAGCATCTGGTCGTTGAGCTCCTGGATGAGCTGGGCGAGGTCGGCGCGGGCCATCCCCTCCCGTGAGGTGGTGGTCGCGGCGGACCGGCTCCGGCTGCGGGTCTCCTTGACCGGCGCCTTGCCGCGGGACAGCTGACGCACCGCGCCCCCGACCCGGGAGTTTTCGGTGTCCTCGGCCTCGCGGTAGATGTCGTCCAGAATGTCGTGGATCTTCTTACGCAACGGCTCCGGGCTGATCCCGTGCGCCTCGTTGTGCGCGATCTGCTTGGCCCGGCGCCGATCGGTCTCGTCGATCGCCGCCGCCATCGACGGGGTGATCTTGTCGGCGTACATGTGCACCTGACCGGACACGTTACGGGCGGCCCGCCCGATGGTCTGGATCAGCGACCGGCCACTGCGCAGGAAGCCTTCCTTGTCGGCGTCGAGGATCGCCACCAGCGACACCTCGGGCAGGTCCAGACCTTCACGGAGCAGGTTGATGCCGACCAGCACGTCGTAGTCGCCCTTGCGCAGCTCGCGCAGCAGCTCCACCCGACGCAAGGTGTCGACCTCCGAGTGCAGGTAGCGCACCCGGATGCCGTTTTCCAGGAGGTAGTCGGACAGGTCCTCGGCCATCTTCTTGGTCAGCGTGGTGACCAGGACCCGCTCGTCGCGATCGGTGCGCAGTTTGATCTCGTGCATCAGGTCGTCGATCTGGCCCTTGGTCGGCTTGATCACGACCTCCGGGTCGACCAGACCGGTGGGCCGGATGACCTGCTCGACGAACTCGCCCTGGGCCTGCTCCATCTCCCACGTCCCGGGGGTCGCGGACAGGTAGACCATCTGGCCGACCCGCTCCAGGAACTCGTCGAAGCGCAACGGTCGGTTGTCGGCCGCGCTGGGCAGCCGGAAACCGTGGTCGATGAGCATCCGCTTGCGGGACGCGTCGCCCTCGTACATGCCGCCGATCTGCGGGATGGTCACGTGCGACTCGTCGACCACAGTGAGGAAGTCGTCGGGGAAGTAGTCGAGCAGGGCGTGCGGCGGGCTGCCGGGCAGCCGCCCGTCCATGTGCATCGAGTAGTTCTCGATGCCGGAGCAGAAGCCCACCTGCCGCATCATCTCGATGTCGTAGGTGGTGCGCATGCGCAGCCGCTGCGCCTCCAGCAGCTTGCCCTGCCGCTCCAGCTCGGCCAGCCGCTCGGCCAACTCCACCTCGATGTCACGGATCGCCCGCTCCATCCGCTCCGGACCGGCCGCGTAGTGCGTGGCCGGGAAGATCACCAGCTGGTCGACCTCGCGGACCACGTCACCGGTCAACGGGTTGAGGTAGTAGAGCTTCTCCACCTCGTCACCGAACAGCTCGATCCGGATCGCCAGCTCCTCGTACGCCGGGATGATCTCGAGCGTGTCACCGCGGACCCGGAAGGTGCCCCGCTGGAAGGCCATGTCGTTGCGGGTGTACTGGATGTCGACCAGCCGGCGCAGCAACTGGTCGCGGTCGAGCTCCTGCCCGATCTGCACCCGGACGGCCCGGTTGAGGTATTCCTCCGGGGTGCCCAGGCCGTAGATCGCCGAGACGGTGGCCACCACGATCACGTCGCGGCGGGTGAGCAGCGACATCGTCGCCGAGTGCCGCAGCCGCTCGACCTCCTCGTTGATCGAGGAGTCCTTCTCGATGTAGGTGTCGGTCTGCGGGATGTACGCCTCGGGCTGGTAGTAGTCGTAGTACGAGACGAAGTATTCGACCGCGTTGTGCGGCAGCAGCTCACTGAACTCCTTGGCCAACTGCGCACAGAGCGTCTTGTTCGGGGCGAGCACCAGGGTCGGGCGCTGCAGCCGCTCGATCAACCACGCCGTGGTGGCGCTCTTGCCGGTGCCGGTCGCGCCGAGCAGCACGGTATTGCGGTCACCGCGCCGAACCCGACGCTCAAGATCATCGATGGCTGCGGGTTGGTCGCCGGCCGGCTGGAAATCACTGACGACCTGGAAGCGGCTGTCGAGCCGGGGAATGTCGAGCGCCATGCCAACAACGGTACGCCGGAGGTCCGACAGGAACGGCCGTCACGCCAGGTACGTGACCGGCTTCAATATTCCCATTGTGTGGCACATGTCACCGGGACTACCCTCTCCATGTAGGCCGCTCGCGGCGGCCGACCGGGCCGGTGGCCAGGCCGTCATCACGGCCGGCCACCCCCGGCACTGCGGTCGCAGCACCCGGCTTGTCCGGCGTGCGCACCCGTGTGGTCGCGCTCGAGGCGCAGACCGGCCGCCGCGAGCGCCCCTACTCGTCACCCCGGTGCCTCCCCGCCCGTTTCATCTCCGTGGACACCTCTGCGACCCCGTCTCCCGACACCACCACCCCCAGGGGCACACCGCCCGGCGCCAAGCCGCCCGGTCCCACGCCGCCCGGCGCCAAGTCACCCGGTTCCGAGCCGTCCAGCGCCAAAGCGTCCGGTGCCAAGCCGTCCGGTCCCGAGCGGTCCAGCACCAAAGCGTCGGGCGCCAAGCCGTCCGGTCCCGAGCGGTCCAGCACCAAAGCGTCCGGCGCCAAGGCTTCTGGTCCCGAGCGGTCCAGCACCAAAGCGTCCGGCGCCGAGGCTTCTGGTCCCAAGCCGTCCAGCACCAAGCCGTCGGGTGCCAAGGCACCGGGTGCCAAGGCACCGGGTGCTGAGCCCTCCGGTGCCGAGCCCTCCGGCACCACGTTCTCCCGTGCCACGCGGCCCGCTGCCAAGCCAACCGGCGCCGACCCCTCCGGCACCAAGCCCTCCGGTACCGCGCCGTCCGGTGCCAAGCCGCCCGCTGCCAAGCCGTCCGGTGCGAAGCCGTCCGGTGCCAAGCCGTCGGGCGGTGGGAGTCCCGGATTTCTCCGCGGCGGGATTGCCAAGTTGCCGGGTGCCCCCAGTGCCGCGGCAGGTGCCGGAGCCGTCCGGCCGGGGCGTGGCACCGGGCGTCACCGCACAGGATCGGCCCGCGCGTCCGCAGCCTTCCCGAGCACCGCCAGCGGGTCCACCACCAGCCGACCCGCCACCGACCGACCGGCCACCGACCGACCGGCCACCACAGATCGGCCCGCCGCCGCCCACCGAACCGCCGCCGCCAGCCGAACCCCTGCCGCCCGAACCGCCGCCGCCCGCCGAGCCACCCCCGCCAGCCGGGGACCCGAGAAGTCCCCGACCACCACGCGTCCCGAGGGCACCGCCGACACGGCCGCCGACACCGCAGGTCCGGCCCCGGCCAGCCGCCGCAGACGTACCCTGCTGATGTTGCTCGGTCTGACCGCGGTGACGTCCGCGACGGCGTTGGTTCTCGGACTGTTGAGCTGGGCGCCCGAACCGCCCGAGCCGGCCCGGCCGCTGACCCTCACGGAGGGCGAGCGGCTGGCCGCCATGCGGGTCACCAATCTGCGGGACCTGCGCGCCGGGGTCCGCGTCACCGCCGGCACCGACGCAGCCCGGATCGAGCTGGTGGGCTGGGTGGACTGGTCGCGGTCACTGCTCTACCTCGACGTGGGCGGGCCGGGCGCGGGTGCCGAGCGCGGGCTGTTGCAGAGAACCGGCCAGGTGTTGGTGATCCGGCCCGACCCGGCGGCGGTGCCCACCCCCGCCGCACCCCCACTGGTGCCGCCGGCGGACCGTTGGCGGCTGCACCGCCTGGCACCCGGAGCGAGTCTGGCACCGGTGCTCGACCTGCTCCTCGGGCTCGCCGCCGACCGCCCGGACCCAACCCAGACGGCGCCGGGCAGCGAAGCGCGCTGGATTGCCCGGGACACCGTGGCGGGCGGCCCGGTGGACGTACTTCAGGCACCGCTGCCCACCGGGACCGCACCCGCCGCCAGCACCACACCGGGCGGCACGGCACTGGGCAGCACCGCAGCGGGCAGCACCGCAGCGGGCAGCACGGCACCGGGTAGCACGGCACCCAGATCGGACACCGGATCGGCGGGTACCGACCAGGACGGGCGGAGCCGGTACTGGCTCGACCAGGACGCCCGGCTGCACAAGCTGGTGACCCGACTGCCCGGCGTCGGCCCGGTCACGGTGATGTTCAACCGGGTGGACCGGCCGACACTACGGCCGGTGGATGCCCTCGGTGGCCGACCCGGTCTGCCCCGCGCACTGACCGACGCCGAGCAGCGTCGGTTGGACCGGCTGCCGGCTCGGCTACGCGCTCAGGGCGGCGCCACGGTCACGCTGACCGCGCCGACGGGCACGGACACGAACCTGCGGGGCGCCGGTTGGTTGAGCTGGACCGCGCGTACCGCGTACCTCTCGGTTGCCGATCTGGGCGTGCCGGATCGGCGGACCCTGCTGCGACGCGACACCGCCGGCGTGGCCCGGGTGGACCTGCCGGCGGCCGCCGCTGGCGGCGGAACGGCGGAGGCGCCGGGCCGGCCACCGTTGCCACCCCCGGCCGGGGCGTGGCGGGTCTCCCGATCCGGCGGTGACGACCTGAACCTACTGGTCGACACCGCGTTGGCCGCCGGGTCGGTCGGGCAACGCGGCGCGGCCGTGCGAATACGCGAGGACGTCGCCGCCGGACGAACCGTGGACATCATCGAGGTGGGCCCGGCCGACGCGCGGCTGCGCTACTGGATCGACCGCGACGGGTCGCTACTGCGGCTGGAGCTGCACACCGACGCCAACGCCTGGGCTCAACTAGATCTGCACCGAGCCGTGGTGCCCCGACTGGCCCCGGTGCCCCGCCCGGCCCCGAAACCCCGACCCGGCACCCGCTGAGCGCGCCCCTCAGGGTCGCCAGTCGGTCTGCGCGGCCCACTGCTCGGCCCGCAGGTACTCCTCGTCGAACCACGGGTCGCCGGCCGTGCCAGAGTCGCCGGCCGGTGCCGAGTCGACCAGGTCCCGCTTGAGCTGCAGGTACGCGGCCCGCTGATCCGGGTCGGCACGCAGGTGGTCGCGCATCAGCAGCGCATACCGCCAGCCCGGCGAGCCCGCGACGCGCACGTGCAGCCGAACCGGGCGGGCCGGGTCCGCGCTGCCGTGCAGCCGCTTCTCCCACCGACCACTGCCAGCCGGGCGCGGATCGTCCCACCACTGCCCCGGCACCCGCGGGAACCCGGCATTCGCCAGCCGGTCGGCCAGCGCCCCGTCGGCGTCAGTGAGGCTGGGCACAGCCACCTGCACGTCGATGACGTCCTGGGCGGCGAGGCCGGGCACCGCGGTTGAGCCGATGTGGTCGATGCGCAGGGCGTCCGAGGCGAGCGTGTGACGGATCCGGGCGGCCAACCGTGCGTACTGCTCGGGCCAACTCGCGTCGGTCCTCGCCAGGTCGACCCGGCCCGGCGGGACCACCCGCCGCTCGCGCAGGTTGTCGTCGTAGGGCAACAGCCGCTGCTGCCAGAGCGCGTCGACGGCATCGTGCAACGCCGCCAGACTCCCGTCGTTGCTGAGCACCACGTCCGCAGCCGCCCGGCGACGGGCGTCGTCGGTCTGGGCGGCGATCCGCCGCTCGGCCTCCGCGCGACCCATCCCCCGGTCGCGCGCCAGCCGGTCCAGTCGGGTCGTCACGGCCGTCTCCACCACGATCACCAGGTGGTACGTGGGCGCGAGACCAACCTCAACGAGCAGCGGTACGTCGTTGACGACGATCGCATCGGGTGCCGCCGCGGCGGCCAGCTCCGCAGTGCGCGCCCGGACCCGGGGGTGGGTGATCGCCTCCAGCCGACGGCGGGCGGCTTCGTCGGCGAACACCACCGCGCCCAGTGCGGCACGGTCCAACGCGCCATCGGCATCCAGCACCACGTCGGAGAAGGCGGCAACGACCTCGGCCAGCCCCTCCGTACCCGGGGCGACGACCTCCCGGGCCACCCGGTCGGCGTCGATGAGCACCGCCCCCCGCTCCACGAGCCGCGCGGCCACCGCGCTCTTGCCCGACCCGATCCCGCCGGTCAACCCCACCCTCAGCACCCGACCAGTCAACCGGATCATCGGCCAAGCCGGCAAACCCACCACGCTGGTGCTCACCAGCCCAGCGGCCAGCCCAGCCCAGCCCAGCCCGCCCCGGCCCGCCCGGCCCAGCACGGCCCCCGCTCCGGCCCGGCCCCGCCCCGGCCCGCCCGGCCCGGCCCAGCACGTCCGCCCGCGCCAGCCCCCGCGTGTGATCCACTCCATGTCGCCGATCTGGCGGTATCTCCCCCGGCGGATACCGCCATGTCGCCGACCTGGAGTGGATCACGCCCCGACGCCTACCGCGCAGGAGGACCCACCCGGGAGGACCCACGACCCGGGAGACCCACGACCCGGGAGGACCCACCACCCGGGAGACCCACCACCCGGGCACGGCGAAGGCCCCGCCCCCGGCGATCCAGAGATCGCGGGGACGGGGCCTGTCGTCGTTCAGTCGTTCAGCGGGTCACTTACCGCCGGCGAGCTTCTCCCGCAGTGCGGCGAGCGCCTCGTCGGTGGCCAGCGTGCCGGCCGGCTCCTCGGCCTGCCGGCTCGGGGCCGGGCTGGACGAAGAGGTGGTGCCACCGCCGCCAGCGCCGCCAGCGGCCGGAACGGCCGGAGTCGGGTTGGCAGCAGCCTCGGCGTCGGCGGCCCGAGAGGTCTGCACCTGCTTGGTGTGGGCCTCCCAGCGCAGACGAGCCTCGGCGTACTGGTTCTCCCAGGTCTCGCGCTGCTTGTCGTACCCCTCGAGCCACTCGCCCGTCTCCGGGTCGAAGCCCTCCGGGTAGATGTAGTTGCCCTCGGTGTCGTACGTCGCGGCCATGCCGTAGAGGGTCGGGTCGAAGTGCTCCTCGCCCTCGACGAAGCCCTCGTTGGCCTGCTTGAGCGACAGCGAGATCCGGCGACGCTCCAGGTCGATGTCGATGACCTTGACCATGACCTCGGAGCCAACCTGGACGACCTGCTCCGGGATCTCCACGTGGCGCTCGGCCAGCTCGGAGATGTGGACCAGGCCCTCGATGCCGTCGTCCACGCGGACGAACGCACCGAACGGCACCAGCTTGGTGACCTTACCCGGCACGATCTGCTGGATCGCGTGGGTGCGGGCGAACTGCCGCCACGGGTCCTCCTGGGTCGCCTTCAGCGACAGCGAGACCCGCTCGCGGTCCAGGTCGACGTCCAGGACCTCGACCTCGACCTCCTGGCCCACCTCGACGACCTCAGACGGGTGGTCGATGTGCTTCCAGGACAGCTCGGAGACGTGCACCAGACCGTCGACGCCGCCGAGGTCCACGAATGCGCCGAAGTTGACGATCGAGGACACGACGCCCTTGCGGACCTGGCCCTTCTGCAGCTTGTTGAGGAACTCGGTACGCACCTCGGACTGCGTCTGCTCCAGCCAGGCACGGCGGGACAGGACCACGTTGTTGCGGTTCTTGTCCAGCTCGATGATCTTGGCCTCGAGCTCACGCCCGACGTACGGCTGCAGGTCGCGCACACGACGCATCTCGACCAGGGACGCGGGCAGGAAGCCGCGCAGCCCGATGTCGAGGATGAGGCCGCCCTTGACCACCTCGATGACCGAACCGCGGACGACGCCGTCCTCGTCCTTGATCTTCTCGATCGTGCCCCAGGCCCGCTCGTACTGTGCCCGCTTCTTGGAGAGGATCAGACGACCCTCCTTGTCCTCCTTCTGGAGGACCAGGGCCTCGATGTGGTCACCAACCGTCACAACCTCGGCGGGGTCCACGTCGTGCTTGATCGACAACTCCCGAGAGGGGATGACACCCTCGGTCTTGTAGCCGATGTCGAGCAGGACCTCGTCCCGATCGACCTTGACGACGGTGCCTTCGACAATGTCGCCGTCGTTGAAGTACTTGATGGTCTCGTCGATCGCGGCGAGGAATGCCTCCTCGGAACCGAGATCGTCGTGGGTGACCCGGGTGGCGCTCGAGGGGGCCTCGATGCTGCTCGTCATGTGGGCGGTTGCTCCGGTCGGTGGGTTGTCACAGCAGGCTGGTGTCGCAGTGACCTGTTCGCGCCAGCGGATTCGTCGCCGGGCACACCGAACGATCGCCTAGTGAGATCATGATGTGGCTCCGTCGACCGCGTACCTGCTCCCTGCCGAGGCAACGCGATCCGCGAGCGCATCGTCTAGCCTACCGTGCGCATTACCACAGCGTGCAAGCCCTCCCGCCTTCTCTCCGTGCGGTGACCTGCGAAAGACGAACAATCGCCCAGAAACCACCCCTGCTGTCTCCCGTGTCACACCAACCCCAGCGGCCACGGCCGCACCTCCAAGATCCACGAGCTTCCGGGCACCTGCTGTCGCGGACACGGCTGAGACGACATCTTCTCCGATACCGCGCGGAAGGTCGCCGGCCGCCATGGCGAAGCAGGGACGGTTGGGGTGTTCGGGCTCGGCGGGTCGGGCCGGCCCAGCGGGCGGAACGGCCACGGTGGGGCCTAGCGTGAGCGCGTGGATGACGACAGCCGGGTTACCCGGCGCCGGGTGGGTGACGCCGAGGCCCGGCGGGCCAACCGCGGCTGGTGGGACACCGACGCCGACGACTACCAGGCCGAGCACGGCGCGTTCCTCGGCGACGTGGACTTCGTGTGGTGCCCCGAGGGCCTGCGCGAGGCCGACGCCCGGCTGCTCGGTGACCTGCCCGGACGGCGGGTGCTGGAGGTGGGCTGCGGTGCGGCTGCCGCCGCCCGCTGGCTGGCCACCCAGGGTGCCCGGCCGGTCGCCTTCGACCTGTCCGCCGGCATGTTGCGGCACGCCGCCGAGGCCGCCGACCGCACCGGGGTACGCGTACCGCTGGTGCACGCCGACGCGCTCGCCCTGCCGTTCGCCGACGGGTCGTTCGACGTCGCCTGCACCGCCTTCGGCGCGATCCCCTTCGTGGACGACTCGGCGACCCTGCATGCCGAGGTGCACCGGGTACTGCGCCCCGGGGGGCGGTGGGTGTTCTCGGTGACCCACCCGATGCGTTGGATCTTCCTCGACGACCCCGGCGAGGGCGGGCTGACCGCAACGCACTCGTACTTCGACCGCTCCCCATACGTGGAACAGGACGACTCCGGCGTGGCCACCTACGTCGAGCAGCACCGCACCCTCGGTGACCGGATTCGGGAGTTGGTCGGCGCCGGGTTCCGGCTGCTGGACCTGCTGGAACCGGAGTGGCCGCAGGGGCACGAGGGGATCTGGGGGCAGTGGAGCCCGTTGCGCGGCCGGCTCTTCCCCGGCACCGCCATCTTCGTCACCGAAAAGCCCGCGGAGTAAGCGCGTCGCACCCACAGTCCGCCCTGTGTCGCATCGACCGCCGGTAGGCTCGTCCCATGAGCGCCGAGCCCATCCCGACATCACCTGGCCCCTGGTGTCCGGACCCGATGCGGCAGCAGCGTGCCGACTACACGCTGGAGGACCTGCTCACCCTGCCGGACGACGCCCCGCGCGTCGAACTCGTCGACGGAGTAATCCAGGTGACACCCTCCCCCACCCTGGGCCATCAGAACATCTCCAGCCTGCTGTGGCTCTGGCTGCACAACCACGCGCCTCAGCACCTCGGCGCTGCCCAGGCCATCGGTGTCAAGCTCAGCCACAACACAAGCCGACAGCCCGACGTGCTGTTGCACCGTGCTGGCGTGGCGTCCGTCCGATCCATCCTGCGACCGGAAGATGTCCTGCTCGCCGTGGAGATCGTTTCGCCCGGCACACGACGGATCGACCGGTTCGCGAAGCCGGGTGAGTACGCCGCCGCCGGCATTCCGTTCTACTGGCGGATCGAGCAGGATCCGGTGCACGTCTACGCGTACCGGATCGGCGACCGGGTGGGACCCGGCGGTGAGCGGCAGTACGAACTGGTCGCCGACGGTGCCGACGTGATCGAGCTGACCGAGCCGTTCGACATCAAGCTGCCGATAGCCGAGATCACCCCGTAGCGCCTCCCCGGACCGGCCGTTTCGCCGCTCCGGTGTCGGGTAGCCGAGAGTCATGGCCGAACAGAGATTCCACAAGGGCGACCATGTCTCCTGGTCGGCCCACGGCAGCCGCGCGTACGGCGTGGTGCGGGAGACGATCACCGAGCGGACGCGGATCCGCGGGCGGGCGGTGAACGCGGCGCCCGACGACCCGCAGTACCGGGTCCGCAGTGACGGGACGGGCCGCGACGTGGCCCACCGCCCCGAGGCGCTGCGTCATGAGCAGAGCTGACGATCAGGGCCGGGACACCTACCGGGAGTTCACCGAGGCGGTGAACATGAAGCCCGGCGAGCTGTCCACGTGGCTGGAGACCGATGAGTCGAAGCGGGTCGGCTGGCACAAGGGCGGCCGCTCCGGTGGTGGCGAGTCCGTCGGGCACGATTCCGGCCGGAAGATCATCAACCTGCTCCGGCGCAAGCGCGACGACCTGTCCGAGGGCGACTACAAGCACATGCGCAAGGTGGTCGGTTACGTACGCCGGCACATGGCGCAGCGCCCCTCCGGCAACGTCCGCGACACCAAATGGCGCTGGTCCCTCATGAACTGGGGCCACGACCCCCTGAAGTGACCACACCACAGATCAGAACCAAGGCGACGGCCGTCACACGAGTGGCTGCAAGGCGACCAGGGCGAGCCGGTCAGGGGTTCCGGGGCAGCCCGACCCACGCAGGGATCAAGCCTGACCGCCCGGAGTGGGTCGGGCTGCCCCGGAACCCCCACACCGCAACCACCAAAGATCAGTGATCGGCGCTGTTCCAGTCGCGCCCGTCGCCGACCGACACCGACAACGGCACCGACAGCGGGTACGCCTCACCCATCTCCCGCCGGACCAGTGCCTCCAATGTCTCCCGCTCACCGGGGGCGACCTCGAAGACCAACTCGTCGTGCACCTGCAGCAGCATCCGGGAGCGCATCCCGGCCTCGCCGAGCGCGGTGTCGACGTGCAGCATCGCCACCTTGATGATGTCGGCCGCGGAGCCCTGGATCGGGGCGTTGAGCGCCATCCGCTCGGCGATGTCACGGCGCTGCCGGTTGTCGCTGACCAGGTCGGGCAGGTAGCGGCGGCGGCCCAGGATGGTGGAGGTGTAGCCGTCCTGGCGTGCCCGGGCGACCACCTGTTGCAGGTAGTCGCGGACCCCGCCGAAGCCGGCGAAGTAGTTTTCCATCAGCCCGCGCGCCTCGTCGGTGCCGATGCTGAGCTGCTGGGACAGGCCGAACGCGCTCAGCCCGTACGCCAGGCCGTAGTTCATGGCCTTGATCTTGCGGCGCTGGTCGGGGGTGACCTCGTCGAGCGGCACCCCGAAGACGGACGACGCGGTGGCGGCGTGGAAGTCGGCGCCGGAGTTGAACGCCTCGATCAGCGCGTCGTCCGAGGACAGGTGCGCCATGATCCGCATTTCGATCTGGCTGTAGTCGGCGGTGAGCAGGCACTCGTAGCCCTCCCCCACCACGAAGGCCCGGCGGATCCGCCGGCCCTCCTCGGTGCGGATGGGGATGTTCTGCAGGTTCGGCTCGGTGGAGGAGAGCCGACCGGTGGCCGCCACCGTCTGGTTGAAGGTGGTGTGGATCCGACCGTCGTCGGAGACCGACTTGAGCAGCCCGTCGACGGTCGACTTGAGCTTGGCCACGTCCCGGTGGCGCAGCAGGTGGGCCAGCACCGGGTGCGGCTGCTGCGCGTAGAGCCACTGCAGGGCGTCGGCGTCGGTGGTGTAGCCCGTCTTGATCTTCTTGGTCTTCGGCAGACCCAGCTCGGTGAAGAGGATCTCCTGCAACTGCTTGGGGGAGCCGAGGTTGAACTCCCGACCCACCGCCTCGTACGCGCCCTGCGCGGCGGCCTTCACCTCGGCGGCGAAATGCGCCTCCAGCTCGGACAGGTAGTGCGTGTCGGCGGCGATGCCGATGCTCTCCATGCCGGCCAGCACCCGCATCAACGGCAGCTCCACCCCGGCCATCAGCCGGGCGGACTGCTCGCCGTCGCGGGACAGCTCGGCGTCGATCGCGTCGGCGAGGTCGAGAGTGGCGCGGGCCTGGAGCATCAGGTTCTGCTCGGCGACGCCTTGGTCACCGAGGCCGTCGAGGGTGAGCTGGCCGGACTCCGGGACGTCGACCCGCAGCTCCCGGTGCAGGTAGCGCAGCGCCAGGTCGGTCAGATCGTAGGACCGCTGGTCGGGTCGGGCCAGGTACGCGGCGATCTGGGTGTCGCGGACGATGCCGGCGAGCTGCCAGCCGTGCGCGGCGCAGGCCAACACGGCCGGCTTGCTGTCGTGCAGCACCTTGGGGCGCTGCGCGTCGGCCAACCAGCCGGCCAGGGCGCCCTCGTCGGCCGGGTCGAGCTGCGCCGGGTCGACCCAGGCAGCCGCGCCGCCGGCGGTGGCCAGTGCGAGGCCGGTGATCGAGGCGGTGTGCCGGCGGTTGGGGCCGGTGTCGAGCTTGACCGCCAACCCGACCGGGGTGCCGGTCGGTGCGTGCGTGGTCAGCCACCCGGCCAGCGCGCCGGGCTCGGTGAGCACCTCGCCGGTGAGGTCGAAGCCGGACTCGGCCTCCGGCTCGACCGCTTCCAGGTACTGGTAGAGGCGGTCGCGCAGGATGCGGAACTCCAGCGTGTCGAAGACCTGGTGCACCGCCTCCCGGTCCCAGCCCGTCCAGCGGGTGTTTTCTGGGCGCAGCGGCAGCTCCAGGTCGGAGACGAGGCGGTTGATCTCATAGTTGCGGATCACGTCGGCGAGCCGCTCCCGCAGGCTGTCGCCGGCCTTGCCCTTGATCTCGTCGGCGCGGGCGATCACGCCCTCCACCCCGCCGTACGTGGTGATCCATTTGGCGGCGGTCTTCGGGCCGACGCCCGGGATGCCGGGCAGATTGTCACTGGTCTCGCCGACCAGCGCGGCGAGGTCCCGGTACTGCTGTGGCCCGACGCCGTACTTCGCCTCGATCGCCGACGGGTCCATCCGGGCCAGGTCGGAGACGCCCTTGCGCGGGTAGAGGACGGTGATCTGATCGTCGACCAACTGGAAGGCGTCCCGGTCACCGCTGCTGATCAGCACCGACATGCCCTGGTCGCGGGCCTGACAGGCGAGGGTGGCGATGACGTCGTCGGCCTCGAAGCCCTCCTTCTCGACCACCGGGATCTGCAGCGCGGCCAGGACCTCCTTGACGAGGCTGACCTGGCCCTTGAAGTCGGTCGGGGTCTCGCTGCGGCCGGCCTTGTACTCCGAGTATTTCTCGGTGCGGAAGGAACGGCGGGAGACGTCGAAGGCCACGACGATGTGGGTGGGCTGCTCGTCCCGCAGCACGTTGATCAGCATCGAGGTGAAGCCATAGACCGCGTTGGTTGGCTGCCCCGTCGTGGTGGAGAAGTTTTCCACCGGCAGGGCGAAGAAAGCCCGGTATGCCAGGGAATGTCCGTCGACGAGGAGCAGGCGCGGTGTCGTAGCTGTCACGGCAGCGACTCTAGTCCGTCGCACCGACAACCCTGGGCCTCGGCACGGGGTGCCGCGACGCCGAGACGACAGCCGGCCCGAAGGCCGGCGGCCGGCCACCCCCGCGAGGGGATGACCGGCCGCCGCTCGGGTGGCTCAGGCCACGCCGAGGTACGCCTCCTTGACCGACGGATCGTGCAGCAGGTCCTGACCGGACCCCTCCTTCACGATCTGACCGGTCTCCAGCACGTAGCCGCGGTGTGCCCGCGACAACGCCTGCTGGGCGTTCTGCTCCACCAGCAGGATCGTGGTGCCCTGCTGGTTGATCTCCGTGATGATGTCGAAGATCTGCCGGATCACCAACGGGGCCAGACCCATCGACGGCTCGTCGAGCAGCAGCAGCTTCGGGCGGCTCATCAGTGCCCGGCCGACCGCGAGCATCTGCTGCTCGCCGCCGGAGAGCGTGCCACCGGCCTGCTTACGCCGCTCGGCCAGCCGCGGGAAGAGGGTCAGCACCCGCTCCAGGTCGGAGGCGATGCCGGCGGAGTCCCGCCGGGTGTACGCCCCCATGTCCAGGTTCTCCATCACGGTCATACCCGGGAAGATCTGCCGACCCTCCGGCGACTGACACAGCCCCCGGACCACCCGCAGGTCGGCCCGGAGCTTGCTGATGTCCTCACCGTTGAACGTGATCTTCCCGCTGGCGAGCGACCGGGTTCCGGAGATGGCCCGCATGGTGGTGGTCTTACCGGCGCCGTTCGCGCCGATCAGGGCCACCACCTCGCCCTCGTTCACGGTGAGGCTGATCCCGTGCAACGCCTCGATCCGGCCGTAGGCGACGGCGACGTTCTCAAGCTCAAGCAGCATCATCGGCGGGCTCCCCCAGGTACGCGGCGATCACCTTCGGATCGCGGCTGACCTCCGCGGGCGCACCCTCGGCGATCTTGCGGCCGAACTCCAGCACCACGATCCGGTCGGTGACTCCCATGACCAGCCGCATGTCGTGCTCGATGAGCAGGACGGTCAGGCCCATGTCACGGATCTTGCGAATCAGGGTGAGGAGCTCTTCCTTCTCCGCCGGGTTGAAGCCGGCGGCCGGCTCGTCCAGGCAGATCAGCTTCGGCTCGGTGGCCAGCGCACGGGCGATTTCCAACCGACGCTGGTAGCCGTACGGCAGGTTGCGTGCCTCGTCGTTGGCCCGATCGGCGATCCCGACGAAACGCAGCAACTCGAGCGCCTTGGACTCGGCCGCCCGCTCCTCGAGGATGTGCCGGGACAAGCCGAAGATCTTCGCGGCCGACAGGCGCACCTGCTGCCAGGTCCGGACGATCCCGGACTCGGCGGTGACCTGCGGCAACTCCTCCGGCTTCGGCCGCACCCGGTAGAGCCGGAACAGCGCCCCGGGCACGCTCGTCTTGTGCCGCGAGTCGGTGCCGACCATGACGTTCTCCAGTGCCGTCATCTCCGGGAAGAGACGGATGTTCTGGAACGTGCGGGAGATGCCCAACTGGCTGATCTGGTGCGGCTTGCGGCCGGTCACCTTCTGGCCGCGGAACCGGACCGCCCCGGAAGTCGGCTTGTAGACCCCCGTCATCACGTTGAAGCTGGTGGTCTTGCCGGCACCGTTGGGCCCGATGAGGCCGAGGATCTCGCCCTCGTAGATCTGGAAATTGATCTTGTCGAGGGCGACCACACCGCCGAAGCGGAGCGTGACGTCGTCGACTTCGAGCAGTACCGTCCGAGGCCCCGCCTGAGTCGGGATCTTCGGCGTCGCGGTGCTAGTCGTCTGGTCAGACATGAGCGGGCGCCTCCTCTGCCTCCGCCGCGCGGTCCTTCAACTCGCGGGCACGCCGCCGGCTCGGGACGAGACCCTGCGGACGCAGGATCATCACCAGGACCATGGCCAGGCCGAAGACCAACCACCGGTAGTCGGCGAAGTCGCGGAACCGCTCCGGCAGGTACGCCAGCAGCACCGCGCCGAGCGAGACGCCGATCATGTTGCCGGAGCCACCCACCACGACCATGGCCACGAACAGGATGGACAGGTTCGCGTTGAACTGGGTCGGGTCGATGAACGCGTTCCGGCTGCCGAACAGGAAGCCGGACAGGCCACCGAGCGCCGCACCGATGGCGAACGCCCAGAGCTTGAACTTGAACGGGTACACGCCCATGACCGCGGCGGCGTCCTCGTCCTCCCGCACGGCCAACCACGCCCGGCCGACCCGGCTGTGCTCCAGCCGACGGACCAGGATCACCATGATCAGCACGAAGGTGATCGCCAACCAGTACCAGGGCTTCGCGTCGATCAGACCGAAGACCTTGTTGTCCGGCGACGGCGCACCCTCGGGGCCGGGGATGGCCGAGATGCCCACCGGGCCGTTGGTCAGCCCGGTGGCGTTACGGGCCACGATCCGGATGATCTCGCCGAAGCCCAGCGTCACGATGGCCAGGTAGTCACCGCGCAGCCGCAGCGTCGGCCAGCCCAGCAGCACGCCGGAGACCATCGTCAGCACGATTGCGATGAACAGGCAGATCGCCCAGGTCACCGCCCAGGTGGGTGGCAGGTTGAACTCCTGCTGGATCCACTTGACCACCGGCGAGTTCACCGAACCGAACAGCGCGACGCTGTACGCCCCGATGGCGAAGAAGCCGATGTAGCCCAGGTCGAGCAGGCCGGCGAGGCCGACCACCACGTTCAGGCCGATCGCGACCAGCACGTAGATGGCGCAGACGAAGAGCACACCCGCCCAGTTGTTACCGCCCTTGATCGAGTCGGTACGCAACCAGGTCAGGCCCGGAATGCCGAGCAGCGGCAGGTAGTAGAGGATCGCCACGAAGGCGGCCAGCCCGAGGGCCTGCTGCCATTTGGCCAATGCCCGCCAGCGGTCGCCGACCGAGGTCAGCATGCCGACGCGGCGGCGGTCTGCGGAGCGAATCTTGTCGATCATGCGCGGGCCCTCCCGAGCGACTCACCCAACAGGCCGGTGGGCCGGAACATCAGCACCACGATCAGCACCACGAAGGCGATGACGTCCTCCCAGTTGGACGCGAAGAGCGTGGCGCCGTAGACCTCGACGATGCCGAGGAAGAGGCCACCCAGCAGCGCGCCGCGCAGGTTGCCGATACCGCCGAGCACCGCGGCGGTGAACGCCTTCAGACCGAGCACGAAGCCGATGCTGTTCTGGGTGAAGCCGAACCGCATGCTCCACAACAGCGCGGCGGCGCCGGCCATGATGCCACCCAGCACGAAGATCAGCATGATCACGCGCTCCTGGTTGACGCCCATCAGCGCGGCGGTCTCCGGGTTCTGGGCAACCGCCCGCACACCCCGGCCGTAACGAGTGCGGTTGATGAACCAGTCCAGCAGTGCCATCATCGCGACGGCCGCGACGAAGACGATCAGCTGAATGTTCGTGATCGCCGTGTTGCCAATGGTGAACAGGGTCTCCTGCTGGATGATCGTCGGCATACCGACGATCTGCCGGGGCCGGCCGAACGCCTCCGGCAACACACCACCGAGGAGCTTGGGCAGCACCTGCCCGAAGAGCTCCACGAAGACCAGTGACAGACCGATCGCGGTAATCAAGAAGATCAGCGGCGGTGCGTTCTTACGTCGCAACGGCCGGTACGCAATACGCTCCAGCGCCAGGGCCGTACCGCCCGAGGCGGCCGCCGCGACGACCAGACCGAGCACGAGGAACAGGATCGCCTGGCCGACAGGCGGGTTATTTTGCACCCCGAGCTGGGTCCACAGGATCAGCACCGCGAAGGTACCAACCATGAAAACCTCGGAGTGCGCAAAGTTGATCAGGCGAAGAACGCCGTAGACGAGGGTGTAGCCAAGGGCGATCAGGGCGTAGATGGCGCCCTTGGACAGGCCATCGACCGTGTGCTGGCCGAGATGACCGATCAGTTCATCAAAATGCACCGGGGTCTCCTTGAATCGAATACGGCCGGGGCGAAACACCCCGGCCGTATTCCATTTGCCTAGGCGTCAGCTGAGCTTGAGCTCCTGCAGCGCCTCGATAGCAGTGCCCTTGATCTGGTAGGCCCAGATGACGACCTTCGTCGGGTCCACGTCACCCTTGGCGTCGAACTTGATGTACTTCGACACGCCCTGCTTGTCGTACGACTTGACGTACTCCAGGAGCTCCGCCCGGGTCTTCTTGCCGGCCTTGAAGGCGTCCAGGTAGATCGTCGCGCCGTCGAAGCCTTCCGCACCGTAGGAGCCCGGCGGGATGCCGTACTCCTTCTGGTAGTCGGCCGAGAAGGTGCCGCCGGCCTTGTCAGCCGGGAGGCACGGGCAGGTGATGATCGCGCCCTCGGCACCGCCGGAGGCACCCTCCGGGAACGCCGGGTCGTAGAGACCGTCCGGGCCGACGAACTTGGCCTGGACACCAGCGGCACGCATCTGCTTCACCAGCGGAGCAGCCTCACGGGTGTAGCCGCCGTAGAAGACGAAGTCCGCCTGCGCAGACTTGATCTTGGAGATGGTGGCGTCGAACTGCGCCTGCCGCTCCTGGATCTTGTCCTTGTTCACGATCAGCGGGCCGAGCTGCTTGCCCAGCTCCTCGGTGATGCCCGCGCCGTATGCGCTGGCGTCATCGACCAGGAAGACCTTCTGAGCGTTCTGCGTCTTCAGGTAGCTCGCCACCGCACCGGCCTGCGTGCCGTCGTTGCCGACCACGCGGAAGAAGGACTTGTTGCCCTTCTGGGTCAGGTCGGTCCGGGTCGCCGACGGGCTGACCATCGCCAGGCCCGCGGCCTGGTAGATCGGCATCGTCGCGTCCGACTCACCGGAGAAGTGACCACCGATGACACCGAGGAACGAGTTGTCCCCCGCGATCTGGTTCGCGAACGGGGTCGCCACCGCAGGGTCACCCTGGGTGTCGAACGGCTGCATCTCGACCTTGCAGTTCGGGTTCGCCGCGTTGAACTGCTTCACGGCGAGCTTCGCGCCGTTCAGCGACGGGATCACCAGACCCGCGTTGTCACCCGTGAACGCGCCGAAGATCGCGATCTTGCCACCGCAGTCACCCGACGCGGTCCCACCGTCGCCGCCACCGGAATCCTGGCAACCAGCCGCGACCACCAGGGTCGCGGCGAGCGCCACCGTACCCAGCGCCCTTACATAGCTTCGCCTCACGGCTTCCTGACCTCCTCCAGATGCGGACGCGACTGACCCGTTGCGACGGCGACAGCAGCAGACCGCAATTCCACCCACCCCGCAGAGACTCCCCCTGCGTTACGGCTCGTGATGGCGGAGCGTACCGATACCGCATACCGTCCCGGAAGGCCTGAACCCGGGGTCTGCGAAACCGTTACGAAGACGCGGGCAATCATGTCGATGTCCGTCACAGGTGAACCCGTCTTTTGGTCCTTAAGTCCGCGTCCGGTCGGAGGTCACCCGTACCCACCCGGACCGATCCCAGCTGACGAGAGGCTATTGACCTGGGGAAATAGCTCGGCACTTCGCATCCCGCACGGCGCGGCACGCCACGCTGACGCTCAGACGCCCACGCCGGCCGCCGACCACAGCCCGGCCCGCGTCCCGTCATCCGCCGCCAACCACCACCGGTCACCCACCGCCACCAGCGTCACGTCCCGATCAACGCCGGCCGGCACGTCGAGTGGCATCGCGGCCTCCCGCCACGACCCACCCCGATCCGTCGACACCCACACCGACTGCCGCGCCCCATCGGTCACCGCGGCGAACAGCCGGTCCCCGGACGACACCAGCGACGCCACACCCGGCACCCCGGCTCCGGCCCGCCGCCCGAACGTCCCGGCGGCCACCCAGCCCGCGGCCTCCTGCCGCCACACGCCGAACGTCGACCCCCGCAGCCCCACCGCCACCGGCACCCCGCCGACCAGCGCAACCCGCTGCAACTCCTCGTACTCCGAACCGCCCGGCAACACCGTGCGCCGCCACGACCGCCCGTCCGGCGACGACCACAGCGCCGGGTCACGGTCGATCCGGCCCACCGGTAGGAGACCACCCACCGCCAGCCAGCCCGACGACGTCGCCACCGCGTCGAACGCCCAGGTCACTCCGACCGCGTCACTGGCCAGCTCCGGTGCACCCTCGACCAGTGCGAACTCCGCCGCGTCCGGCGACGACACCCAGGAGGCCGCACCCGCCGAACGGTTGCCGACGATGAGCCAGCCCTGCCCACCGGCCGTCAGGCGGGACACGTTCACCGCCGTCGGACCGCCGAACGTCTCGAATGGCGCCTGCACCTCGACCAGCGCGCCGTCAGCCACCTGCCGCCACGTGCTGATCCGCGGATAGCCGTGCGCGCCACCGACCTTGGCGCCGATCAGCGCCGCCTCACCGTCCCGGCAAGCCACCGAGAGAAAGACGTTCTGCCGACCGTAGAAGGAATCCGGACGGACCGTCACCACCGTCCAGGTCGTACCGTCCACGCTGGTCCACGCCGCCGGACGAGTCCCGCCGGCGGTGTCGGCGACGCCACCGACCACGAACCACCGACCCGCACATGATGTCGCGTCGCGTACCAGAAGACGACCCTCGCCACCCGGCGGCGCCGGCAGCGCCAAGGGCTGCCAATCCGGCCGCAGCGCCGGCGCGGCCGACGGCGACCCGGTGCCGCTCGGCGCGGCCGGCCCGTCGCAGCCGGCAAGGACCAGCGCGAAGAGGCCGAACACCGCGATCACCCGTCGGACGGACACCCGTCGATGCTAACCACCGGACACCGCGACCGGGGGCCCCACGCGGCCGGAATCGCGCAGGTCGGGTCTTCAGACGGTCGGCTGCTGCGACACCTCGCCGCCAGCGGTCTCCGCGAGGATCCGCTCGGCGACCTCTTTCATGGTCATCCGGTGATCCATTGCCGTGCGCTGGATCCACTTGAACGCCTGTGGCTCGGTCATCCCGTACGTGGTCATCAGCGCACCCTTGGCGCGCTCCACGGCCTTGCGGATCTCCAGGCGGTCGGTCAGGCTCGCGACCTCCGCCTCCAGGGCCGCGACCTCGGAGTAACGCGACAGCGCGATCTCCACCGCCGGGACCAGGTCGCTCTTCTGGAAGGGCTTCACGAGGTACGCCATCGCGCCCGCAGCCCGCGCCCGCTCCACCAGGTCACGCTGGCTGAACGCGGTCAGGATGATCACCGGAGCGATCCGGGCGCCGGCGATGCGCTCGGCGGCGGCCAGCCCATCCATGATCGGCATCTTGATGTCGAGGATGACCAGATCGGGCTTCAACTCCTCGGCGAGGCGGACGGCGGTCTCACCGTCACCGGCTTCCCCCACCACCTCGTAACCCTCTTCGACCAGCATCTCGGCGAGGTCCAGCCGGATCAGCGCCTCGTCCTCGGCGATCAGTACGCGCCTACGCTCGGCATCCGTCGGCATCTCAGCCACCAGCCCTACCCCCACCAGTCGAAACCTGACACCCGCCCAGCCGGGTGTCACCGCCCTCAGCGTAGTAGGTAACCTATGGGAGGCCGCCAGAGCATTCGGCCAAGCGTCCCCGTATTCCAACCGGCAGAGAAGCGGAGCTCAAACCTCCGACAGTGTGGGTTCGAATCCCACCGGGGGCACCAAAAGTGTCGTACGGCTGTTCCAAAATCGTCATGTGCATCCACCTGAACTACGCATTCGTGCACGGCAGCAGCACCTCGCCGGCAGCACGGTCGCCGAGGTTGCCAGACGTCTGAGACTTCCGTACCCGACGGTCAGGGGCTGGTGCAAGCACCAGGTCGAGCCGAGAAGGTCCAGCAGCGAGCTTCGGTGCTTTCGCTGCCGGCCCGAGGTCAGGAATCAGACAGATCCGTCTGCATACCTCTACCTGCTCGGTCTCTACCTGGGCGACGGGCATCTCGTCACCTCCGCACGGGTACCGGTGCTGCGCATCGCTTGCAGCAGTAGTTGGCCGGGCTTGATCGAGGCGTGCGACGCCAGCATGCGGCAGGTGCTCGCGGCGAAGGTCCAGCGCGTCCATCAGCCTGGTTGCGTCAGCGTGCAGAGCTCCGGCAAGCACTGGCCATGCCTGCTTCCCCAGCATGGTCCGGGCAAGAAACACGAACGGCCAATCGTCCTCGCCGATTGGCAACGGGACATCGTCGCGACGCATCCGGGTGACTTCCTGCGTGGGCTGTTCCACTCCGACGGCTGTCGGTTCGCCAACCGGGTGACCGTGCGCGGCAAGGCGTACGTCTACCCGCGCTACATGTTCGTCAACGAGTCGGCGGACATCATGGCGCTCTGCCAGTGGAGCCTCGACCTGCTCGGCATCGCCTGGCGGATGAACCGCCGCAACTCGCTGTCGGTGGCGCGACGCAACGCGGTCGCCACGCTGGACCGGCATGTCGGCCCCAAATCCTGACCGCTACCCGCGCGGATCACACGGACCGTGGGAGCCTGGCTGACACCCGGGCGGAACGGCCGTTGGCGGGGTCGACGACAGGGGTGGGGACCGATGCGGGTGGTCATCTTCGGTGCGACCGGCATGGTCGGCCAGGGCGTTCTGCGGGAGTGCCTGCTCGCCGACGACGTGCGGGAGGTGGTGACGGTCGGCCGGAGGCCGACCGGTGCGCAGGATCCGAAGCTACGTGAGCTGACGGTCGCGGACGTGGGTGAGTTGGACGCGGTGCGGGCCGAGTTGACCGGGGTGGACGCGTGTTTCTACTGCCTGGGTGTCTCGTCGTTGGGTTTGGGTGAGGCCGCGTACACGCGGGTCAGCCATGACTACCCGCTCGCGGCGGCGCGGCTGTTGGCGCAGGTGAGCCCGCAGGTCACGTTCATCTACGTTTCGGGTCAGGGGACTGATTCGTCGGGCGAGGGTCGGGTGATGTGGGCCCGGGTCAAGGGTCGTACCGAGAACGCGATCATCGACCTGCTGCCCAACGGCTACGCGGCGCGGCCCGGCTTCATCCAGCCGACGCACGGGGTGGTGTCGAAGACCCGTTGGTACCGGATCGGGTACGCGATCACCCGTCCGCTCGTTCCGGTGTTGCGCCGCTGGCTGCCGAATCAGATCACCACGACCGAGGGGATCGGCCTGGCGATGCTGCGGGTGGCTCGCCAGGGTTCGCCCAGCCGGGTGCTGGGCAATCGCGAGCTGCGCTGACCGGCGTCCGGTCAGGTGAGCGTGTCGAGTGCGTGGGCGAGGTCGGCGCGCAGGTCTTCGGGGTCCTCCAGGCCGACCGAGAGTCGCAGCAGCCCGGCGGCCGGTTTCGCATCGCCGTCGACGGGTCGGTGGGTCAGCGAGGCGGGGTGCTGGATCAGGGTGTCGACGCCGCCGAGGGACACCGCGTGGGTGATGAGTTGGCAGGCGCCGGCGACGGCCGCCGCGGCGGGTGCGCCGCCGCGTACCTCGAAGGCGAGCAGGCTGCCGGGTCCGGCCATCTGGCGGCCGACCAGCGCCGCCGGGTCGTGCACCGAGGGGTGGTGCACCCGGTGTACGGCGGGGTGGTTGGCGAGCCAGCCGGCGAGCTTCTCGGCGGTGGCCTGCTGGGCGCGGACCCGCAGTGGCAATGTTTGCAGGCCGCGGTGCAGCAGGTAGCCGCCGAGCGGGTGCAGGATCGCGCCGGTGACCGCGCGGACCTGGCGTAGTCGCACGGCCCAGTCGGCGTCGCAGGCGACGACGCCGGCGAGCACGTCGCCGTGTCCGCCGATGCTCTTGGTGGCGCTGTGCAGGACGAGGGTGGCGCCATGCCGGGCGGGTTGTTGCAGTACGGGGGTGGCGACGGTGTTGTCGACCAGCAGCGGGATGTCGCCGGCTGCGGCGGCGAGGGCCGCGATGTCGACCAGGTCGAGGGTGGGGTTGGCAGGCGTCTCGACGATGACCAGTGCGGTGTCGGGGCGGATGGCGGCGGCGATCTCGTCGGGGTGCGCCCAGGTGACGGTGGTGCCGAGCAGGCCGGTGGCGAGGACGTGGTCGGTCCCACCGTAGAGCGGTCGGACGGCGACGACGTGCCGGCGGTCGTTGCGGGCGGCGGCGAGGAGGGTGGCGGTGAGGGCGGCCATTCCGCTGGCGAAGGCGACAGCCTGGGCGGTGCCTTCGAGTTCGGCGAGGGCGGTTTCGAAGCGGGCGACGGTGGGGTTCCAGAGCCGTTGGTAGACGGCCCCGCCCTCGGCGGGGAATGTGCCGCCGGTGGCGAGTTGCTCGTACGCGGCGCCGCCCTCGTCGACTGAGGGCAGTGGGTTGGTGGTGGACAGGTCGATGGGCGGTACGTGCACGCCGAGGGTGCGCAGGTCGTCGCGGCCGGCGTGTACGGCTCGGGTGTCCACCGATGTCATGCCGGTAGCGTCGAACATCTTCCGGCCAGCGGGCAATGGGTTGGCAGATGATTCTGCCGATGGGCCTGGTTTCGTTGAGGGATTCGGGCAAGGATGGCTGGATGCCCCCTGAGCCGAATGATGTGCGGCCGTTTCCGGCCCTGGACGAGGTGGACCGCGCAATCCTGACCGAGCTGGCCGCGGATGGCCGGCTGCCGAACAACGCTCTCGCCGAGCGGGTGGGCGTGGCACCGTCGACGTGCCTGACCCGTACCCGGGCGCTGCGGGAGCGTGGCGCGATCCGCGGTTTTCACGCGGAGGTGGATCCGGCCGCGCTGGGACTGCCGTTGCAGGCGTTGGTGTCGGTGCGGTTGACCGCGCACGAGCGGGCGGCGGTGGACGCGTTCCGGGCCCGGTCGGTGCGCCTGCCCGGGGTGGTCTCGGTGTTCCACGTGGCCGGTGCGGAGGATTACGTGCTGCACGTGCGGGCGGCGTCGGGCGACGCGTTGCGTGACTTCGTGCTGGATCATCTGGCGGTCGATCCGGTGGTGCAGCACACCCAGACCAGTCTGATCTTCGAGCAGGCTCGTGGGATGGGCTGAGCGGTGACAGGGGTGAATCAACCGACAGATGCCGGCCAAGCGGAACAAATCCGGTCGACAGCGGGTTGGCTGAGCGTGTGATCACCGTACCGTTGTCTGTTCTTGATCTTGCTCCGGTCGCCAAGGCCACCACTGTCGGCGCGGCCCTGGAAGCCACCACCGAGCTGGCCCGCCGCACCGAGGAGCTGGGCTACCACCGGTTCTGGGTGGCCGAGCACCACAACATGCCGGCGATCGCCAGCTCCGCCCCCGCGGTGCTGCTGGCGCACCTGGCGGCGAACACGTCGACCATCCGGCTCGGGTCGGGCGGGGTGATGCTGCCCAACCACGCGCCGCTGGTGGTGGCCGAGCAGTTCGGCACCCTGGAGGCGCTGCACCCTGGTCGGATCGACCTGGGCATCGGGCGGGCGCCGGGCACCGACCAGGTGACCGCGCTGGCGTTGCGGCGCACCATGGAGGGCCTGTCGGCGGAGGGTTTCCCCCGCGAGCTGGCGGACCTGATGAACTACTTCAGCGGGGAACGGCCGGGGCAGATCATCGCCACGCCGGGTCGCGGTGAGCAGCCCGCCGTGTGGCTGCTGGGTTCCAGCGGTTTCAGCGCCCAGCTCGCCGGTCTGCTCGGTCTGCCGTTCTCGTTCGCGCACCACTTCAGCTCGGCGAACACCCTGCCGGCGCTGGCCCTGTACCGGCAGAACTTCCGGCCGTCGCAGTGGTTGGACAAGCCGTACGCGATGGTGGCGGTCAACGCGGTGTGCGCGGACACCGACGAGCGCGCCGAGTGGTTGGCGGGGCCGAGCGCCCTGTCGTTCCTGAAGCTGCGTTCCGGCCGACCGGAGCCGCTGTCGACGCCCGACGAGGCGGCGGCGTACCCGTACTCCGAGATCGAGCGGGAGTTCGTGCTGCAGCGCCGCGACGGTCAGGCGATGGGTTCACCGGAGACGGTGCGCCGGCAGCTGACCGAGCTGGTGGAGCGCACCGGCGCGGACGAGCTGATGCTCACCACGCTCGTGTACGACGTGCAGGACCGGGTGCGGTCGTACGAGTTGATTGCCGAGCAGGTGGCGGGCGGTCTGCGCCAGCGGGCGTGAAACACGATCTTCACGTCAGCGTCACCCCGCCGACCCCGACGGAGCCTAATGTTGGTGCCGGTGGTGGTACGGCATTCCCGGTCGGGACGGGTTGGGAATGCCGCGGTGTGGCGCACCGGGCCGGAGCTGAGCGGATTCCGCGGCTGCGGCCCGGTGCCTGCCACCCTAGGCGACCCCGGTCGGGACCGCCAGGGGTCAGATCAACGTAGGTAGATGTTCGGAGTGGGCGGGTTGGCCATTCCGTCGCCGATGAAGAACCCCGGGTGTGGCGGCTGGTTGTAGGCGGTGTTCTGCCACGCGATCGCCACCCGATACTGCGGGTCGTGCATCAGGGTGTGGATCCGGGTGCTGGTCGGGGTGGGCGTGCTGTAGATGCGCAGGGCCCGACTGTCGGTGGTTCGCCAGATCACCTCCTCACGCCAGTCACCCAGGATGTCGCCCGAGAGCGCCGGCGTGGACTTGGTGCCGTTGTTCGACGCCACCGAACTGCCGGTGAGCAACCGGGTCTCGCCGCCGGTGCCGTACTTGTCGACTGCCGTGCCGTCGAGCAGCTCCCGCACCGGGTCGCCGTCCCACCAGGCGAGGAAGTTTGCCGACGACGGCTTGCGGCCGATGTTCTGCCCTCTGGTGTTGGCCAGCCCGGCGACCGCTGACGACCAGGACTCCGCACCCGGGCTGCCCGCCCAGATGTCCGCGGAGACACCCCGGCCGTTGTCGCCGGAAGCCGGCGTGGACCAGAGGATCTGACCGGTACGGGCGTCGGCGAACCAGGAGCTGGGCTTGCTGGCGTCCTCGTCGACCTTGAACACCTCCAGGCCGGCGCGACCCGGGTCGAGGTCCCCCACGTGCAGGGCGTCGCCGTGCCCGTTGCCCGTCGAGTAGAGCAGGCGGCCGTTGTCGTCGATGGTGGCGGCGCCGTAGACGATCTCCTGGCGGCCGTCACCGTCGACGTCGGCGACGGAGAGCTGGTGGTTGCCCTGACCGGCGGCGGCGCCGTTGCCGGAGGCGTTCGAGTCGAACGTCCAGCGCTTGGTCAGGGTGCCGTTGCGGAAGTCCCAGGCCGCGACCACCGCACGGGTGTAGTAGCCCCGGGCCATGATCAGCGAGGGGCGTTGCCCGTCGAGGTACGCGGTGCCGGCGAGGAACCGGTCCACCCGGTTGCCGTACGAGTCACCCCAGGACGACACGGTGCCGCGCGGCGGGTCGTAGTTGACGGTGGAGAGCACCGCGCCGGTCTGACCGTTGAACATGGTCAGGTACTCCGGGCCGGACAGCACATAGCCGCTGGAGTTGCGGTGGTCCGCCGACGACGAGCCGATGAGCTGACCGGTGCCGGAGCGGGTGCCGTCGGCGGTCTTCATGGCCACCTCGGCGCGACCGTCGCCGTCGTAGTCGTACACCTGGAACTGGGTGTAGTGGGCTCCGGCGCGGATGTTGCGGCCCAGGTCGATCCGCCACAGCCGACTGCCGGTCAGGGTGTACGCGTCGACGTAGACGTTCCCGGTGTAGCCGGACTGGGAGTTGTCCTTGGCGTTCGACGGGTCCCACTTGAGCACGATCTCGTAGCTGCCGTCGCCGTTGAGATCGCCGACGGAGGCGTCGCTGGCGCTGTAGGAGTAGCTCTCGCCGCTCGGGGTGCTCCCCCCGGCCGGCACCTGCAACGGCACGTCCAGGTAGCCCGCGCCGAACTGCAACGCCGGCGCCGACGCCGCCTGCTCGGCGCCGCCGACCACGGCCCGCACGGTGTACGCCGAGCCGGCCGCCGCCCCGCTGTCGAGGTAGCTGGTGGCGCCGGTGATCGGGCTGGCGTTGACCCTGGTGGAGCCCCGGTAGAGGTGGAACGCGACCCCGGAGGTTTCGGTGCCGAGGAGCCGCCAGGAGACCAGGTTGCCGTTGCCGGAACGGACGCTGATCAGCCCTCGGTCCAGGTTCTCCATCTGCTTCGCCCCCGACGGAGGAGGCGTGGTTGGCGGCGGGGTGGTGGTCGGTGGCGTGGTCGTCGGCGGGGTGGTCGTCGGTGGCGGGGTGGTCGGGCCGTCGGTGGACGGGGCGCCGGTGCAGGTGGTCCCGTTGAGCGCGAGGCTGGACGGCACCGGGTTGGTGCCGGTCCACGACCCGTTGAAGCCGAACGCGGCGGTGCCGTTGGTGGCGATCGTGGCGTTGTAGTCGACGTTGCGCGCCGTGACCTGGGCACCGGCCTGGGTGACAACGGCGTTCCACGCCTGGGTGACCTGCTGGCCCGCCGCGTACGACCAGGTGAGGGCCCACCCGTTGACCGGGTCGCCGAGGTTGGTGACGGTGACGTTGGCGCCGAAGCCGCCCTGCCACTGATTGGTGATCTGATAGTCGACCCGGCAGCCGACGGCGGCGGCCGAGGCGACGACCGTGCCGAGGGTGCCGGCCACGACGGCGGCGGCCGTCGTACCCGCGAGCAGGATCAGCCGATGTCTGGACGGGTGCATGGGACTGCCTCCGGGGATCCGCTGGTGATCGCCGCGGCCCACGCGCCCTGCCCGGGAAGCACAGTGGACTCGCCCCGCCACCACGGCGGCGGACGGCGATCTGATCGGGGGTGTACGCCCTGGAACTCACGGATCCGACTCACCGCGCATCGTAAGGCAAGCGTTTTCCAGGGCGCAACATCGATGGTCGTCATACTCAGCGGACGCCCGGTCTCGCCTCGGCCCGATCTGATGGTGGTGGCGCCTGGTCTTGCCTCGACGATCGATGCCTGATCAACTCGTTCGGGTGAGCGCCCCCCACATGGACCCTGCCGAGTTCCGTCGCGCCGGCCACGCCGTCGTCGACTGGATCGCCGACTACTGGACGACGCTCGAGCAACGACCGGTCGCCCCGGCCGACCCGCCGGGCACGGTGACCGCCGCCCTGCCCGCCGCGCCGCCCACCGCCGGAGGCGAACCCGTCGAGGCGGTCCTCGCCGACCTGGACTCGATCGTCCTACCCGGCCTGACCCACTGGCAGCACCCCGGCTTCTTCGGCTACTTCCCGGCCAACACCTCCGGCCCGAGCGTGCTCGGCGACCTGGTCAGCTCCGGGCTCGGCGTACAGGGCATGCTCTGGGCCACCAGCCCGGCCTGCACCGAACTGGAAACGGTGCTGATGGACTGGCTGGCCCAACTGATGGACCTGCCGCAGCGGTTCCACTCGACCGGCGCCGGCGGCGGGGTCATCCAGGACTCGGCGTCCTCGGCGACCCTGGTGGCCACCCTGGCCGCGCTGCACCGCGCCAGCGGGGGTCGCTGGCGCGACACCGGCATCGACCGGCGCTACCGCGCGTACACCTCCATCCACGGGCACTCCTCCATCGAGAAGGCCGCAAGGATCGCCGGGCTGGGTGCCGACGGGGTCCGGCCGATCCAGGTGGACCCGGACACCCAGGCACTGCTGCCGGACGCTCTACGCGCGGCGATCAAGGCCGACCTCGCCGCCGGGGACGTACCCGCCATCGTGGTGGCGACCATCGGCACCACCTCCACCACCGCCGTCGACCCGCTGCCGGAAATCGGGGCGATCTGCGCCGAGTACGGGATCTGGCTGCACGTCGACGCCGCGTACGCGGGCGCTGCCGCCGTCTGCCCCGAGCTGCGGTGGTCGCACGCCGGCCTGGAGTACGCCGACTCGTACTGCTTCGACCCCCACAAGTGGCTGCTCACCGGCTTCGACTGCGACGCGTTCTGGGTGGCCGACCGCGCCGAGCTGATCGAAGCGCTGACCGTACTGCCGGAATTCCTGCGCAACGCGGCCTCCGAGTCCGGTGCGGTGATCGACTACCGGGACTGGCAGGTGCCGCTGGGCCGGCGCTTCCGGGCCTTGAAGCTGTGGTTCGTGTTGCGCTGGTACGGCGCCGAAGGGCTGCGGGCACACATCCGCTCCGGGGTGGCGCTGGCCGGCCGGTTCGCCGAACGGGTCCGCGCCGACGACCGGTTCGAACTGGCGGCGGCACACCCCTTCTCGCTCGTCTGCTTCCGACTGCGCGCCGACGACGACGTCAACGCGGCACTGCTCGCCGGAGTGAACAGCACCGGGCGGGTGCACCTGACGCACACCCGGGTCGCCGGTCGTTACACGCTGCGACTGGCGGTTGGCTCGCCACAAACGACCGAGGTACACATCGACGAGGCCTGGGCACTGCTCGCCAACACGGCCAAAGACCTCCTCACCCCCTGACCTCCCCGCACCCCGCAGCCCGCACCCCGTCCGCGACCGCGACCGCGACCGCGACCGCGTCAAGATCCGAGCAACTTCTCCGAAGTTGCTGCCTCAGACCCGCCGGAGGCAGCAGTTTCCCTGAAGTTGCCCGGATCTTGGCGCCTCAGATGGACGCGGGCCGCCGAACGGCACGAGCGGACTCACCGGCAGGCGCGCGGGTTGGGGCCGGCGCGGGGGTCAGCGCGGGGTTGGCGTACCCGTTGCCGCCAGCTCGACCGGAGCCGCGACGGCGGGCGCCGCAGCGAGGTCGTCGGGACCGGCAAGGGAGGCAGAGGCCGAGGCGGAGGTGTTCGCGGCCTCGGCCCGGGCCCGGCGGGTACGACGCAGCGCCCGCACCGCGAGCACCAGCGCGGCCAGCCAGCCGGCGGCCAGCAGGGCGTACACGGTGGGTCGGGCCGGGCCGTCCAACTCGGCGGAGCGGATCAACGTGCGGGCGTTGGTCAGCACGATCACGCCGCCGACCGCCGCGCCGAGCAGTTGAGCGGGCACGATACGCACCAGCCAGGCGGCCAGCGGTGCGGCGATGATCCCGCCGACCAGTAGCGCGGCGACGGTGGGGAGCAGGAACCCCTCGGTGCCGAGCCCGATCAGGAAGCCGACGCTGGCCGCGCCGGCCACCACGAACTCGGCGGTGTCCACCGAGCCGATCACCTTGCGTGGCTCCAACCGGCCGGAGACCAGGAGCGCCGGAGTCGCCACCGGCCCCCACCCGCCGCCGCCGGTTGCGTCGACGAAGCCGGCGACCAGGCCCAGGGGTCCGAGGAAACGACCACGCAGCCGCCCACCGACCCGATCGGTACGCAGCGGTCGAGCGAAGCGGACCAGCAGGTACGCGCCGATCGTGAAGAGGATGCCGGCCATCCACGGCGCGGCCGACTCGGTGGAGATCGAGCTGAGCAGGGTGGCACCGGCGAAGGCGCCGATCGCGCCGGGCAGGGCGATGCGGGTCACCACCGCCCAGTCGACGTTGCCGAACCGCCAGTGCGCGACCCCGGCGGCGAGCGTGGTGCCGATCTCCGCCAGGTGCACCGAGGCCGAGGCGGCGGCCGGAGCGACCCCGGCGACCAGCAGCAGAGTGGACGAGGTCAGCCCGTACGCCATGCCGAGCGAACCGTCGATCAACTGCGCGGCGAGCCCGACCAGAGCGAGGATCAGCAGCTTGCGCACGAGCGCCCCCTGACTTTTCGATATCTCCTATCGACTTGGTCGACAATGCGCCACGGGACTGCCGGGGTCAAGCACCAGATCGGTGGATGGGACGCGCTCGTGCGGCACGCCGCAACAGAAGTCGCCGTCCGGCACGAACCACGCGAGACCGCGAAGCCACCGCGCAGCACTAACGACGCGAAGCCGCCGAGGGGCAGGCCGTCAGATCCAGGCGCGCGGGTCGGCGACCAGCTCGGTGACGCGCGGGGGCATGGTGCCCGCGGCCACGTCGGCGATGCTGACCAGGTCCAGGATCTCCCGCTCGCTCGCCCGCAACGCGATCCAGACTTCCTGGAGCGCGCGCGCCGGGCCGTGGTAGCCGAGCTGCTCCGGGCGCTGCCCGCGTACGTGGGCGAGCGGCCCGTCGATCACCCGGATCACCTCGGCGAGGGTGATCTCCTCGGCGGGGCGGGCCAACCAGTATCCGCCCTCCGGACCGCGCTGGGCGTGCACGATGCCGCCCCGGCGCAACTGGAGCAGGATGCTTTCCAGGAACTTCGGCGGGATTTCCTGGGCACGGGCGATCTGGTCGGCCGTGACCGGCCGGCCGCGCCCAGGACCACTGGCCGTCGCGGCAAGCTCAGCGGCCGCGCGGAGGGCGTAGTCGACCCGGGCGGAGAGGCGCATGCCGGCAAGGTTAGCCGCTGGTCAGTCGGCCGAGCGGCCGACCCTCGGTCGCCCGGGCACGCATCGATAAGAACTCGCGCCATTCGCGTCCGTTCCGGTCGCCGTCGAGGACCAGTGAAGTAGCTCATGAACCACCGTTTGGTGGGCGCAAAAATGCCAGCATGGAGCGTCCTTATGCTGGGCGAGGGTACGACTGTCAGACCGCTTGAGCGACGCCGGGCAGCATATTGATACACATCGGGGGGAAGGCAAACACGATGACCGATATCGCCACACGCACCTGGGATGGCATGACCATCCCGGTCGCCGGCACCTATCTTCTCGATCAGGCGCACAAGCGGATCGGTTTCCTGTCCCGGCACATGATGGTGAGCCCGGTGCGCGGCGAGTTCGCCGAGGCCACGGCACAGATCTTCGTGGCGGAGGACCCGCTGCTCTCCTCGGTGACGGCGACCATCGCGTCGGCGAGCATCACCACCGGCAGCGCCGACCGGGACACGCATCTGAAGAGTGCCGATTTCCTCGATGTGGAGCGTTACCCCACGCTCGAATATCGAAGCACCGGGATCAAGTGGCAGGGCAACGAGGACCCCATCTTCCAGTGGGCCCGTCTGCGCAGCCATCGGCTCGGTGGGCGAGGCCGGAGTCCCATTGTCCCGCCGCAGTCCGACGGCACACCCGGCCGATTCGTGCTCACCGGTGAGTTGACGGTGAAGGGAATCACGCGGGCTGTCGACCTTGAGGTGAATTTCGGTGGCGCTCGTACTGATCCGTACGGGCAGAACATCTTTGGATTCAGCGCGATGGCCGAAATCAACCGTGAGGACTACGGCCTGATCTGGAATGTCATGCTCGAGAGCGGCGGGGTGCTGGTCGGCAAGACGGTGCAGATCGAAATCGCCGGCGAGGCTATCTACCAGGCCTGACGGCGCTTCATCCCCGCCACGACGCTCCCGTTGCGGGTGCGCGCCTGGCGGGGATGATCGACCGTCTCAGGCGCCTACGCGACGCAGCAGACCTTCCTGGACGGCGCTGGCGATCTGCTGGCCGTCCGTGGTGAACATCCGGCCGGTGGCCAGCCCACGCGCACCGGACGCCGACGGGCTCAAGCAGTCGTAGAGGAACCACTCGTCGGCGCGGAACGGCCGGTGGAACCACAGGGCGTGGTCGAGGCTCGCGCCGACCAACCCGCCCGGCCCCCACACCTCCCCGTGCGCGGAGAGCACCGAGTCCAGCAGGGTGAGGTCCGACGCGTAGGTGAGCGCGCAGGCGTGCAGCAGTGGATCGTCCGGCAGTTTGCCGTCGATCCGCATCCAGACGCGCTGGTGCGGGTCGGCGGGTCGGTCGCCGGGGCGGACCCAGCCGGGCTCGCCGACGTAGCGCACGTCGATCGGGCGCGGGATCTGACCCCAGATGCCCAGCCGCTCCGGGTAACGGGAGAGCCGGTCGTTCATCGTCGGCACGTCCTGCGGCGGGGGTACGTCCAGTGGGGCCGGGGCCTGGTGGTCCAGACCCTCCTCGGCCCGCTGGAACGACGCCGACATGAAGAAGATCGGCTTACCGTGCTGGAGGGCGACGGAGCGGCGCACCGAGAAGGACCGGCCGTCGCGGATGTTCTCCACCTGGTATTCGATCGGCTCGACGGGGTCGCCGGGGCGGACGAAGTAACCGTGCAGCGAGTGCACGAACCGCTCCGGATCGACCGTGCGGCCGGCGGCGACCAGGGCCTGACCCGCTACCTGGCCGCCGTACACCCGTTGTGGGCCGACCGGGGGGCTCATCCCCCGGAAGGTCATTTCCCCGGTCGGGTCGAGGTCCAACACTTCCAGCAGCTGGTCCACCGCCGCCTGGCCGACCGCGACCCGACCGTCGCTCACTGCAGGGCCCGCGCCGACGCCGCGTCGACCAGCGAGCCGAGCTGGTGGACGCGCAGCGTGTTGGTCGAGCCGGGGGTGCCGGGCGGGCTGCCCGCCACGATCACCACGTAGTCACCGGGGTTGGCCCGGTTGAGGCCGAGCAGCGCCTGGTCGACCTGGCGGAACATGTCGTCGGTGTGCTGCACGAACGGCATCAGGAAGGTCTCCACGCCCCAGGTGAGGGCGAGCTGGTCGCGCACCTCGGGGACCGGCGTGAAGGCCAGCAGCGGCAGGTCGCAGTGCAGGCGGGACAGCCGTCGGACGGTGTCACCGGTCTGCGAGAAGGCGACGAGCGCCTTGGCGTTGATGGCCCGGGCGATCGACGAGGCGGCAACGGTGAGCGCGCCACCGTGGGTACGCGGGTCGTGCTGCAGCCGGGGCACCCCGATCGAGCCGGACTCGGTGGTCGTCACGATCTTGGCCATGGTGCTGACGGTCAGCACCGGGTACTTGCCGACGCTGGTCTCGCCGGAGAGCATCACCGCGTCCGCGCCGTCGAGCACCGCGTTGGCGACGTCGGAGGCCTCCGCCCGGGTGGGGCGGGAATTTTCGATCATGGAGTCGAGCATCTGGGTGGCCACGATGACCGGCTTGGCGTTCTCCCGGCACAACTGCACGGCGCGCTTCTGCACCAGGGGGACCTGGTCCAGCGGCATCTCGACGCCGAGGTCACCGCGGGCGACCATCACGCCGTCGAAGGCCAGCACGATGGCTTCGAGGTGCTCCACGGCCTCCGGCTTCTCGACCTTGGCCAGCACCGGCCGGAACACGTTCTCCTCGGCCATGATGCCGTGGACGAGCTTGATGTCCTCGGCCGAGCGGACGAAGGAGAGCGCGACCAGGTCGACGCCGAGGCCGAGGGAGAAGCGCAGGTCCTCGGCGTCCTTCTCCGACATGGCGGGCACGCTGACCGCCACGTTGGGCAGCGAGACGCCCTTGTTGTTGGAGACCGGGCCACCCTCGGTGACCAGGCAGCGGATGTCGTTGCCGGTGACGTCGGTGACCTCGACGGCGACCCGACCGTCGTCGATCAGCAGCCGGTCACCGGGCTTCACCTCCTGCGGCAGCTTGCGATAGGTGCAGGAGACCCGCTCCTTGGTGCCGAGAATGTCGTCACCGGTGATCACCACCGAGTCGCCGGTGCGCCACTCGTGGGGGCCGTCGGCGAACTTGCCGAGGCGGATCTTGGGGCCCTGCAGGTCGGCGAGGACCGCCACGGGCTTACCTGCCGCCTCGGACGCCTCCCGGACCAGTCGATAGACCGCCTCGTGATCGGCGTGGCTGCCGTGGCTGAAGTTGAGCCTCGCCACGTTCATGCCGGCTTCGACGAGACCCCGGATGCGCTCCGGGGACGAGGTGGCGGGACCAAGGGTGCAGACGATCTTCACACGGCGTGTCACGCCCATCAGGCTAGTCTCTCCTTCAGGTCGGACTCGGGGCCGACCCATTGCAGGCAGCGGAACATGTGTCCAACAACGCGCGGTGCGCGTCGGGCCGGCGGGCGGAACCGCACCGGGAACGTTGTGGCGACGGGCAACGGCGACCGCGCGCCGGGAATCGTACGCCTCCGTTGACGTGCGCTGTCGGGGTGCTCCCGACAGAGGCTCACCGTGGATGCCCCGACGAGGGCAGGGTGGGCACCGCGGTGAGCAGGTCACGCGGGTCGTAGTGGCGCTTCGCCCGGCGCAGCCGCGCCCAGTTCGTGCCGTAGGCGAGCCGGACCCGGTCGGTCTCCTCCGGGGCGAGCAGGTTGGGGTAACCACCGGGCAGGGCGTGCGGAGCGAGGGCCGCCGAGGGGCGCTCGGCCCACTCCCGGTGCGGCCCGGACTGGTCGCCGGGTGCCCAGACCGAGATGATCTCGGTCAGCAGGTGGTCGCGACGCAGGCCGAACGCCGTGTCGGCGAGCCGGACCCGGGTGGCCGCACCGTGGAAGTGGTGCAGGGCCAGCGCGGAGAACGGCGAGCTGACCTGCCGGGCCGCGTCGACGAGCACATCCACGGCACCGTCGGTCAGCGCGGGCAGCCAGCGGGTACGCAGCAGGTAGTGGTTGCCGTCGACCATTCCGCCGTCGAACATCCGCAGCGCGTCCGCGTACGGCATCGGGGCGATCTGGTCGACCAACGGGGTGCCCAGCGCGCGCAGCCGCTCCAGCCACGGCAACCCGACGTCCAGGTCCGGGCCGCTGTAGAACGGGCAGACGAAGACCACGGGCTCACCGGCCGGGCCGGGCAGGAAGCCGGCCATCACGGTCAGCTCGTCCGGGGCCTCTGCGATCAGCGCGCCGTAACCGCGCAGCACGGCCGGCGCCTCGGCCAGCGTGAACATGATCATGCCGGCCAGCACGGCGGGCAGCCGATGCGCACGGAAGCGCAGCTCGGTGACGATGCCGAGGTTTCCACCGCCGCCGCGGAGCGCCCAGTACAGCTCGGCGTCGTGGCGGGGGTCGGCGGTGACCCGACGGCCGCCGGCGAGGACCACCTCCGCGCCGAGCAGGTTGTCCAAGCTCAGACCGAACCGGCCACAGAGCGGGCCGTACCCGCCAGCGAGGGTGAGCCCGGCCATGCCCACGTCACCGACCACACCCGTGGGCACCACCAGGTCGTACGCGCGAGCGGCGGCGAGCAGCTCGGCCGCCGTGGCGCCGCCGCCGATGGTGACCGTGGCCGCGTCCGGGTCGACCCGGACCTCGCGCAGCCCGGTCAGGTCGAGCACCAGGCCCCCGTCGCGCAGCGCGCGGCCGGCCCAGTCGTGCCCGCCGGAACGCACCGAGAGGGCCAGGTGGCACCGGGCGGCGATGCGGACCGCGTCGGCCACCTCGTCGTCGTTCAGGCATTGGGCGACCAGTACGGGCGCGCGCCGCACCGCGCCGTTCCAGAGCCGGGTGGTGGTGACGAAACCGGGATCGCCCGGCTCGTGCAGCCGGTCGCCGAGCAGGGCGCGCAGCCGGGCGGCGGCCGTCGCGACATCACCGGTGGCGGCGGAGATCATGGCGACTCCTCGACCGGGGCCGACCCAAGGCTTCCGGGTGCGCCCCGGTGGCGGCCCTCGCTGGGCGCGACCGTAACACCGGCGCACCGCCGAGCGCCGTCGTCATCACGACAGCCACCGATGGAGCGGCAGGTCAGCTCTCGGTCTTGACCAGCGGAAACTCCAGGGACCCCGCCGGGCAGAGGAAGGTCAGCACATCCACCCGGTAGAGCCCGGCCTGCACCGCCGGGTCGGCCTCCAGCACGCTGCGGACGTCGTCGACGCTCCCGGTGCGGGCCAGCCCGAAGCCGATCGGCGGCTCCGGATTGCGGGCCGGTCCGTCGATCGACCCGGCGACCAGGACGATGCCGCTGCGCTGCAAGGCCTGCATGTGCTCGGCGTGCTCGGACTGCAACCGTTGGACGGTCTCGTCGGGCAGGACCCGTCCGGCCGCGCCGGGATAGATCACGATGCACTCGTACGTGTCGAGCGCGAAGTTGACCTGCGGCACTCCCGCCATGGGTGCTCCCTCCGCCGTCGCGCCGGCACGCGCCGGCCCCGGCCAGCGTCGCACGTACGCTCCGCCCATAGCGGGCGCTTGCGGGCAACTGGCCTTGGCGGGCAGGTGACGTGTCCACGCACACAGTCGGTCGACACGCGGTGTGACGGCCGAGTTCCGGGGGATGATCTACCCATGGCGACAAACATCAGTGAGCAGCCCGCGAAGGCGTCCGGCACGTACCGGATCGGCGGGAACGTCACCGTCAACCGTCTCGGTTACGGGGCGATGCAGATTACCGGCCCGGGTGTCTGGGGCGACCCGAAGGACCCGGCGGAGGCGGTGCGGGTGCTGCGCCGGGCCGTCGAGCTGGGCGTGACGTTCATCGACACCGCCGACTCGTACGGGCCGTTCGTCTCGGAGTTGCTGATCCGCGAGGCGCTGCACCCGTACGCCGACGATCTGGTCATCGCGACCAAGGCCGGGCTGACCCGCTCCGGCCCCGGCGACTGGCGTCCGGTGGGCCGCCCGGAGTACCTGCGGCAGCAGTGTGAGCTGAGCCTGCGCCACCTCGGCCTGGACAGCATCCCGCTGTACCAGCTGCACCGGATCGACCCGAAGGTGCCACTCGCCGATCAGCTGGGTGAGCTGGCGCTGTTGCAGCAGGAGGGCAAGATCCAGCACATCGGGCTGTCCGAGGTGAGCGTGGCGCAGATCGAGGAGTCTCGCGCGATCACCACGATCGCCTCCGTACAGAACCTCTACAACCTCGCGAACCGCAGTGCCGAGGACGTGCTGGAGTACTGCGAGCGCAACGACCTCGCGTTCATCCCGTGGTTCCCGATCGCGACCGGTGAGCTGGCCCGTCCGGGCGGCCCGCTGGACGCCATCTCCACCGCGCACGGCGCGTCGCCCGCGCAGCTCGCGCTGGCCTGGCTGCTGCGCCGTTCGCCGGTGATGCTGCCGATCCCCGGTACGTCCTCGGTGGCGCACCTGGAGGAGAACGTGGGCGCGGCCGACGTGCGGCTCACCGACGACGAGTTCGAGGCGCTGGCCAAGGCGAGCTGACGCGTCGGGTTCGGACGTCGTCGGTTCAGCCGGCGGCGTCCGAACCGGGCTCCCGGGCAGCCCGCAGCGCCTCGGTTGCCTGGGCGAGCACCGCGATGACCACCGCGTCGCTGAAGCCCGGCCGCCCCCGCCCCCACCGGCCTGGCGGATCACCGGCCGGTACTGCGGGCTGTTCAGAGCGCCAGGCAGTTGGGTCGCACCGGGCCGTCGATCAGGGCGCCGCGCACGATGGTGTACGCCGTCCCGTCGAGCACCAGGCCGAGGTGCCCGACCACCCGCAGCGGACAGTACGCCTGGATGAGGACGTTGGTGGCGCCATCGTTGACGACGGCGTTCCCGGTCGGGCGGACCAGCTCGTCCTGGAGGGTGCGGATGGTGGTGTAGCGCACCGGTCCGGGAGTGTCGTCACCGCCGTTGAGGTCGGCGAGGAACGCGGAGCCGATGGCCATCTGCTGGCAGGCCACGATGCCGGCGCAACTGCCCAGGCCGAGGAACGCCACGATGTTGGCCACGTAGGTGCCGTACTGCGGTGAGCCCAGGCTGACGTACCGGCCGACGGTGGCGGTGCCGCCGAGCCGTTTGAGGTAGTAGCGGGCGACCAGGCCGCCCTCGGAGTGTGCGACGAGGTCCACGGCGGCGGCGCCGGTGGTGGCACGGACCTGGTTGACGTAGGTGGCGAACGCGCGAGCCGAGGTGGGGATGTCACCGAGACCCAACCCGGGCAACTGGTAGACGAAGGCGCGGTAGCCGTCGGCGCGCAGGCGGCCGGCGATCGGCTCGTACGCGACGGCGACGCCGCTGAGCCCGCCGACCACGATCACCGGGTTGGCCGCCGCGGCGGCTGTCGGGGCGGCCACGACATCGGCGGGGGCCACGGGTTCGGCGGTCGCCGGAGTGGTGAACGTGAGCAGGGCGGCGGTGGCGAGGGTCAGGACGAGGGCGGTCTTTCGGAGCAGCATGGCTGCACCTCCGGAGGGAGGCACCCGGCGTACCGGGCAGGTGGGTGGGGGTATCCGGTCGACCGTGTGACGATCATGCCCGTAACAATTCAGACACGTCAATGACTTGTTACGCGCCGGTAACCCGTTGTTCCGGCGGGGGCGTAAACGGGCATACCGTCAAGGTCCATATCGGACCCGGGCGGTGGCTGGCATGCTGTGGCCGTGGCTGTCGACAAACCCGCGCACCAGCTGCGAGTGATGCCGTGGTGGCTGGTCCTGGTCGGCCTGCTGATCGCCGCGGCCCTGGGCTGGCTGGTGCTGGACCTGCTGCTCAGCGAGGCCGACCGGGCCACCCAACCGGACACCCGCGCCACTCTGCGCATCGACGCGATCCGCACCGGCCTGACCGTCGTCGCCGGCACCGGCGGAGGGCTCGCGCTGCTGCTGGCCGGGCGGCGACAGTGGATCACCGAGCGAGCGCAGCGGCACCAGGAAAGCATCGCTGCCCAGGACCAGGCACACCGGGACCGGGTGCAGTCGCACGCCGAGGCGGTGGCCGAAGCCGCGCAACGCCACCAGGATCGGCAGTCCGGCGCGGCCGAACATGACGCCGCCGAGCGTCGGCTGACCGAGCTCTACACCCGCGCGGTCGAGTTGCTCGGCAACGACAGCGCGGCGGTACGCCTCGGCGGCCTGCACGCCCTGGAACGCCTCGGTCAGGACAATCCGGGGCAGCGCCCGACGATCGCGGCGGTGCTCTGCGCGTACCTGCGGATGCCGGCGGGCGACGGCGAGCCGCGCGAGACGGAGGTCCGACGCACCGCGCAGCGCGTGCTGACCCGGCACCTGCGCGCGGACGACGCGACCTACTGGCCGGAGGTCAGGCTGGACCTGACCGGTGCTGCGCTTGTCGACTTCGACGCCGCCGGCTGCACCCTGGTCGACGCGAACTTCACGGCGGCGACGTTCACCGGCACGACCACCTTCGCGGGTGCGACGGCGCGGGGGCGTCTCCTGCTCGGGGCGGCGGTCTTCGGTGACGTGGTCTTCGACGATCTCAACGTCGAGGGGGAGATCGTGCTGGACGGCGTTCGCGTCGGCGGTTCGGCCAGCTTCGACGACGCCTCGTTCGACGACCTGTCCTGCCGGCGGTCCAGCTTCGCCGGCCCGGTTTCATTCCGTCGGGCGACCTTCGGCCAGCCGACCAGCTTCGACGCGACCCGCTTCGAGGACGCCGCCTCGTTCCGGGAGGCCGACTTTGTCGGCGCCCTGTCGATGGAGCACACCGAGTTCGCCGGGTCGGCCAGCTTCCACGCCGCCCGTTTCACGAACATGGCGCTGTTCCGCTGGACGATCTTCGGCGCGGAGGCGCTGTTCGACCACGCCCGCTTCACCGACGCCGCGAACTTCGGCCGGGCCCGGTTCCACAGCATGGCCAGCTTCCGCGACGCACAGTTCAGCCGCCCGCCGCAGGTCGACCAGGCCCGGGCGGTGGTCGATCCTGGTCACCGATGGCCGACGGGCGCCGTGGTCGAACGACTCGACGACGAGTGGCTGCTGCTGGTCGACCGCTGAGCGGTCAGCGGGTGGCGGTTGCGGGGCGCAGGCCGTCCAGGGCCACGCCGAGCACCCGGTCGCGCTGCTCGGGCGACGGGAACTGGGCCATCGTGAGACCGCTGATCAGCCGCACCACGTCGTCGAAGCCGATGTCGTCGCGGACCACGCCGGCCGCCTGGGCGCGACTCATCAACGGCTCACCGGCGGCGTAGATCTCCGTCCGGCAACTGGTGAAGATCTCGGAGTCGTGCAGCAACTGCTCGGCGAGCGCCCGCTTGGTGGCGACGTACGCGACGAACCGGTGCAGCCAGGCGACGAGGGCGTCCCACGGGGGCAGTTCGGCCAGGTCCTCGGCGGAGCGGCTCAGCGCCCGGACCTCCTCCACGTAGACGGCCTCGAACAGGTGACGACGCGTGGGGAAGTTGCGGTAGAGCGTGCCGATGCCCACCCCGGCCCGCCGGGCCACGTCCTCCAGGGAGGCGGCCGCGCCGTTCTCGGCGAACGCGTCGCGCGCCGCGGCGATCAGGGCGTCGTAGTTGCGCCGCGCGTCGGCCCGCTTGGGCCGCTGCGCGAAGACCTCGGGCACCTGCCCGGCGCTGGCCATGACGTGCGTCACCTCACCTCGGTTGCATCCGGAGGCAACCCTCCGCTAGCTTAGTGGAGGCACCCCTCCGGAATCCCCGGAGGCCTGCCTCCGGTTAGCTTACCTCGGGACCCGCCCGATCGCCGCCTGGCCATCCGATCGCCCGGACCCGACAGCAGAGCCCGTCACCGACGGCGGGCGACAAGCCTCCTTCCGTACGTAATCAGGGAGTTTTCTCTCGTGGCAGTGACCTCCCGACGCAGCTCGCGTCGGCTCACCTTCACCGTGCTCGCGGCCGGTGCCGGGTTCTTCGCGATGCTCCAGTCGCTGATCACCCCGGTGCTACCGACCATCCAGCAGGACCTGCACACCTCCCAGAACACCGTGACCTGGGTCCTGACCGCCTATCTGCTCTCCGCGTCGATCTTCACGCCGATCCTCGGTCGGGTCGGCGACATGGTGGGCAAGGAGCGGATGCTGGTCGTCTCGCTCGCCGCGCTCGCCCTCGGCTGCCTGCTGGCCGCCATCGCGCCGAACATCGGTGTCCTCATCATCGCCCGGGTCGTGCAGGGCATCGGCGGGGCGGTCTTCCCGCTGTCGTTCGGCATCATCCGCGACGAGTTCCCGGCCGCGCGGGTCTCCTCCGCCGTCGCCGCCATCTCGGCGATCGTCGCCGTCGGCGGTGGCCTGGGCATCGTGCTGGCCGGCCCGATCGTCAGCACGCTGGACTACCGCTGGCTGTTCTGGATCCCGATGGTCGTGGTCGGGCTGACCGCCGTGGCCGCCCACCTGTTCGTCCCCGAATCCCCGGTCCGCACCCCCGGTCGCATCGACTGGCGGGCCACCCTGCTGCTCTCCGGCTGGCTGGTCGCGTTGCTGCTGCCGATCAGCCAGGGCGTGGCGTGGGGCTGGACCAGCCCCCGGGTGCTCGGCCTGCTGGCGCTCGCCGTGGTGCTGCTGGTCGGCTGGCTGGTCGCCGAGGTGCGCTCGCCCAACCCGCTGATCGACATGCGGATGATGCGCCTGCCCGGCGTCTGGACCACCAACCTGGTCGCCCTGCTCTACGGCGCGTCGATGTTCTCCATGTACGCGTTCCTCCCCCAGTTCCTGCAGACCCCGACCGCCGCCGGCTACGGCTTCGGCGCCAGCATCAGCCAGGCCGGTCTGCTCATGCTGCCGATGGTGAGCGCGATGTTCGTCGCCGGCATCGTCGCCGGCCGACTCCAGGCCGTTTTCAGCGCCAAGGCGCAGCTCGCCACCGGCGCCGCGTTCAACGTGGCCGCCTCCGCGATGCTCGCCACCGCGCATGACACCCGCTGGGAGGTCGCCGTCGCCGGTGGCCTGGTCGGCCTCGGTATCGGCCTGGCCTTCGCGTCGATGGCCAACCTGATCGTCGCCAGTGTGCCCGCCAGCCAGACCGGCGTGGCGACCGGCATGAACGCCAACATCCGCACCATCGGAGGCGCGATCGGCGCCGCCGTGGTCAGCGGCGTGATCACCGCGAACCCGCAGGCCAACGGCCTGCCCCGGGAAGCCGGCTTCACGACGGGGTTTCTCGTCCTCACGGCGATCGCCCTGGCCGCCGCGCTCGCGGCCCTGGCCGTCCCGTCCGCCCGGCGGGCGTCGTCCGGTCGCCGGCCGTCCACCGCGACGATCGTCGAGTCGGAGCTAGCCGGCGAGTTCGCCACCATGCCAGCGACCCGCTGACCCACACCGGAGCCCGGGGCGGTACGCCGCCCCGGGCTCCGCCGTATCCGGCGCCCTCGGGAGTACGCTGGCCGCTTCCCCGTCCGTTCCCCGTCCTCAGGATGCGCCCATGCCCGAGTTGCTGACCGCCGACCGCATCGAGGAGATCGGCTCCCTGGGCTCCGACAGCCCGGACCCGGCCGCGTTGGTCGCCGAGTTGGTGGGCGCCGTCGACGAGGGGCGGGTCGCCGACCCCGACGACACCGGGTACGCCCTGCTGGTCGCCGCGGACATCCTGACGCAGGCGGGTGACCTGGCCGACGCGCTCGCGCTGGCCACCCGCGCCATCGCCGAACAGCCGGACGACGGCGGTCACGCCCGATCGATGCGCGGTGGTCTGCTGCTGCGCCTCGGCCGCGAGGAAGAGGGCATGGCCGAGCTGTCGGCCCTGCGCCCACTGCTGGAGACCGACCCCGACGCCACGTACCTCATCGACGACCTGGCTGGGGCCGGCCGCACCGAGACGGCGCTGGAGTGGCTGACCGCCGCGCTGGACGCGATCCTGGAACGGACCCGGACCCAGCAGCACGAGTCCGAAGACGCGCAGGACGAGGCCGCGGCCATGATCTACGGGCTGACCCAGGGGCGGCACGCCCTCCGCGAGGAGATGGGCCTGCCACACGACGAGTACGACAACCTCGCCGACCGGCTCCGCGCCGCGAGCAACCACGCGCTCGACGCGCTGGACGACGGCCCGGCGACGCTGCTGTTCTGGCCGCAGGCGGAGTTCGACGCGCTGATGACACGCTGGCCCGCCCTGAGCGGCAGCTACCCCGCCACCTGGGACGAGCACCGAGCCCAGATCGAACTCGCCCTCGTCGAGGCATCCGGGATGGGTGGCGCCGACCTGGGTGTGGTTGTCGGCTCCGTCGCCGGGCTGGCGGCCTTCGCCGAGCGGGAGGACCTCGACCCCACCGACGAGGAAACCCAGGACGAGTACGCCGATTCGCTCACCGGGCCCGACCTCAGGTCCTGGCCGCCCGGCCGCAACGACGCCTGCTGGTGCGGCTCGGGTGCCAAGTACAAGAAGTGCTGTCTACCGCGCTCGCGCGGCTGACCTCTCGCTCACGACGCTTCGCGCACCCGTACATCGGCCAGCCACACCTCGGCCAGATCGCTGAGCGCGACGCCGAGGACCGCACTGAGGCAGACCACCGTGCCGAACGCGGGTGCCGGCAGCCGCCCCACTTCGATCTTGCGGAGCGTCTCCGGCGAGATGCCGGCCGCCAGGGCCACCTCGACGAGCGGGCGGCCTCCGCGCGCGACCCGAAGCGCCGCCCCGAGACGTTGCCCCGCTGCGATCTGTGCGGGTGTGAGCGGTGGGCGAACCATGTGAGCAGGATAGATCCGCCTGCGCGGACCGGCAACGCCATCCCGATGGACGCGCCGAGCAGCGTGGTATAAATATACCGGCATCGGGAAGGGAGGGGTGGATCGTGATCGAGCTCAAGTCCCCCAAGGAGATCCAACAGATGGCCGTCACCGGCCAGTTCGTCGGCGAGCTGCTGGCGGAGCTGCGTGCGGTCGCCGCCGTCGGGGTCAACCTGATGGACATCGAGCACCACGCCCGCCGCCGGATCAAGGAGCGTGGCGCCGACTCCTGCTACTGGGACTACTCGCCGTCGTTCGGCCGCGGCCCGTTCCGCAACGTCCTGTGCCTCTCGGTCAACGACGCCGTGCTGCACGGCCTGCCGCACAACTACTCGCTGCGCGACGGTGACCTGCTGAGCATCGACATGGCGGTCGGCATCGACGGCTGGGTCGCCGACTCCGCCCTCTCCGTCATCGTCGGCACCCCCGCCCCGGAAGACCTGAAGCTGATCGAGGCCACCGAGGTCGCGCTGGCCGCCGGGATCGACGCCGCACTGCCGGGCAACCAGCTCGGCGACATCTCCGCCGCCATCGGTGAGGTCGCCCGCCGCTACGGCTACTCGGTCAACAACGAGTTCGGCGGGCACGGCATCGGCCGCACCATGCACGAGGCCCCACACGTGGCCAACGACGGCCGCTCCGGCCGGGGCATGAAGCTCAAGCCCGGCCTCACGATCGCGATCGAGCCGTGGTTCTGCCGCAGCACCGACAAGATCAAGTTCGACAAGGACGGGTGGACGATCCGGTCCGCGGACGGCTCCCGCACGGCCCACTCCGAGCACACCGTCGCGGTCACCGAGACCGGCCCCCAGGTGCTGACCCCCCGCCCCGCACATGACACCCGGCCAGCCAACCGCAGTGGACAGTCGGCTGCGACGTCCTGACCGGCGCCGTCAGGTCGTCATTCCGGAACGCCGCACGGCTCGCTTGATCCACACCACATCGCCGATGTGGCGGTGTCCGTGCGGTCGGATACCGCCACATCGCCGATCCTGAATGGATAAAGAGGCCTGGGTCTGCACGTCGATCGACGGGTCGAGATCCAGGTCCGCACGGAGCGGCTCACCGCTCGGACGCACTCCGGGGAAGAAACCGCATTCAATTGATCTCCGCAATTGTCGGAGCGGGTTATGGTGACCGCAGGTAAGCACCCACTCCGGCAAGGAGGACCGTTGTGCGCCGCATCATCACCACCATCGCACTGCTCGGCCTGTCCCTCTTCGTGGTGCTGGCGCCAACGCCAGCAAGTGCGGCAAGCAACGCCGAGGTCACGTCCGCGACCCTGGTCGCGCGCGGCGTCGCCGTGGACCTCACCATCAGCACGACCTGCCCAGACGGATTGGTCGGAAACATAGACCTGAGCCTCCGGCAGCGGTCGGGCGACCGGGTGGCGTACGGGACGGGCACGGCGCCTATCTATTGCACGGGCGAACCTCAGGTCGTGACGGGGCGGGTGTTCGCGGAGGCGGGCGGCCTGGCCTTCCACAAGGGTGTGGCGCTGGCCAACGGGAACGTCGACCTGTGCGAGCAGGAATATTGCGATTACCTGCAGTTCAACAACACGGTCCGTATCACCCGCTGACCCTGCCGGCACCCACCGGGAAAGGCGGACCCACCGTCGGGGCCCGCGATTCCCGTTCGCGCAGTTGCGGGCTTCCCGGCACTGGGCAAGCGGGCCGACTGCGGGCTGACACCACCCGTGGTCAGTTTCCCAGCGCTCGGACCTTGGCGATCGTCTCCTGGACGTGCTGCTTGGCCGGGTCCCCACCCTGGGACGCCTGCGCCAGCGCCTGACGATAGGCGTCGATCATGCCGACCAGAGCGCCAGCAGCCACGCCCTCCAGAGCCCCGGCGACGAGCGCCCGCGCCTCGGCTGCATCCTGGGCTGCCGCTGCGGTCTTGGCCTTCGCGTCGTCGAGCTTCTGCGACGCCGCCGCCAACCGCGCGATGATCTGTGCTGCGCTCACGCGCGCCCTCCCCTGATCGACCATCGCCTCCACCACCGGCGGAGACCACCTGGGAGCGTACGAGATCCGCGCTTCCCGCACGACCGCCCGCTTGCCCACTCGTCACCACGCGGGCAGTGGACGCCCGAACAGCGACGTACACGGGCACCGGTGGGCAATATTCGGACATAACCGCCAGAAGTCGATCTCCAGCATGGCATTCCGGTAACAGGGTCTATCCAGGCAGCCGTTGTTGATCTTAGATTTCGGCGACCGTCGCCAGTTGTCAATCGTGGCGGCGGCGTCGAAAGTGGAGGGCAACTACGTGCCACAAGCGAAGAAATCTCTACCCAGGCGAGTCGGGCGCGGGTCGGTCAGCATCCTGGCCACCGCCGCCCTGATTGCGGCGGGCCTGGCCGGCACCCCGGGGGCGGCCGCCGCAACGCCTGCCCCGACCGGCAACGGACCGATCGCCCGCTACCTCGTCCAACTCGATGAGCAGCCGTTGGCCACCTACGCTGGCGGCGTACCCGGGCTGGCCGCGACCAAGGCGGCCGGTGGCGGCAAGCTCAACCGGAGTTCCAGCGGCGCCAAGGCGTACCAGGAGCACCTGCGCCAAAAGCGCGGCAGTGTGCTGACCGGCGTGGGGCTGCCCGCCGACCAGGTCAAGGTCTCCTTCGACACGGCCTTCAACGGCTTCGCCGCGGATCTGACCCGTACCCAGGTGGCCCGGCTGCGCGCCACTCGCGGCGTGCGGGCCGTGTACGAGGACACCAAGGTGCACACCAGCGCCGTGCCGACGTTGAGCTACCTCGGCCTGACCGGTCGCGAAGGCGCGTGGCAGCAGCAGTTCGGCAATGTCAACCACGCCGGCGAGGGTGTCATCATCGGCGTCATCGACAGCGGATTCTGGCCGGAGAGCGCCAGCTTCGCCGCGCTGTCCACCCCGCGCCCGGACCAGGCGGTCATCGACGCGAAGTGGAAGGGCACCTGCGACGTCGGTACCGAGGCCCCGGTCACCTGCAACAACAAGGTGATCGGTGCGCGGTGGTACGGCAGCCTCGCCGACGTCTTCCCGGACGAGTACTCCTCGCCGCGTGACCGCAATGGACACGGCACCCACACCGCGAGCACCGCGGCGGGCAACCACGGCGTGCCGGCCACGGTCGCCGGCCAGTCCGTCGGCGAGATCTCCGGCGTGGCGCCGGCCGCCCGGTTGGCGATCTACAAGGCGCTCTACGACACCGGCTTCGGCACGGCGACCGGCAGTTCGGTCGACATCGTGCACGCCATCGACGACGCGGTAGCCGACGGTGTCGACGTCATCAACTACTCCGTCGGCGACGACCTGGAGAACTTCAGCGCGATCGAGCAGGCGTTCTTCAACGCCGCCTCGGCCGGCGTCTTCGTGGCCGCGGCCGGCGGAAACGCGGGCCCGGAGGCCGGCACCATCGACAACTCCACCCCCTGGGTGACCACGGTGGCCGCCAGCACCATCGACCAGCAGTACAGCCGGACGCTCACCCTCGGCAACGGTAGGACCATCACCGGCGTGGGCATCGGTTCGGCCAGCGCCGGGCCAGCGCCGCTGGTCTCCGGCAAGGCCAGCGCGGTGAACCCCGACAACACCCAGGATGCCGAACTCTGCGTGGACGGTGCACTCGACCCGGCCAAGGTCACCGGTGCGATCGTGTTGTGTCTGCGCGGGGTCACCGACCGGGTCGCGAAGAGCGCCGCGGTGGCCAGGGCAGGCGGCGTCGGGATGGTGCTCTACAACGACGGAGTGAACTCCCAGGACGCCGACACGCACTCGGTGCCGACGGTGCACATCCTGGACACCGACGCCGTGCCGATCCTCGCGTACATCGCCTCCGGCAACGCCACGGCGACGGTCTCGGCGGGCCACCTGACCTCGGTCGAAGCACCCCAGGTCGCCGGCTTCTCCTCGGCCGGGCCATCGCACTTCAACGGCGGCGATCTGCTCAAGCCGGACATCAGCGCGCCCGGTGTCGCCGTCGCGGCGGCGTTCTCCCCGGCGATCGGCGGGCAGCAGTTCGCCCTCGAATCGGGCACGTCGATGGCGTCCCCGCACATCGCGGGCATCGCCGCCCTGCTGCGCGCCCAGCACCCGGCCTGGTCACCGTCGGCCATCCGGTCGGCGCTCATGACGACGGCCGTGGACACCACGAACGAGGGCAACCCGATCAAGCTGGGTGCCGGCGACGCCACGCCGTTGAACTACGGCGCCGGCGAGGTCCGGCCGGGCGATGCGTTCGACCCGGGTCTGGTCTACGACTCCACCGAGCAGGACTGGCGGAAGTACCTGTGCGGGTTGGCCGAGAAGGGCAACCAGGTGCCGGCCGACGACTGCGACACGACCGGTGCGATCGCGACGAACCAGCTCAACTACCCATCGATCTCGATGGGCAACATGGTGGGTACGCAGACCGTGACCCGTACCGTCACCAACGTCAGCAGCAAGGCCGGCGACTACACGGCCAAGGTGCGGGCACCCCAGGGTTACACCGTCAAGGTCACTCCGGCGAAGCTGCACGTGCTGCCGGGCCGGACCGCGACCTTCCAGGTGCAGATCACCAACAAGGCCGGCGCCCTCGACACCTGGATCGACGGCTCGTTGACCTGGCGCGACAAGTCGCAGCACCACGTCACGATCCCGCTGGTCGTCCGCAACACCGGGTTGGTCGCGCCGGACGAGATCACCGGCACCGGCACCGCGGGCACCTTCGCGATGACCACGCAGGTCGGATTCCGGGGCACTCTGGCCGCGGTGTCCACCGGCCTGACCTCCGGCACCAGCACCGACACGACGCTCTATGGTGACGTGCCGCTCTGGGACTCCCGGTCGCCGGACAACCTGCCGGTGCCACTGCCGGCATCGATCTACCGGGGCACGGTGCACGTACCGTCCGGCACGGTCAACCCGCAGATCCTGGTGACCGGGCATGGCGCGCACTGCGACGAGATCGACTGGAGCGCCGATCCGCTGCCGCCGTGCGCGGAGTTCCTGATCGACGTCTTCGACAGCACCGGAAAGATCGTGGACGTCAAGTACGGCGCCAAGGACGGCGCTCGCGTGGTGCTGCCCGCCGCCGGTGACTACACCCTGGTCATCGAGCAGCTTTACACCCTCAACACGGCACCCGGTGCGGGGGCGAACACGTACACCATCACCACCCTGCTGCCCGGCGCGCCCGGCACCTCGGAGGGCAGGCTGACCATCGATCCCAAGCGACGCACCGTGCTGCCCGGGGCGACGGCGGACGTGACGCTGAACTGGTCCGGGCTTACCCCGGGCCGTCTCTACGTCGGCGTACTGGTGTTGAGCAACGGCAAGGATCCGCTCAAGACCCTGCCGATCACTGTGCGGTCCTAGCCCATCCCCCCAGCGGGCGGGCTCAAGAGCAGTGAAACTTGGAAGGGAACGGCCCTGGAGGGGTCGTTCCCTTCCAAGATCTGCGTCAGGACTCCGGGGCGGCGCTCTAAGGCGACGGCGGGCCGTTCTGCGCGCGGGTGATCAGATCGTGCAACGGCTTGGTGCCGCTGCCGACCATCACTCCGGTCACGACGGCATCGACCCAGACCGCCACCCCGTTCCAGTCGGCGCCGGCGACCGCGTGCAGAACGTAGAACCCGCCGGCGCTGGACGCCACCGTCGCCATTCCGCTCGCGAGACCCCACGCGACGATGGTGCGGTTCGCCTTCGCCCGCACGACCTTGGCCGTGGCCACGGCGATCGCCGCGCGGTCAGCCTCGGTGGGGACGTCGACTCGGCTCTGCACGTCGGTCACCGTCCGCGACAGAGTGGCCTCGGCGGCACGTCCCGGCAGCCATCGCGAGAACGGTTCCACGATCCGCTCGACCGCCGCCGCGAAGACCAACAGGGTGAGGAAGACACCCGTGGTGTCCTCGGGCTGGATCTTCGCCGCGGAGGCGCCGCTGCGCCAGATCATCCAGCCGGCGACAGCGCCAACGGCGATCAGCCCGAACCCCGCAACCACCGCGCCCGGGCTGGCCTGCTGCGACGCCCCGACGACCGACAGCCCTGACTCCTGCTCGGAGCGCGGCGTCGCCGTTCCTGCGGCAGCATCGGCGTTGACCGGCGGAACGGCAACCCCGTCCCCTACGGTCATCGACTCAACCTGGGTGGGCGTCTGTCCCTGCAATTCCTGACCAACCTTTCGACCTGCCGCTTGCGAGACGTCGAGGCGTGACGATCCAGGGCCTCGGCCTACCAAGCGGGCTGCGCACCGATTGCGCTCGGGGCGCGAGACTACGGCACCGAGGCAAACACAGTGGAGTGAGCAAGTCAGGTGGCCATGCCCGGTTCGGGGACGACGCCGAAGCGCGAGGCCTCATAGACTCCGGGCTCGGAGCGAGGGCGATGTCCACGCGGGCCGGTGACTGAGGGGGTGACGTGGCTTGACGTCTCCGCGGCCAAAGGCAACGTCGGCCGGCTATGCTCGGGCCATTGGGCTGTCCGGCGGCCTCATCGGCATTCTCGCGATCCTGCTCGTCGTCTCCGTCGCGGGCGGAGACGGGCAGAGCATTCTCAGCAGCATCCAGTCGTCCTCGTCGGCAACGCCTGCGCCCGGGCCGACCCCAGAGTCTCGGGCACAGGTCGACCGGGCCTGCATAGCGCAGACCAAGGGCGAGGAGGCGGTGGCGTTCTTCCAACGGGACATCCCTGCGGACGGGTGGGGAGACCCGGTACGCGGCACCGCCTCAACGGCCAGCGAGCCGTACGTGCTGTGGCTCTTTGACGCTGACTGCACGCCACACAAGGCGCTCGACGTGCCACCGCGCACGAGTCGCACCTTCCGGGCCCAGGTGGGCCAGGTCTGGTACTACGCCGAAGCCTCAGCGGGGCAACCCGAGGAGGGCTGCGCCTGCCGCGTCTTCAGCCCGGCGAACAGCGGCGCCGAACAGAAATTCAGCGACACCGGCCGCCTCACCTACCACCTGAATTAGGCGCCCACCGGGATCCGTGGGCGGGCACGGACGGGCGGGACACGCCTCCGGCTCAGCGCAGGCCGCGGACCAGCAGCAGGTAGGCGCAGTAGGCCATCGGCACCAGCAGGAAACAGATCAGGAACCCGAGCGGCAGATAACGCGGCGGAGCGCCTTCGACCATGGCCGGCCGGCCCCAACGGCCCAGCACCAGGTATCCACCGAAGAACGCCACCGCCGGCAGCCCTGCGCAGATCCACGCGCCGAGGGTGAACCCGTCGACCAGGCCAACCCCGGAGGCGAGCACCAGAGCCAGCATGAGCACCCCGGCTGCCGCCGCACAACCGGCGTAGATGGTGACCGCCCGAGCCAGCGGTGACCACGTCGGCAGGAGCACCGGCCGCTGGGCCAGCAGCTCCGCCTGTTGCCCGTGTCGGTCGGCCTCGTCGGCCATCCGCCGGGCCAGCTCCAGCTCCACCGCCGGGTCGACCGCCACCGCACGCTGCGCCGGCAGGGCGCCCGCCGGGCTCACCGCCGTCGGCAGCGCCAGCCGCGCCTCCCCCGCCGGCACCTGGGGGTACGCCCCGGCCCCCGACCCCCCTGGCACGCCGGCTGCGCCGGCGGGTGCCCCGTCCCCAGTTCCGGGTCCGGCAAAGGCGCCGGCAGCGGTGGCCGGGCCAGCAGCGGTGGCCGGGCTGGACCCGGACGGTGGACCGGGCCAGGTGGCCGCCTCGTCCGGACGCCCCGGGCCCGGCTCGGAAGCAGGGCCGGACGTCGGTTGGTAGAGGTCGATCGCTCGACCGAGCTGGTCCAGGCGCTGCCCCTGGGTGGTCAACCTCTGCTGCAGGTAGTCGGCGGCGGCGTGCAGGTCACGACGGCGCTCGGACTCGGCGGCGGCGTGCTGTTCGCCGGCACGGTGCTGCTCGGCGAGCTGTCGGGCCAGCGCCGCGTACTCCTCGAAGGACACTGTCACCGCTCCAAGTCCGGCTCGTGTCCGTCGCCGACGAACGGGACGATCAGCCGGGTGCGCTGGTCGTGCCGGTCGACCAGCAGCGCCCGGTCGGCGCGGGGCGTGTAGGCCAGGTCGTGCATCCCGAGGTGCAGGGCCAGCTCGCTCCCGGGCACGTTGAGCGCCACCAGGCAGGCGACGTCGTCGCGGTTCTGTGTGCCGCCGAGGTCGTCGGCGAGCCGCCGCAACCCACGCCACCAACCGAGCACGTGCACCCCCTGCCCGGGCCCCTGGCGCAGGAGTGTGCGCAGGTCGTCCAGGCCGGAGCGGAACGTGCTGGGGTCGGCGGCCCCGAGGACCGGCGCGGCGGCGTCCATGCCGAACACCACCAGGTATTCGCGACCGGCGGGCTCGGCGGCCAGCGTGGCGATGCGCTCGCGCAGCCCGGCCGCGTCGAGGCGCCGCACCGGGTGGCCGGCGGCCCGCAGGACCGTTTCGGTGTCGTCGGCGACCGGCCCGGCGGCGCTGACCAGGGAGGCCAGTTGGAACCGGGCATCACCGGGAGTGTGCTGGCGGGCCAGGCTCAGCGTCGCGGCGCGCAGCACGTCCGCGCCGGTCGGTGCGGTGCCCACCACGGCGAGGTGCCGGCCGGGGGCGGTGTCCATCAGGAACAGCGCGGTGGTGCCGTGCACGTCGACCGTTCGGCCGACCAGGGCCATCGGGCGTCGGCCACCGGGGCGCAACCCGGCGAAGGTGGGGTCGTCCTCGACCCGTGCGGCTTCGTACCCCTTGAAGACCGCCGGCGCCCGCGAGCCCGGTGGGCGGGCCTGCCACAGCTCGTGGCGCAGTGCGGCGAGGTCCGCTGCCGCGGCGTGCGCGTCGGGGAAGCGCAGCACGGTGTCGGCGCCGACCGCACCGGCGGCGGTGTTGACCACGGCCGAGCCGATCGGCAGGGCCGCGGCGGCGTCGTTGAGCTGGTCGAGCACCCCACCACCGCCGGGCAGCGCCACCCGCAACGCGAACTGCCCGAAGATCGCCTCGGCCCGCCCGTAGAGGGCCTCGATGCCGGTCATGCTCTGGCTGGCCAGCACCAGGTGGATGCCGTACGAGCGGCCCTTACGGGCCAACTCCTCCAGCAGGTCGACGGACTCGCGGGCCAGCGCGTCGTTGCCGGCGAGCAGCACCTGAAACTCGTCGATGACCGCCACGATGCGCGGCAGCGGGTTGTCGCGGGGCAAGTCGGCGAGTTTGGTGACGCCGTGTCGCTTCAGCGCGGTGGCCCGGCGTTGCGCCTCTCGGCGAAGTTCGCGCAGCACGGCGAGGCCGTACTCGCGATCGGACTCGATGCCGACGGCGCGGGCGTGCGGCAGCCACGACGGGTCCCGACCGGTGGGCACGAACTCGGTGAAGCTCACGCCCTCCTTGAAGTCGAGCAGGTAGAGCTGCAGCTCGGCCGGGGAGTAGCGAGCGGCCAGCCCGTAGAGGACGTCGAGGAGGAAGACCGTCTTGCCGGCGCCGGTGCGCCCACCGACCAGCCAGTGCGGGGTGGCGTCGTCGAACGCGAGCGTCGACGGGGTGCCGCCGGCCCGGCCGATCACCGTCCGCAGGCCGTTGCCGGCGGACTCGACCCAGCGCCGCTCGGGCAGCAGGTCGGTGAAGGGCAGCGCGTCGGCGCGGCGGGCGGCGGCGCCCAGGTGCTCGGCGAGCGCGCGTACCGAGGCGGGCGGCGGGTCGCCGTCGAGCTGGACGGGTGCGGCGAGGCCGGTGCCGTCGGCGCTGAACGGGGTGCCGGGCGGGTCGCCGACGTGCGCGTACCCCTGGTTGAGCCGGACCGCGGTGGTGCCGCCCAGCGGCGTCGCGGTCTCACCGGGCAGCCGCGACGGGTGACCGGCGAGCAGCACGCAGACGGCGGCGGCCGGGCCGGCGTGGGTGAGCGCCGCGAGCCGGGCCAACTCGCGCGGCGGTGGCGCGGCGGTGGCGACCACCACCAGCAGGTGCCGGGCGGCGGGCTGGGCGTGCTGCGCGGCGCGGGCGTGCTGCTCGGCGGCGTCCAGCAGCGCGGCCACCTCGGCCTCGCCGGTGGCCGGCGGGTCGAGCACCCCCGCGTCGAGCAGTGGGCGCAACGGGCCGAAGGTGGCGCCCACCGCGGCGGTGTCGATGCCGGCGACCCGGACCTGCCCGGGCGGTGCGGTGGCGACCAGCCGCAGCACCAGCGCCCGCAGCAGCCCGGCGACCCGCGGGTCGCGGACATCGGTGTCCAGGGCCAGGTGGTGGCCGCCGCCGAGCGGGACCAGCACCGGGAAGCCGCCGTCCGACCTGGACGCCTCGCCGATCCGCACCGCGGCCGGCTCGTCGGTCAGCGGCGTGGCGTTCGGGGTGGGAGTGGCCAGGGCGCCGCCGAGGCGGGCGAGGCGGGCCACCAACTCGTCAGCGCCGGCCGGCGCGACGGCGGCCGGTGCCGTGCCGAGCGCCTGCCGGGCGGTGTCCAGGTGTGCCCGGGCCGCCCGGTGGGAGTTGACCGCCTGCCGGTACGCCGACGCGAGCCTGCTCAACCTCTGCCCCCAACGCCAACGGCCGCCTGGTCCCAGGAACCCTAACGGACGCCGGTGGCACCCGGACAGTCCTGCGAGGACGTGTCACGCCGCGTGCGGCACCCGCAGTCGGTGGGCGCGGCGGGCGGGCGACGTTCACCGTTGTCGATTAGGTTGGCGTGGCGAACACCCGATGGAGGGAGTCCACCCCGTGCGACGAGTTCTCACGGCGGCCACCGCCGCCCTGACCCTCACCACCGCCGGCACCATGCTCGCCGGCACCCCTGGCCAGGCCGCCCCGACCGGCTGGGGCCGTCCCGTCGTCACCGCGGCGCCGCAACCCGGCGCGCCCGGCCTGGGCGACACCTACTTCCCCGACTACGGCAACGGCGGCTACGACGTCGAGCACTACGACGTCCGGCTGCGCTACGACCCGGCGACCGACCAGCTCAGCGGCACCACCACCATCCTCGCCACCGCCACCCAGGACCTCTCCGCCTTCAACCTGGACTTCCTGCTCGACGTCGAGTCGGTGCGGGTCAATGGTTGGGCGGCGAGCACCAGCACCGCGGGCGCGCACGAGCTGGTGGTCACCCCGGCCCGCACGGTGACCCGGGGCCAGCAGCTCACCATCGTGGTGCGCTACGCCGGCATCCCGTCGGAGACCCTGGTCGGCGGCTACACCGGCTGGACGCGTACCGACGACGGCGCCCTCGCCGTCAACGAGCCCGAGTCGGCGTGGTGGTGGTTCCCGAGCAACGACCACCCACTGGACAAGGCCACCTTCGACGTCTCGGTGTCGGTGCCCACCGGCGTCGAGGTGATCAGCAACGGCGTGCAGCCGAGGCCGCCGATCGCCGAGGCCGGCAACCGCACCCGGTGGATCTGGCGGACCACCTCCCCCACCGCGCCCTACCTGGCGTTCATGGCCATCGGCCAGTACGACATCGTCACCGACACCACCCCGAGCGGCCAGCCGGTGATCAACGCGTACAGCACCTCACTGGGCGAGCTCGCGCCGGCCGCGAAGGCCAGCATCGAGCGGACCGCCGAGATCGTCGACTGGGAGAGCGGGATCTTCGGCCCGTACCCGTTCGAGGCGCAGGGTGGCGTCGCCGGTCCGCTCGACGGCATCAGCTTCGCCCTGGAGACGCAGACCCGACCGGTGTACGGGCCGGGCTTCTGGCGACGCGGCGCCAACACGTACGTGGTGGCGCACGAGAACGCCCACCAGTGGTTCGGCGACTCGGTCTCGGTGGCCGAGTGGAGCAACATCTGGCTGAACGAGGGCTTCGCCTCGTACGCCGAGTGGCTCTGGTCGGAAGAGCAGGGCGAAGGCACCGCGCAGGAGGTGTTCGACTTCACCTATGCCAGCTACCCGGCCGACGACGAGTTCTGGCAGGTGCTGCCCGGTGATCCGGGTGCCAACCGGGTCTTCGACGGCGCCGTCTACGACCGGGGCGCGATGACCCTGCACCAGTTGCGGCTGGCCGTCGGCGACGACGCGTTCTTCGAGATCCTGCCGGCCTGGACGGCCGAGCACCGGTACGGCAACGGCACCATCGCGCAGTTCCAGGCACTGGCCGAACGGATCTCCGGTCTGGACCTGAACGACCTCTTCACCACCTGGTTGTTCACCGCCGGCCGACCCGACGTGGCGACCGCCGCGCGCAAGGCCGCCGCGCCGACCGAGCCGAAGTCCTGGGCCAAGATCCGCGAGTCGCACCACCTGCTGTCGCACTAGGCATCCGGTGTGGACTGGAAGGGCCCGCTGCCGCTGCGGCGGGCCCTTCCGGGTCGCCGGCGCCCACGTCTCCCCGGCATTCCGCTGTCTTGCCGGGACGCGGACCGGGGACCGACCACTTCAGTGCTTGCCTGTAGAGCTGCCCCAGATATGGGCCGCCGTCATCGCCCCATTTCTGGGGCAGCTCTACAGGCACCGTCGGGGGTGTTGTCACCCACCCGGCCGAGGGCCTGGAGAGGCCCGATCAGGAACTCACTGGGACAGCTGTCGCCGCAGCCGTGCTCGCCTCGATGGCACGGATGTGCCGGTAGGCGAACCAGAGCGGCGGGAACGCCCCGACCGCGAAGGAGAGGTCGACGAGCGTCCAGAACCAGGGGATGTCCCGGATCGGCCCGCAGATCAACGCCAGTGGGACGATGCCCACGCAGGCGATCATGCCGACCTGCACCACCCAGACGTTGCGTACCGGGTCGCGCAGCGGCCCCCAGAACGCCACCGCCAGCACCAGGTGGGCGAAGGCCAGCCAGTCGGTGCCGTAGAGCAGGAACGGATAGTCCGCGTCGGCGGTCACGAGCCCGGTGTGCACCCGCTCGATCCACTCGACCAGGGCGGGCAGTTGACCGGCGAGCGGATCCAGCGCGCTCAGTAGCCAGCGCACCTCGATCTCCAGCGGGAACGCGGTGACGCCGCTCAGGAAGAGCCCGATCAGCACAATCCACAGCCACCGGCGGGTCCGCCGTAGCCGCTCCTCGATGTCCATGACCGCAGCGTAACGATGATCTTCGTGGTGTTGGTCCCGTAGCGCGGCCGCATGGGGGTGACCGCTGTCTCAGCGGCGCGCCGCCGACCCGGCCGTGGCCAACTCCTCCAGCCGGAGTGAGCCCAACCGGACCCCGCCGGGCCCGGCGGGCGCGACGACACAGACCGCCCCGGTGGGCCGGACCATGCGGGCCGCCCTCCAGGCGAGTCGTCGTACCGGATGGCGGGGCCGCGGCACGACCAGCGTGAGGGTCGTCGCGCGGGCGCGCTGGCGGTCCAGGGCGACCGCTGCGGCGGCCGTGGCGATCGCCGCGGCGGAGCCGGCGAGCACGAGCGTCTGGCGCGGCCCGGCGTGTTCGGCGAGCCACCCGAGCAGCGGGGCGCCGACCGCGGCGGAGACCGAGCCGGTGACCGCGAGCGCGGCGAGCACCCGGCCCCGCATCGCGCCGTCGGTGTCGAGCTGGGCGCGGGTGCCGACGGTGGTGTCGATGACCACCGCGGCTGCGGCGATCGGCAGGATCACCGCGGCGAAGCTCCAGGTGCCCGGGGCGAGGCCGGCGACGATCTGCAGCCCGCTGGCGAGCAGACCCGCGACGACCAGGGTCCGGTAGTCCAGGGAACGCCGACGGGCCGCGACGATCGCACCCAGCACCGTTCCGACCGCGAACACGGTCGACAGGAAGCCGTAGCCGGAGGCGCCGGCGTCCAGCGGCCCGTCGCTCATCGCCGCCATCGTCACCTGGTAGTTGCGGCCCAGGCTGCCGAGCACGAACGACAGGGCGAGCGCGAGGAGCAGCACGGGCTGCCCGCGCAGGTAGGCGAACCCGGCCCGGACTCCGTCGTGCGCCCGACCAGCCTGTGTCGCCGCCACCGCGGGCAGAACTCCCGGACGGACGGCGAACAGCGCCACCACCACGGCGGCGAAGCTCACCGCGTTGATGCCGAACAGCAGCGCCGGTCCAACGGCGGCCACCACGACCGCACCGAGGCTCATGCCGAGGATGCGGCCGGCGGAGTTGGTGAGCGACCCGAGCGCCAGGGCGTTGCCCAGCGTCTCCCGGTCGACGAGGGTGGAGGCCCAGCGACCCATCACCGGGCCCTCGATCGCCGAGACGGCGCCGGTACCCAGGGAGATCGCGAAGATCAGCGGCAGGCCGCCGACCCCGGTCAGGGCGACCGCGGCCAACCCGGCGGCGAGTGCCGCGTGGGCCACCTGGGCGGTGATCAACAGGGGGCGCGCCGGCAGGCGGTCGGCGAGCACACCACCCCAGACGCTGAGCAGCAGCGTGGGGGCCGCCTGGAGCAGCACGGCGAAGCCCATGGACGTCGCCGAGCCGGTCTCCTTCAGGACGTACCAGTTGACCCCGAGGACCTGCATCCAGGTGCCGATGACGGAGACGAACCCGGCGAGCGCCCAGATCCGGTAGTTGCGGTGGCGCAGCGCGGCGAAGGTGGCACCCTTGGCCACGACGAACCTCCAGCGATCGATTGCATGATCATTCATGCCGATCGCGGTGCGGTTCGGCAGCCGACAAGTCTTGCGGCTTTAAACCTATTTGCCCATGTTTGTGAGCGGTCTCACCTGCGGAGACGTCCGGCCGGCGGGCAGAATGCCGCGCCGGCCGGACCTCTCCGTCGATCCGTCGGGTGCTGTCTCAGCGGGTGGCGGCGAGGGGCTGCGCGGCCGAGCCCACCGGGGCCGGCAGCGCGCCGGCACCACCGAGATACCCGTGGATGGCGGCGGCCGCCGCACGCCCCTCGGCGATGGCCCAGACGATCAGCGAGGCACCCCGGTGCATGTCACCGGCGACGAACACGCCGCCGGCGTCGGTCTGCCAGTCGTCGCGAGCGTCAACAGCACCCCGGGGGTTACGCGTCACGCCGAACTGGGCCAGCAGCGGCTGCTGCTCCGTGCCCTCGAAACCGATCGCCAGCAGCACCAGATCGGCCGGTAACTCCCGCTCGGAGCCCGGCACCACGGTGACGACCCGCTGGCCGTCGCGCTTCTCCACGGTCACCTCGGCGATCCGCACCGCCCGCACCTGTCCGGTGCCGTCGTCCACGAACTCCTGCACCGCGACGGCGAAGACCCGCTCGCCACCCTCCTCGTGCGCGGGGTAGCTGCGCAGGATCCACGGCCAGGTCGGCCACGGGTCCCGGGCCTCGTCACGTGCCTCGGGCGGCTGCGGATACAGGTCGAGCTGGTGCACGCCCGCCGCGCCCTGGCGGTGTGCGACACCGAGGCAGTCCGCCGCGGTGTCACCACCACCGATGATCACCACGTGCTTGCCGGCCGCGTCGATCGGGGTGCCGTCCGGCAGCAACGCACGCGCCGGCCGGCCCTCGCCCGTGACCGCGACGCCGGGCTGGTCGGTGGCCGCGGTGGCGACCGCGCGATTCGCCGCGACCAGGTGCGCCATCGCCTGGTGTACGCCCCGAAGCGCGCGCCCCGGGGTCTCCGGAGTGTCCCGGCCCTGCAACGCGCCGCAGGCCAGCAGCACCGCGTCGTGCTCGGCGCGCAACTGCTCGGCGGTGATGTCCACCCCGACGTTCACGCCGGTGCGGAAGCGCACCCCCTCGGCGGCGAGCTGGGCCAGCCGGCTGTCGACGTGCCGCTTCTCCAACTTGAAGTCGGGGATGCCGTACCGAAGCAGGCCACCGATCGCGTCGTCACGCTCGTACACCGTCACCGCGTGACCGGCGCGCGCCAGCTGCTGGGCGGCGGCCAGACCGGCGGGCCCGGAGCCGACGACGGCCACCGACCGGCCGGACGGCGTCGGCACCGGGCGGGCGGTGAGTCCGCGCGCCACAGCGGCGTCGGCGATCTCCACCTCGATCTGCTTGATGGTCACCGGCTGGCCGCCGGAGATGCCGAGCACGCAGGCCGCCTCGCACGGTGCGGGGCAGAGCCGGCCGGTGAACTCCGGGAAGTTGTTGGTGGCGTGCAGCGACTCCACGGCGGCATCCCAGTTGCCGGTCCGCACCAGGTCGTTCCAGTCCGGGATGCGGTTGCCCAGCGGGCAACCTGCGGTGTCGCTGTGGCAGAACGGAATGCCGCAGTCCATGCATCGCGTGGCCTGCTCACGGACCAGTTCCTCGCCGGCCGGCGGGTAGACCTCACGCCAGTCGCTGATCCGCACCGGCACCGGGCGGCGGGCCGGCAGTCGCCGGTCGTAGCGCAGGAAACCGTTCGGGTCAGGCACGTGCCACCTCCTGGGCCGCCACCCGCGGGGCGGGCGGCACCGGCACGGCTGACGGCACGCTGAGCGCGCTCATCACCGCGTCGTCGACGTCGCGGCCGGCGGCTTCGGCGGCCCGCATGATCTCCATCACCCGGCGGTAGTCGCGGGGCACCACCGCGGTGAACTCGGCCACCGCCTCCGACCAGCGCTTGAGCAGGTCCTCGGCGACCGCCGATCCGGTCTCGGCCACGTGCCGCTGGACCAGCTCGTGCAGCAACGACTGCTCCTGCTCGCCCAACGGCGCCAGGTCGACCAGCTCGGTGTTGACCCGGGCGCGGTCCAGTTGGTGCACGAACGCCGTGCCACCCGACATGCCGGCCGCGAAGTTACGGCCGGTCGCGCCGAGCACCACCACCGTGCCGCCGGTCATGTACTCGCAACCGTGGTCGCCGACGCCCTCGACCACGGCCACCGCACCGGAGTTGCGCACCGCGAACCGCTCCCCCACCCGGCCCCGCAGGAAGACCTCGCCCGCGGTGGCCCCGTACAGGATGGTGTTGCCGGCGATGATCTGATCCTCGGCCCGCTGCCCCGGCTCGGCATCGGCGTCGAGGAACGGCGCCGCGGCGTCCGGACGGACGATGAGCCGCCCACCGGAGAGGCCCTTGCCCACGTAGTCGTTGGCGTCACCGTGCAGCCGCAGGGTCACCCCACGCGGCAGGAACGCGCCGAACGACTGCCCAGCCGTGCCATGCAGCACGAACTCGATGGTGTCCTCGGGAAGGCCGGCACCGCCGAAGCGACGGGTCACCTCGCCGCCGAGCATCGCGCCGACGCTGCGGTGCTCGTTGCGCACCGCCACCTCGACCCGCACCGGCGCCCCCTCGGAGAGCGCCGGACGGGCCAGCGCGATCAACTCGTTGTCCAGTGCCTGCTCCAGGCCGTGATCCTGCGCGCGGATCCCACGGCGGGCAGCACCAGGCGGCAGCTCCGGCAGATGCAGGACAGGCGCCAGGTCCAGACCGTGCGCCTTCCAGTGCGTCACCGCCGGGGCCACGTCGAGCAGCTCGGACTGCCCGATCGCCTCCTCGATCGACCGGAAACCCAGCTCGGCGAGGTATCCCCGGACCTCCTCGGCGAGGAAGAGGAAGAAGTTCTCCACGAACTCCGGGGTGCCGGTGAAGCGCTCCCGCAGCACCGGGTTCTGGGTGGCGATGCCGACCGGGCAGGTGTCCAGATGGCAGACCCGCATCATCACGCAGCCGGCGACGATCAACGGCGCGGTCGCGAAGCCGAACTCCTCCGCGCCGAGCAGCGCGGCGATCAGCACATCCCGGCCGGTCTTGAGCTGACCGTCGACCTGCACGGTGACCCGGTCACGCAGCCTGTTGAGCAGCAGCGTCTGCTGCGCCTCGGCCAGCCCCAACTCCCACGGGGTGCCGGCGTGCTTGAGCGAGTTCATCGGAGACGCGCCCGTGCCGCCATCGTGGCCGGAGATCAGGATGACGTCCGCCTTGAGCTTCGCCACCCCGGCGGCGACGGTGCCGACGCCCACCTCGCTGACCAGCTTGACGTGCACCCGGGCAGCCGGGTTGACGCACTTCAGGTCGTGCACCAGCTGGGCGAGGTCCTCGATGGAGTAGATGTCGTGATGCGGCGGCGGCGAGATCAGACCGACGCCGGGAGTGGCGTGCCGGGTGCGGGCGATCCACGGCCAGACCTTGTTGCCGGGCAGTTGACCACCCTCGCCCGGCTTCGCGCCCTGGGCCATCTTGATCTGGAGGTCGTCCGCGTTGACCAGGTATTCACTTGTCACACCGAACCGGCCACTGGCGATCTGCTTGACCGCCGAGCGGCGAGCCGGGTCGTGCAGCCGCTCGACGTCCTCGCCACCCTCACCGGTGTTGGACTTGCCGCCGAGGCGGTTCATCGCGACGGCGAGCGTCTCGTGCGCCTCCGCGGAGATCGACCCGTACGACATGGCGCCGGTGGCGAACCGCTTGACGATCTCGGTGGCCGGCTCGACCTCCTCGATCGGCACCGCCGGGCGGACGCCGGTACGCAGGGTGAACAACCCTCGCAGCGAGCCGGCCTGCGCGGCGAGCGCGTCGACCTTCGCGGTGTACTGCCGGAAGACGTCGTACTGCCGACTGCGCGTGGCGTGCTGCAGCAGGAAGACCGTCTCCGGGTTGAACAGATGCAGCTCACCCTCGCGGCGCCACTGGTATTCGCCGCCGACCTCCAGACGGTCGGAGGCGGGGGTGCCGGCCGGGGGCCAGGCCAGCGCGTGCCGGGCGGCCACCTCGGTGTGCACGCCCGCGAGCGAGACGCCGCCGATCCGGCTGGGGGTGCCCCGGAAGTAGCGCTCGACCAGCCGGGTGTCCAGGCCGACCGCCTCGAAGACCTGCGCACCGCAGTACGAGGAGACCGTCGAGATCCCCATCTTCGACATGATCTTCAGGACGCCCTTGCCGAGCGCCTTGGCGTAGTTGTGCACGGCGGCGGCGGGGTCGACCCCGGCCAGCGTGCCGGTGGCGATCATGTCCTCCACCGACTCGAAAGCCAGGTACGGGTTGACCGCCGCCGCGCCGTAGCCGATCAGCACCGCCGCGTGGTGCACCTCGCGGCAGTCGCCGGACTCCACGATCAGCGCCGCCTGCGTACGCGTCTGCTCACGCACCAGGTGCTGGTGCACGGCGGCGGTGAGCAGCAGCGACGGGATCGGTGCCAGGTCGGCGTTGGAGTCCCGGTCGGAGAGCACCAGGATGCGGACGCCGTCCTCGATCGCCTCCGACACGTGCCGGCAGATCTCGGTCAGCCGTGCCTTGATCCCGGCGGCGCCCTCCCGGATGCGGTACAGGCCGGACACCCGGACCGCCTTGAAGCCGGGCAGGTCGCCGTCCTCGTCGATGGAGAGGATCTTCGCGAGCTCGTCGTTGTCGATCACCGGATGCGGCAGCACGATCTGCCGGCAGCTCGCCGCGCCCGGGTCGAGCAGGTTGCCCTCCGGCCCGATCGTCGACGCCAGGCTGGTCACCAGCTCCTCGCGGATGGCGTCCAGCGGCGGGTTGGTGACCTGGGCGAAGAGTTGGTGGAAGTAGTCGTAGAGCAGCCGCGGCCGGGTGGACAGCGGCGAGATCGGAGTGTCCGTGCCCATCGAACCCAGCGGCTCAGCCCCGGTACGGGCCATCGGCCCGAGCAGGATCTTCAGCTCCTCCTCCGTGTAGCCGAAGGTCTGCTGGCGGCGACGGACCGAGTCGTGCGTGTAGACGATGTGCTCGCGGGCGGGCAGGTCGCCCAGCTCGATCAGCCCGGCGTGCAGCCACTCGCCGTACGGCTGCGCGGCGGCCAACTCGGACTTGATCTCCTCGTCGTGCACGATCCGACCGGCGACGGTGTCGACCAGGAACATCTTGCCCGGCTGGAGCCGCCCCTTCGCGACCACGCGGGCCGGGTCGAGGTCGAGCACGCCCGCCTCGGAGCCGAGCACCACGAGCCCGTCGTCGGTCTGCCACCAGCGCCCCGGGCGCAGGCCGTTGCGGTCCAGCACCGCGCCGACGATGTCACCGTCGGTGAAGGCCACCGACGCCGGACCGTCCCACGGCTCCATGAGGCTGGCGTGGAAGCGGTAGAAGGCACGCTTGGCCGGCTCCATGCCGGGGTCGTTCTCCCACGCCTCGGGGATCATCATGAGCACCGCGTGCGGCAGGCTCCGCCCAGCCAGGTGCAGCAGCTCCAGAACCTCGTCGAAGTTCGCCGAGTCGGAGGCGCCGGGAGTGCAGACCGGGAAGACCCGCCGAATGTTGCCCGGCACGTTCGGCGAGCGCAGCAACGCCTCGCGGGCCTGCATCCAGTTGCGGTTGCCGCGGATCGTGTTGATCTCGCCGTTGTGGGCGATGAACCGGTACGGGTGCGCCAGCGGCCAGGACGGGAAGGTGTTGGTGGAGAAGCGGGAGTGCACCAACGCGATCGCGCTGTGCACCCGCTCGTCGCGCAGGTCCGGGTAGAAAGCCGGCAACTGGTCGGGGGTCAGCATTCCCTTGTAGACCATCGTCCGGCTGGACAGCGACGGGAAGTACGCCGGCACACCCCGCTCGGCGGTCTCGCGTTCGGCCTGCTTACGCAGGCAGAACGCCACCCGGTCCAGCTCGATGCCGCGCAACGCGGAACCGGCGGGGCCATCGGGGGAATCGGTGAGCCGGTGCGCGGCCAGGAAGACCTGTCGGACCCGGGGCATCGCCGCCAGGGCGGTCTCGCCGAGCCCGGCCGGGTCGATCGGCACGTCCCGCCAGCCGAGCACGTCGGCACCCTCGACCAGGGCGTACTTCTCGACCACCCGCCGGGCACGCGCCTCGGCGGCGTCGTCGTCCGGGAGGAAGATCAGCCCGGTGGCGTATTCGCCCGCCGCGGGAAGCGCGACGTCGGCCACCGCGCGCAGGAACGCGTCGGGCACCTGGATCATGATGCCCGCGCCGTCGCCGGTGTTCGGCTCCGCGCCCCGGGCGCCCCGATGGTCCAGTCGGCAGAGCGCGCCGAGCCCGTTGGCGACGACCGCGTGCGAACGGCGGCCGTGCAGGTCCGCTACGAACGCCACGCCGCAGGCATCGTGCTCCCGCGTCGGGTCGTAGAGGCCCTGGGCCAAGGGGTGGGAGCCGGGCGTCGGGGACGCCTGCGGGCTGTGCGGGTACGGCTGTGTCATATCCGCGTACGGCTGAGCCACCGGGCCTCCTGTCGTCACTCAGGTTGGATCATGGTGGGGACGACGTCGGCCCGTGGGTCTATTGAGTCTACGTTAGGGCCAGGCCCGCACGACCACCTGAGATTGATCACACCGTCCATAGTCTGGGACGTGTAGTCTCGCGCGGTGGATCCGCTACACAAGGACATCTTCGACCGGTTGGAACGCTTCTACGACGCGGTGCCCCGCGACGTCGCCGGTGTGGAGGAGCATGGCGGGCTGGTGTTGTTCGTCCGCGAGGGCGCCGGCTGGCCGTTCTACGCCCGCCCCCGGATCGACGCCACCGAGCCACCGTCGCTGGCCGACGTGACCTCGGTCCGCGAACGGCAGCGGAAGCTGGGCCTGCCGGAAGCCTTCGAGTGGGTGCACGAGACGACCCCCGAACTGCTGGCGGTGGCCCGCTCGGCGGGGCTGAGCGTGCTGGAGGCCCCGCTGATGGTGCTCGACCCGACGGCGCTGCCCGACCCGGCGACGCTGTCCGACGGCGCGGTGCGGGTGCTGACGGCGGACTCCCCCAGCTTCGCCGCCGACGTCGCCGCCCGGCGTGCGGTGGCCGCGGTGTCGTTCGCCGCAGCCGGCACCGCGCCCGGTGAGGCCGGCCCGGCCGAGCGGGACGCCGCCGTCACCGAACTCGAGTTGACCGCGCTCGACGAGGAGCGTGCCCGGATCGCGGACGGCCGACGAGTCTCCGCGCTGGCCGGCACGTCGACCGACGGTGCGCTGGCCAGCGGCATGGCCATGCGTGTGGGTGACGTCGCGGAGATCGCCGGAGTGGCCACGTTGCCGGCCGCCCGACGACGCGGGCTGGGCGCCGCGCTCACCGCCGCCCTCGCCCACGAGCTCCGCGCGGCCGGCACCGACCTGATCTTCCTCTCCGCGGGCAGCGAGGACATCGCCCGGGTCTACCTGCGCGTCGGGTTCCGCCGCATCGGCACCGCCTGCATCGCCGAACCCGCGGCCCTCATCGCCTGACCTCCCCCGGGACCGGGGTCAGGCTGGGGGACGCCACTGGGCCGCGGAGGCGGCGGCACTGGAGAGCAGCCGCGTGTTGATCGTGCCGAGCGCGGCGTCGCGGGCCCGCAACGCCAACCGACCCCGGGTCTGGAGCACCGCCGACATCCGCCGGGTCTGCCGGACCACGGTCGCGGCCCGGGGACGGCGCACCCGGTCGTACGCCTGAACGGCGTCGGGCAGTCGAGCCTCCCGCAGCAGGGAGGCGAGCGTGGCGGCGTCCTCGAAGGCGAGGCAGGCACCCTGCCCCAGGTGCGGCGGCATGGCGTGTGCCGCGTCGCCGAGCAGCACCACCCCGCCCGGCCCGACCGGGAAGCCGTACGCACGGGGCAGCGGACGCAGCTCGCGGACCTCCTGCTGGACCAGGTCGGCCGGGTCGGTGGCGTCGAGCAGCGCGCCGACGGGCGCGGGCCAGCCCGCGTACCAGCGGCGCAGCAGGGCGAGTTGGGTCTCCGGGGGCTCTGGGCGTGGTGCGCCGGCGGCAGTGGCGACCCAGTAGATGCCACCCCGGGTGGACCCACCCGAGGAGCCGCGGTCGCCCAGCGACGCGGCCACGAACCGGTAACCGGCACCGAGGATCTCTCCGGCCAGCGGCTGGTCGTCGGGCAGCCGGGGTGCCTGGTACCAGGGAATGACGGCCCGCCAGGCGGCGCATCCGGAGCTGACCACCCGCGACTCGGGGGCGAGTTGGCGGCGGATGCCGCTGTCCGTGCCGTCGGCGGCCACCACCAGGTCGGCCTCGATGGTGTGCCGTCCGTCGCTGACCGCCGGTCGCTCGCCCGGCTCCACCCGGACGTGGCGCACGGTCACTCCGGTACGCAGCTCGACCCGCTCACCGAGGCCGGCGATCAGCGTGTCGTGCAGGTCCTCGCGGTGCACCACCACCGGCATCCGGTCGGCCGGGATGGGTCGAGGTTGCACGAGCCAGTGCCCGTCCGGCCGACGGACCCCGCCGTCGGACAGCGGGGTGGCGATGGCAGCCAGGCCGGCGCCGAGGCCGAGGGCCTGCAACGCGCGGACGCCGTTGGGCCAGAGCACCACGGCTGTCGACTCGGGGCGGACCCGTTCGGCGCGTTCCAACAGAGTGACCTGCCAGCCGGAGCGGGCCAGCGCGCCGGCCACCGCGAGGCCACCGACCCCTGCGCCGACCACCACCGCGCTTCGCATCGGTGCCGCCCCCGCTCAGCTGTCCCGGTCGGCGGGCCGCGCGCCCGTGGCGTCGGCCCGGTCGGCGCGCGAGGCCGACGCGTCGTCCGCCGGCTCGTCGTCGGTCGACGGGCCGTCGACGGGCGCCGCGTCACCGAGCGGCTCGCCGCCGGGCCGGGAGGCCTCGTCGGTGGCCGGCTCCGGCGGAACGACACCGGTGTCCTGCCAGGCGGCGAACTGCTCCTCGCTGACCACCCGGTAGCCCTCCGGCGCGGCGGCCCGGCTGGGGGTCTCCCGCTCGGAGAGGTCGACCTGGGACAGGTCGGACGTGGGGGGCGGGGTCGGCGTCGCCGCCGCGCCGAGCGGGATCAGGTAGTCCCGAGGGCCGCGCACCCGCACGAAGTAGATCAACGCGCCGAGGAAGACCAGCGCGGCGGTCCAGACATTGAGCCGGACGCCGAGGATCTGGTTGGCCTCGTCGGTGCGCATCAGCTCGATCCAGAACCGGCCGACGGTGTAGCCCATCACGTAGAGCGCGAACGCCCGGCCGCGACCCAGCTTCAGCCGGCGGTCCACGATCAGGACCAGCGCGACAACGGCGAGGTTCCACAGCAACTCGTAGAGGAACGTCGGATGGTAGAGGCCCGGTTCGAGGATCGGCTGCCCGGCGTCGTCGCGCAGCGCGTGCCCCGGATTGTCCGGGTCCATCCGGTGGATCTCCAGGCCCCACGGCAGGGTGGTACGGCCACCGAACAGCTCGTTGTTGAACCAGTTGCCGAGCCGGCCGACCGCCTGGGCCAGCGGCAGCCCGGGGGCCAGCGCGTCCGCGACCACACCGAACGGGATACCGAGCTGCCGGGCGGCGATCCAGGCGCCGAGCGCACCACCGGCGACGGCGCCCCAGATGCCGAGACCGCCCTCCCAGATGGCGAACGCCTTCATCGGGTCGCCACCGGCGCCGAAGTATTTCTCCGGCGAGGTGATCACGTGGTAGATCCGGGCGCCGATGATGCCCGCGGGCACCGCCCAGACGGCGATGTCGAGCACCGCGCCGGGCGCGACGCCGCGCTGCCGCAGCCGGCGCTCCGTCACCCAACAGGCCAGCACGATGCCGGCGATGATGCAGAGCGCGTACGCCCGGATCGGCACGGGCCCGAGCTGCCAGACCGCGGTGCTGGGACTGGGCAGGGCCGCCTGGGGGGACAGCGAGGCGAGGGTCACGGGTGCACACGCTACCGCTGCACACCCCCGCAGCGGCACCCCGGGCGGTCGGAGGGCGCATCTCGATGACTTCTGGTTTGCGTCGCCGTAGGCTCTTTGTCCATGGGCGCGCTCACCTGGGCGGTTGCCGCGGTCGTCAGCGACGACACCGGCCGGGTGCTGCTCTGCCAGCAGGGCCGGGGTGAACGCCGCTACGCGCTGCCCGGCGGGCGGCTGCGCCCGGCCGAGAGCCCGGTGCGGGCGGCCCTGCGGGACACCCGCGCGGAGACCGGCTGGGAGATCGAACTGGTCGACCTGGTCGGCGTCTACCACCTGACCGGCCCCACGGGACAGACCCCGGCCGGACGCGCCGGGCCGCTCCCGGACGTCCTCGTGCACGTGTTCCGGGCCCGCGCCGCCGATGTCCGACCGACCACCGACCCCCTGCCGGGCTGCCGGCTGTCCTGGCACGCCCCCGCCGCGTTGCCCGAGGCGGTCACCCCGCTCACCCGGGCCGCCGTCACCGACGCGACCGCCGGCCGCTCCGGCGTGCTCCGCGACGTCCCCTGGGTGCCCGTCGCCTGCGCGCCACTGCCGGCGGCTCGCCCAGCCGAGGAAGGCCGGCCGGCAACTGACCAGGACGGGCGGCCGGAGACCGGCCAGGACGAGCGGCCGGGACCGGGGCAGCCACCGGGGCAACGCGGCGAGCCCGCGGACCCGTCCCTGCACCCCTGACCGGCCGGAAACAGTCCCGAGGTCCGCCGCGCGGTCGCGGACGCCCTCGCCGCCAGGCCACATCCGAACGAGCGGTATACCTGTGAGTCATATCTATGACTCACAGGTATACCGCTCAACAGACAGACCTGCGCCGCGCGGCCCGACCGGCGGGCCAGCACGAGCGCCGAGGGGTCGGCGCGGACGGGCTCAGCGGGTGGGGTTGCGGACGCCCTCGGCGAGTTCGGCGCTGAGGGTACGCAGCGCGGCCAGCCCCTCCGCCTCGGACGGCGCGTCGAGCAGGCACCGGATCAGCGCACTGCCGACGATCACCCCGTCGGCGTATCCGGCGACGGTGCCGGCCTGCGCACCGGTGCCCACGCCCAGACCGACACCGACGGGCAGGTCGGTGACCGCCCGGACCCGGGAGACCAACGTCGGTGCGGCGTCGGAGGTACGCGCCCGGGCGCCGGTCACACCCATGACGGCGGTCGCGTAGACGAAGCCACGGCAGTGCTCCACGGTCATCGCCAGCCGCGCGTCGGTGGACGACGGCGAGACCAGGAACGTGCGGTCCAGTCCGTGTGCGTCCGAGGCGGCCAGCCACTCGTCCGCCTCGTCGGGAATCAGGTCGGGGGTGATCAGACCGGTGCCACCGGCAGCGGCGAGGTCACGGGCGAACACGTCCACGCCGTAACGCTCGACCGGGTTCCAGTACGTCATCGTGACCACCGGAGCGCCGGTGGCCGCCACCGCCTCGATGATGCGCAGGGTGTCCGCCGTACGTACGCCCCCGGCCAACGCGATGTCACTGGCCTTCTGGATCACCGGCCCGTCCATCACCGGGTCCGAGTAGGGGATCTCCACCTCGATGACGTCGACACCCGCCTCGACCATCGCGGTCATCGCGGCGATGCTGCCCTCGACGGTCGGGAAACCGGCCGGCATGCAGCCCACCAGCAGCGCCCGTCCGTCGGCGCGGGCCTTGTCGAAGGCCACCCCGATCCGGCTCATCTCACTGCTCCTTGTCGAGGATGCCGAAGTAGTCGCCGGCGGTGTGCACGTCCTTGTCGCCCCGCCCGGAGAGGTTGACCACGATGGTCGGCTCCCGGCCCAGCTCGGCGGCGAGTTTCGGCGCCAACGTGACGGTGCCGGCGAGCGCGTGCGCGCTCTCGATCGCCGGGATGATCCCCTCAGTGCGACAGAGCAGCTCGAACGCGGCCATCGCCTCGTCGTCGGTGACCGGCAGGTAGCTCGCCCGGCCGGTGTCGTGCAACCAGGCGTGCTCGGGCCCGACGCCCGGGTAGTCCAGGCCGGCCGAGATCGAGTGCGACTCCAGGGTCTGCCCGTCGGCGTCCTGCAGCACGTACGTGCGGGTGCCGTGCAGGACACCTGCCGAACCACCGGTGATGCTCGCCGCGTGCCGGCCCGTGGCCACCCCGTCGCCGCCGGCCTCGAAGCCGTACAACCGCACGTCCCCATCGCCGACGAAGGCGTGGAAGATGCCCAGCGCGTTGGAGCCGCCGCCGACGCAGGCGGTGACCGCGTCCGGCAGCGCGCCGGTGAGGTCGAGACACTGCTGGCGGGCCTCGTCACCGATGCCCCGGACGAAGTCGCGGACCATCGCCGGGAACGGGTGCGGCCCGGCGGCGGTGCCGATCAGGTAGTGCGTCTCGTCGACGTTGGCCACCCAGTCGCGCATCGCCTCGTTCATCGCGTCCTTGAGGGTGCGCGAGCCGTTGGTGACCGGAACGACGGTGGCGCCCAGCATCCGCATCCGGGCGACGTTGAGCGCCTGCCGCTCGGTGTCGACCTGACCCATGTAGACCACACACTCCAGGTCGAACAGGGCGGCGGCGGTCGCGGTGGCCACGCCGTGCTGACCGGCGCCGGTCTCCGCGATCACCCGGGTCTTGCCCATCCGCTTGGTGAGCAGCGCCTGGCCGAGCACGTTGCGCACCTTGTGCGCGCCGGTGTGGTTGAGGTCCTCGCGCTTGAGCAGCACCCGCGCACCGACCTTCGCGGAGAACCGCCGGGCCTCGTAGAGCAGCGACGGCGTGCCCGCGTAGTCGCGCAGCAGCCCACCGAACTCGGCCCGGAAGGACTCGTCCGCCATCGCCGTACGCCACGCCCCGTCGAGCTCGTCCAGCGCGGCCACCAGGGCCTCGGGAACGAACCGACCGCCGAAACGGCCGAAGTGGCCGGCGGAGTCGGGCTGCGGGCCAGCCAGTGGGGCCAGCGCGTCGGCGCTCATCGGAAATCCTCTCGGTGGGACGTCACGCCGGCGCGGGGTCAGCGCACCGGCCGGGGCGTTGCCGGGTGGTTACCGGCGTTGACCAGCTCAGCGACCGCCTCGCGGGGGCTCTTCTGCGTGACCAGGCCCTCGCCCACGAGGACCGCGTCGGCACCCGCGGAGGCGTACCGGATCAGGTCGTGCGGACCGCGGACGCCAGACTCGGCGATCTTGACCACGCTGCTGGGCAGGCCGGGCGCGATCCGCTCGAACACCGACCGGTCGACCTCCAGGGTACGCAGGTCACGGGCGTTGACCCCGATCACCTGGGCGCCAGCCTCCAGAGCGCGGTCGGCCTCTTCCTCGTCGTGCACCTCGACCAGCGCGGTCATGCCGAGCGACTCGATCCGCTCCAGCAGGCCCATCAGAACGTTCTGCTCGAGCGCGGCGACGATCAGCAGGACCAGGTCGGCGCCGTGCGCGCGCGCCTCGTGCACCTGGTAGCTGGAGACCACGAAGTCCTTGCGCAGCACCGGCACGGTGACCGCGGCCCGGACGGCCGCCAGGTCGTCCAGTGAGCCGCCGAACCAGCGCCCCTCGGTCAGCACACTGATCGCCCGCGCCCCACCGGCCGCGTAGTCGACCGCCAGGTCGGCCGGATCGGCGATCTCGGCCAGCCGGCCCTTGGACGGCGACGAGCGCTTCACCTCGGCGATCACGGCCACGCCGGGCTTGCGCAGCGCCGCGTACGCGTCCAGCGGCGGCGGCGCCGCCGCCGCCAGTTCACGGATCCGCTCCAGCGGAACCTGCTCCTGGCGTCGGGCGACGTCTTCACGTACGCCAGCCAGAATCTCGTCGAGCACGCTTACGGACGCTGCCTGACCGGCCTCGTCCCCCTCCGCGTGCGCATGCTCAGCAGTCACCAACGGACTCCCCTCTCCGGGCGTCATGGGCCGATGCTAGGGGCAGCCGACCGACGCCGGATGCCGGGGGTATGGCGCTGCTCACGAAAAGGCCTGCGGCATAATGGCCGACCTGCCGTGAACGGCATGTCACGCAGCGCCACCTCCCGTATCGACCGCTGTCACGCGGAACGGAGCCTGGCGGCCACGGTCGGACCGGGCCGATCCATCGATCATGCCACCAGTTCCTGGGCGGCGCCCGCCGACAACGGCGTCGATCGATGTTGTGACCAAGCTCAAGGCCGAACGGACGGGCCCTGGTCATGGCCGAGGCGGGACAGTTGACCGGGCGGTCACGACGGCGAAACGTCAGCCAGTCAGCATCGTCCTCGGGCAGACTCGATGACGCGCCTGCCCCGACCGTCGCAACTCCTCGTGCGAGGTGACCATGAGCATTTCCGAGCCGCAACCGACCATCGGGCTGACGACCATCTCACGGACGGTGGCGTCGCTCGCCGTCGGGGTGGTGCACACCCTGGAGCGGGCCGTGGTGGGCGAGGCACGGATGCGGACCGCGCGCGGCAACGCCTGGGAGGCGGTCTGCGCCGACCGGGCCCGCGCCGACCAGCGCGCCGAGCTGAACCGCCTGGTGGCCGAACTGGCCGCCGCCCGCGCCGCCAGTCACCGACCGGAGCGGGACCGGGAGCCAGTCGGCTGACACTCCGCCGGCCACACCGGCCGTCGCGTCAGTCGGCCGTCGGGTCCTCACCCCGATCCAGCGCGTTCCACGCCTCGGTGGTCCGCCGCCCGGCCATCGGCGCTGACGGTCCCTCCGGGCCGGCCGACGCCGCCTCCGGAGCGGTCCGCGCCGGCCGCTCGTACCGTGCGCCCATCGCCGGCCAGCCGCCGCCGCGCAGCGCGGTCCAGAAACCGCCCGCGGCGGCCAGCAGACCGCCGAGCAGGCAGAGCGCCGGCCACTGCCGGCTCACCAAGCCGTCGACGTCGGCGACCAGCCCGTAACCGCCACCGGCCGCCACGGCCAACGCGAGCACGCCGAGCAGCACACCGAGCACCCGCCGCAGCACTCCACGGGTAGCCAACACCGCGCCACCGCCCGCCAACGTCACCAGGGCCAACGCCGGCAGCCAGGGCAGCAACCCGGCACCGCTGCGGGTCTCACGCACCGGTGGCAGCGGCGCCGGACGCAACGTCAACTCGACCGACCAGTTCCGCGTCGCAGCCCACAGCGCCAGGCCCGCACCGGCCAGGCAGAGCAGGACGGCGTACGTCAACTCCCGCCGCCCCCCGGCGGACCGCTCCCTCGCGCTCACCGATTCCGCCTTTCGTTCGCGACTGCGGGGCTCCGCTGCGCTGCACTCCTCGCGCTCACCGGGCCGGACGCAATGTCTCGGCGGCGGCGATCGCCGCCAGCACGGCCGCGGCCTTGTTCCGCGTCTCCTGGTCCTCGGCGGCCGGGTCGGAGTCGGCGACCACCCCCGCCCCGGCCTGCACGTAGGCGCGGCCGTCGCGGATGAGCGCGGTCCGGATGGCGATCGCCATGTCCAGGTCGCCGCCAAAGCCGAAGTAGCCGACCGTGCCGCCGTAGAGACCGCGGCGCACCGGTTCCAGCTCCTCGATGATCTCCATGGCGCGCACCTTCGGCGCGCCGGACAGCGTGCCGGCCGGGAAGGTCGCGGCGAGCGCGTCGAACGCGGACTGGTCGTCACGCAGGGTGCCGGTGACGGTGGAGACGATGTGCATGACGTGGCTGTACCGCTCGATGGTGGCGAACTCGGGCACCTCCACGCTGCCGGGCTGACAGACCCGGCCCAGGTCGTTGCGGCCCAGGTCGACCAGCATCACGTGCTCGGCCCGTTCCTTCGGGTCGGCGAGCAGCTCCGCGGCGAGCGCGGCGTCGGCGGCGGGGGTGCCGCCCCGGGGCCGGGTGCCGGCGATCGGGTGCAGCAGCGCCCGGCGCCGCCCGTCCGCGCCGCCGGTGACCTTCAGGTGCGCCTCCGGAGAGGAGCCGACGATGTCGAACCCGTCGAAGCGCAGCAGGTACATGTACGGGCTGGGGTTGCTGGTACGCAGCACCCGGTAGATGTCCAGCGGGTCGGCATGCGTCGGCCGCTCGAACCGTTGGGACAGCACGATCTGGAAGCACTCGCCGGCCCGGATGGCCTCCTTGGCCGCCTCCACCGCCTTCGGGTAGCCGCCGTCGGGCGTACGGCAGAACACCTCCCCGGCTGGCGGACGCTCGACCGTGGAGATCATCGGCGGGATGGGCCGGGACAGTGCGGTGGTCATCGCGTCCAGCCGGCCCACGGCGTGGTGGTACGCGGCGGCGACCTGCGGAGCGCGGTCCGGGGCGTCCAGCGGCGGCAGCACCGCGTTGGCGACCAGGATCGCCGAGCCGTCGTAGTGGTCGAGCACCACCAGGTCGGTGGCGAGCATCATGCCCAGCTCGGGTACGCCCAGGTCGTCCTCGGTCAGCTCGGGCAGCCGCTCGAAGCGGCGGACCAGGTCGTACCCGAGGTAGCCGACCATGCCCCCGGTCAGCGGCGGCAGACCGTCGGACGGGTCCCCGACCGGGCCGGCGAGCGCCGCCACCGTCTCCCGCAGCACCCGCACCGGGTCGCCCTCGGTGGGCAGCCCGGCCGGCGGCTGGCCCAGCCAGCTCGCCACGCCGTCCCGCTCGATGAGGGTGGCGCTGCTGCGTACGCCGATGAACGAGTACCGCGACCAGGCCATGCCGGCCGAACCGACGCCCTGCTCGGCCGATTCCAGCAGGAACGTGCCCGGTCCACCGGCCAGCTTCCGGTAGACCCCGACCGGGGTCTCCGCGTCGGCCAGCAGCCGCCGGGTGACCGGCACCACCCGCCAGTCGGCGGCCAACTCGGTGAAGGTGGCCAGGTCGGGGCTGACGGTGCCGTCAGTCATGGGCGTGCCTCCGGGGCGGTGACGGGCAGGTCGGTGAAGAAGCAGGTCCGGTGCCCGGTGTGGCAGGCGGCGCCGACCTGGTCCACGCTCACCAGCAGCGCGTCGCCGTCGCAGTCCAGCGCGACCGAGCGGACGTACTGGTGGTGCCCGGAGGTGGCGCCCTTGACCCAGTATTCGCGGCGGCTGCGCGACCAGTAGGTGGCGCGGCCGGTGGTGAGGGTGCGGTGCAGCGCCTCGTCGTCCATCCACGCGACCATCAGCACCTCGCCGGAGTCGTGCGCCCGGACCACGGCGGCGACCAGACCGTCGGCGGTGCGGCGCAGCTGGGCCGCGATGGCCGGGTCGAGCCGGGACGGGCGGGCCGGGACGGGCGCCACCGGGTCGCTCGGGTCGCTGGGGGCGCCGGTCACCGGCGCGTCAGGTACGGGCACAGTGACCAATTGTCCCGCACGCGGCGCGGGCACCGGCGACCGCTCCCGCCGGGGCCGCTGCGCGAGCCCGACGGGCCGTGCCAGCTGGGCCACGTAGCGATCCAGCCGGCCGTCGACCAGGGCGGCGGCCAGGTCCGTGCCGGCCGTCTCGGCGATCTCCTCGGCGTACGGCCGGATCAACGGCAGGGTGCCGGCGACCAGCCGTACCGCGGCGGCCCAGAGTTGGCCGGTGGCCCCGGGGCGCAGCCCGAGGCAGAGCAGCATGTCCGCCCGGTAGCCGGGCGGGGCCACCGGCAGTTCCAGGGCCGCCGCGAAGGCCGCCCGGCGGGAGTGGACCCGCACCGACGGGTTGGCCGGGCGCAGCACCGATGGGCAGAGTCGAGCCAGGTCGGCCACGGCGAGCCGAACCCCGAGGCGGTCGCTGGCGGCCCGGGCGGAGGCGGCCTTACCCAGCGTGGCGATCAGCTCCTCGAGTCGGGGCGGCTCGGCGGGCTGGCAGAGCACCGGCAGGTCGATCCGGGGCCGCCAGTGCGGGTCGGCCCAGAGCAGCCGCGCCGGCGCGGTGACCGGCAGCCCGAACGCCCAGTCGGCCGGTTCGCCGAGTCGGTGCACCCAGGAGCGGACGTCGCGGGCGGCCACCGAGACGTGGGTGACCCGACCTGCGGATTCGGCCAGGTACGCCCGCCGCGCGGCGTACGGGGCGCCACCGACCAGCACGTCGAGGTCGACATCGCTGTGCGCGGTGGCCGCGCGGCGGGCGTGACTACCGCGCAGCAGGATGCCGACAACCTGCCGCTCGGCGGTCTGCCGCAACCGCGCGGCCCAATCCTCAAGAAAACCGCTATCCGGTAACGGAGCGTGACCCACCGAGCCATCGTGCCGTACGTCCGATCGGCGCGCAATGCCCGTTGCCGGACCTGGTGTCCGGTCCGGAGGCTACTGCCCGACGGTTCTCATTGCTGCCGCCGGGTACCTTTCGCCGGCCGCGGCGCCGGGCGGCAGGGCAGCGCTGAGTCGGGCCAGTTGCTCCGCGCTCAGGTGCAGGTCGACAGCGGCGGCGTTCTCCTCCAGCCAGCGCACCCGCTTGGTGCCCGGGATCGGCAGGATGTCCTCGCCCTGGGCGAGCAGCCAGGCCAGCGCGATCTGCGCCGGGCTGGCACCCAGCTCGGCGGCGACCGCCCGCACCTGGTCGACCAACGCCAGGTTCGCTTCCAGGTTGTCCTCGGCGAAGCGCGGCGCGCCCCGGCGCCAGTCGTCGGCCGCCAACTGTTCGCGGCTCGTGATCGCCCCGGTGAGCAGCCCACGGCCGACCGGCGAGTACGCCACCAGCGCCACCCCCAGCTCCCGGCAGGTGGCCAGCATCTCGCCCTCGACGTCCCGGCTGAACAACGAGTACTCCAACTGCACGGCGGTGATCGGGTGCACCGCGTGCGCGGCGCGCAGGGTCGCCGGGCTGACCTCGGACAGGCCGATCAACCGCACCTTGCCGGCACGGACCAGCTCGGCCATCGCCCCGACGGTCTCCTCGATCGGGGTGTCGGGATTACGACGATGCAGGTAGTAGAGGTCGATGGTGTCCACACCGAGCCGGCGCAGCGACGCGTCGCACGCGTCAAGGGCCCAGGCGGCGCTGCTGTCCACGTAGGCGCCGGGGGTGCCGGTGGTGCCGTAGCCTTCGCCGGCCACCCGGTTGCCGAACTTCGTGGCCAGGAAGACCTCGTCACGCCGGGCCCGCACCACCGGCCCGAGCAGCTCCTCGTTGGCGCCGCGACCGTACATGTCGGCGGTGTCCAGGTGGTTGACGCCCAGGTCGAGTGCGCGGTGCAGGGTGCGGGTCGACTCGGCGTCGTCGCCACTGCCGTAGGCGAAGCTCATCCCCATGCAGCCGAGCCCGATCGCTGAGACGTCCGGCCCGGTGGTGCCCATCCGACGACGGATCATCACTTCTCCTCCTCGGCGCGACGGTAGGCGTCGATCTTGTAGTTGAGCACGCTGAGGTCTTCCTCCAGCTCGGCCATCCGGCTCAGTACCCGGGCTCGGTGCGCCTCGAACAGCGCCCGCCGGGCACCGAGGGTGCGGTCGCCCTGCCGGGCCAGCTCGGCGTAGCGACGCATGTCGCGCACCGGCATCCCGGTGCGGCGCAGCCTGGTGAGCAGGAGCAGCCAGTTGACATCTCCGGCGGTGTACCGCCGACGCCCGACGGCGTCCCGGCCGACCGGCGCGACCAGCCCTTCCTGCTCGTACCACCGCAGCGTGTAGGTGGTGAGGCCGACACGTTCGGCGGCCTCGCCGACGGTAAGGGTCATGTCTTTGGTGCTGACGTTCACGCTGTCAAGGCTTCCAGTTCGAGTGCGCTCGAAGTCAACCCATTGTGTACACGCGGGTATCTCATCTAGCGTTGAGTTCAACAGTTGATGAGTTTCTTGGGGAGGTGCGTGATGGACGACGCGATAGCCGTCCGTGACCTGGTCGTCGACCGGGGTGGGCGGCGGGTGCTGGACGGCATCAGCTGCCGCGTCCCGCGCGGCGCCGTCACGGGGCTGCTCGGCCCCAGCGGCAGCGGGAAGACCACATTCATGCGCGCGGTGGTCGGGGTGCAGGTGGTCAGAGACGGCACGGTCACCGTGCTCGGTCAGCCGGCGGGCACCCCCGCGCTGCGGCACCGGGTGGGCTACCTGACCCAGGCGCCGAGCGTCTACGCCGACCTGACGGTCCGGGAAAATGCCCGCTACTTCGCGGCCCTGTACGGGCGGGGGCGGGTCGAGGCCGACCGGGCGATCAGCGATGTCGGGCTGGCCGAGGCCGCCGGCCAACTGGTCGCGACCCTCTCCGGCGGTCAACGCAGCCGGGCCTCGCTGGCCTGCGCGCTGGTCGGAGAGCCGGAGCTGGTCATCCTCGACGAGCCGACCGTCGGTCAGGACCCGGTGCTGCGGGCGGACCTGTGGGCCCGTTTCCACGCGATGGCCGCCGCCGGCACCACCCTGCTGGTGTCCAGCCACGTCATGGACGAGGCGGCCCGCTGCGACCGGCTTCTGCTGATCCGCCAGGGGCGGTTGATCGCCGACGACAGCCCGGCCGCGGTCCGCGCCGCCGCCGGTGTGGACGACCTCGACGAGGCTTTCCTCCGCCTCATCCGGGCGGGCGAGACGCGTCGCGCGACGACCGGACAGGAGGCGTCGTGAACCCGCGGATCCTGACGGCCACCACCGGCCGCATCCTGCGCCAACTCCGGCACGACCGACGGACCATCGCGTTGCTCGTGGTCGTGCCGGCCGCCCTGCTCACCCTTGTCTATTTCATGTACGTCGACCAGCCGACCCCACCCGGGCAGCCGACGACGTTCGACCGGATCGCCCTGGTGATGCTGGGCATCTTCCCCTTCGTGATCATGTTTCTGGTGACCAGCATCGCCATGCTCCGGGAACGCACCTCCGGCACCCTGGAGCGGCTGCTCACCACGCCGCTGGGCAAGCTCGACCTGCTCTTCGGGTACGGCATCGCGTTCGGGCTGGCCGCCGCCGTGCAGGCCGCGGTCGCCGCCGGCGTGGCCTACTGGGTCTTCGATCTGGACACCGCCGGCAGCATCGGGCTGGTGATCGGGATCGCCGTCATCGACGCCGTGCTCGGCGTCGCCCTCGGGCTGCTCTGCAGCGCCTTCGCCCGCACCGAGTTCCAGGCAGTACAGTTCCTGCCGGTCGTGGTGGTCCCCCAACTGCTGCTCTGCGGGCTGTTCGTGGCCCGCGATCAGATGGCCGGTTGGCTCCAGGCGCTCAGTGACGCCTTCCCCCTGTCGTACGCCATCGAGGCGTTGCAGGAGGTCGGCGCCCACGCCGAGCCGGCCGGCAGGATGTGGCGGGACGTGGCGGTGGTGCTCGGCGCGGTGGTGTTGGCGCTGGTGCTCGCGGCGGCCACCCTGCGCCGCCGCAGCGGCTGACAACCAAAGGGTGGACGAACGAAGGGCGGCGATGACGCGGCGGACCGGCCGGCGACCCGGCAACCCCGGCACCCGGGAGGCGATACTCGACGCGGCGCGGACGGCGTTCGCCGAGCGTGGCTTCGACGCGGCCTCGATCCGCGCCATCGCCGGCACGGCGGAGGTCGATCCGGCGCTGGTGCACCACTATTTCGGCAGCAAGGACCAGCTCTTCCTGGCCGCGATGAACTTTCCCGTCGACCCCGGTCAGCTGGTGCCGAAGGTGCTCGCCGGTGACCTGGACGGTGTCGGCGAGCGCATGGTGCGCATCTTCCTCGGCGTCTGGGACTCCCCGGCCGGCAGTGCCGGGGTGGCACTGCTGCGCTCGGCGGTGAGCAACGAGTGGACCGCGCGACTGCTGCGAGAATTCATCACCACTCAGGTGCTGCGTCGGGTGCTCGAACAGCTCGACGTCGATCCGGCCCAGCTGCCGCTGCGGGGTTCCCTGGTGGCCACCCAGATGATCGGCCTGGCCATGATGCGGCACGTGGTGCGCCTTGAGCCGGTCGCCTCGGCGGACCCGGAGACCCTGGCCGCCGCGATCGGTCCCACGATCCAGCGGTACCTCACCGGTCCGCTACCCACCTAGGCCAACCCGGGCAGGCGGTCAGCGTGGCGGGCGGTCAGCGTGGCGGGCGGGCGCCGGCCGGGAGTCGTAGCGGCGGCAGCAGTCGCGGCAGTTCGGCCGGGTCGGCGATCGGGCCGGGGAACGCCAACCGGATCCGACGTCGGGCGCCGGGTCGGCCGAGGACGACCACGAGCCCGTAGCGGTCGATGCGCACCACTCGGGGCGGCCCGTCGGGGGTCTGCTCGGTCAGGCCGAGTTGCCGGCGCAGGTACTCGGTCACCTGGGCGCCGTCGCGCTCGGCGAGGTCGGCGAGCAGGCGCGCTTCGACCGGGTGTACCGGGTCCGGCTCCGCCTCGGCGTACTCCCCCGGGTCGACCCGGTGCACGGCGCCGGCCCGCTCCCAGCGGACCTCGACCACCTCGAAGCGGAACAGCCGGAACCGGGTGCCCAGGTCGAGCAGGTCGCCGGTCGGCTCCACCGCGGCGAAGTCGACCGCCGCATGGCGGGCCTCGTCGCCGTGCAGTTCGCCCGCCCAGCCGGAGACCCAGGCTCGGCCCAGGCCGGGTGCTCCGGCGGCGGGTGGCAGGTCGAGCACGTCGAGCACCACCGCGACGTCGCTGCCCCCGGCGACCGGCTGCAGCGCGGCGGCCAGGTGGCTGGCCACCGGCACCAGCAGCAGCACCCGCCCGTCCGGGTCGGTCACGTGCCGGGCGTGGTGGGGGCCCGGCCGGTGAGCAAGGTGGACGAGGCCGGGCAGGCGGCCGGCGACGAGGGTACGAACGATCTCGGCGGGGTTGGGCCGCATGGGCGCGACCTCCTTCAAAGGTTAGGCTTACCTAACCCGGAGCCTAGAGCACCCGGCCACCGGCGTCCACCGCACCCGCACAACCGGAATGCCACCACGTCATCGTGTCTGCTCCAGCCAGGAGGCGTAGAGCAGGCCGTAGACCGAGTCGGCATCGCGGACCAGCTCATCGTGCGGGCCGCGCTGCACCACCCGACCCCGGTCCACCACGATCACCTCGTCGGCGGCCTGCGCCGTGGAGAGCCGGTGTGCGATCGCGAGGGTGGTCCGACCCCTGGTGACCGCGTCCAGGGTGCGTTGCAACCGCACCTCGGTCGCCGGGTCCACCGCGCTGGTCGCCTCGTCCAGCACCAGCAGGTCCGGATCGGCCACGTACGCCCGGGCCAGCGCCACGAGCTGCCGCTCACCCACGCTGAGCGCCTCGCCGCGCTCGCCGACGGGTGTGTCCAGACCCGCCGGCAAACCCTCCAGCCAGTCCGACAGGCCCAACTCGGTGAAGGCCGCGCTCAGCTGCTCGTCGGTCAGCTCCGGCCGGGCGAACCGGACGTTGTCCCCCACCGTCGCGTCGAAGAGGAACCCGTCCTGCGGCACCATCACCACCCGGGAGCGCAGCGAGTCGAACCGGACCTCCGCCAACGGCACCCCGGACAACAGCACCGCCCCGGCCGACGGGTCCATCAGACGCGTCAGCAACTTGGCGAAGGTGGTCTTTCCGCTGCCGGTCTCACCGACCACCGCCACCCGGCTCTTCGCGGGGATCTCCAGGTCGATGTCGTGCAGCACCGGCGGGCCACCCGGGTAGGCGAACCGCACACCGGCGAACCGGACGTCCAACGGCCCGTCCGGCAGCTTGCGCCCCTGCTCCCCCGGGTCGGCCACGTCGGGGGCGACGTCCAACACGTCCAGCACCCGACGCCAACCGGCGATCGCGTTCTGCGCCTCGTTGAGCACCTCGGTGGCGATCTGCACCGGCTGGATGAAGAGCGTCACCAGGAACAGGAACGCGGTCAGCTGGCCGATCGACAGCGTGCCGTCCACCCCCAGCGTCACCCCGAGCACCACCACACCGGCCAGGGCCAACCCGGCGGCCAACTCGCCGACCGAGCTGCCCACGATGCTGATCCGGATCGCGCGCTGCTGCGCCACACGTTGCCCGTCGATGGCCTCGTCCAGCCGCCGCGCCGTGCGCCCCGCGATCCCGTAGGCCCGGATCACCGGCGCGCCCACCACGCTCTCGCCGATCGTGCCGAGCAGCGCGCCGGTGCGCTGGCGCACCGTCGCGTACGCCGTGCCGAGACGGCGTTGCAACTGCCGGATGACGAACACCGCCGGCAGGAACGCGGCCAACACCACGAGGGTCAACTGCCAGGAGTACGCGAGCATGACGGCGGTGGTGACCACCAACTGACCGAGGTTCACCAGCAGGATCACCCCGCCCCACTGGAGGAACTGGGTGATCTGGTCGACGTCGCTGGTGACCCGCGAGACCAGCGAGCCACGCCGCTCCGACTGCTGGTGCAACATCGACAGGTCGTGCACGTGCCGGAACGCCCGCGTCCGCACGTTGGCCAGCGCCGTCTCGCTGACCGTGAACAGCCGGCGCATCATCAGGTAGCCGCAGATCGTCGTGATCGTCAAAATCAGTGCGGTGATCGCCACCACCGACCAGACCACATCCAGATTCAGGCCACCGACGATGCCCCGGTCGATGCCCTGCTGCACGGCGACCGGCACGGCCACCCGACCGACCATGTAGACCAACGCCAGGGCCAGGGTGCCAGCCAGGCCCGTCCGCAGCTCCGGCGAGAGCGCCAGACCGCGGCGCAGGGTCTGCCAGGTCGTCTCCAGCTTCTCATCGATCTCAGGCGACTTCTCACCGGTCACAGACGTACTCAACGGGCTGGCCTTTCGTTCGCGACTGCGGGGCTCCGCTGCGCTGCACTCCTCGCACTCACCGGTGCCGGCCTTTCGTTCGCGACTGCGGGGCTCCGCTGCGCTGCACTCCTCGCACTCACCGGTCCACCTCGATTTCCAGGCCGGACGGCAGCGGCGCGACCTCATCGCCGTACGCGCTTTCCTGCGCGCGGTCGACCTCAGCCTGCTCGTAGGCGGTGACCAGGTCGACGTAGCCGGGCACGGTGGCCAACAACTCGCTGTGCGTACCCCGGGCGATTACCCGCCCCTGCTCCACGTAGATGACCTCGTCGGCGAGCGCGATGGTGGCCCGGCGGTACGCCACCACCAGGATCGACGCGGCCGGCACCCCCGGCTCGGCCGTCGACGACCGCAGCCCGGCCAGGATGGCGGCCTCCACCCTCGGGTCGACCGCGCTGGTCGCGTCGTCGAGCACCAGCAGGCGCGGTCGGCCGGCCAGCGCGCGGGCCAGGGTGAGCCGCTGCCGCTGCCCACCGGAGAGCGAGGTGCCCCGCTCGCCGACCATGGTGTCCAAACCGTCGGGCAGCGCGGCGACGAACCCGTCCGCCTCGGCCAGCCGCAGCGCCGCCCAGACGGCCTCGTCGTCGATACCCGCGCGGTCGAGGGAGATGTTGGCGCGGACCGTGTCGTCGAAGACGAACGGCACCTGGGCGACCAGGGCCACCGTGCCGGCCAGCGACGCGGCGGTCAACTCGCGCACGTCCACCCCGTCCAGGGAGACGGTGCCGGAGTCCGGGTCGACGAGGCGGACCGCCAACGAGGCGATTGTCGACTTGCCGGCGCCGGTGGGCCCGACCAGTGCGACCGTCCGGCCGGACGGAACGGTGAAGCCGACCTCGCCGAGCACCTGCGCACCGGGCTGGTGCGCCTCGGCGGGTGGGTAGGAGAAGTGCACGTCGCTGAAGGTGAGGGTGGCCGGGCCGAGCGTGCTGGCCGGGTCGAGGACGCGTTGCCCGTACGGCATCTCGCCGGTCGCGTCGAGCACCCGGCGGACCCGGTCCCAGCCAGCGACGCTGCGCGGCAGCTCGGCCAGGACCCACCCGATGGCCCGCACCGGAAAGGCCAGCACGGTGAAGAGGAAGGCCACGCTGACCAGCTCGGTCACGCTGATCGCACCCTGGCGGAGCCGGAACGCCCCCACCACCAGTACGGCGAGGGTGCCGATGCTGGGCAGCGTCTCCAGCAGTGGGTCGAAGACGCCGCGCAGCCGGCCGACCGCGATCAACGAGTCGCGTAGCTCGCCGGCCCGGCCCGCGAACCGGGCGGTCTCCTGGGCCTCGCGGCCCATCGTCTTGACCACCAGGGCGCCGTCGAAGCTCTCGTGGGCGATCCCGCTGACCTCGGCGCGCAGGCGCTGCGCCCGGGCCTGCCGGGGCGCCATCCGGCGGGAGTAGACCACGTTGAGCGCGAACAGCGCCGGGAAGACCGCGAGACCGACCAGGGCGAGCGCCCAGTCGGTGGCGAAGAGCGAGACGATCGCGCCGACCAACATCACCAGCGTGCCGACGGCGAAGGGCAGCGGCGCAATGGGGTACCAGGCCGCCTCGACGTCGGAGTTGGCGTTGGACAACAGGGTGCCGGTGGAGTTGCGGTGGTGCCAGGACAGTGGCAGCTCCAGATAGCGGCGGGTGACCCGGCGGCGGTAGGAGGCCTGGAGGCGGTACTGCATGTAGCCGGCACCGAGGCGACGGCCGATGATGCCTGCCACCCGCAACACGCTGATCCCGAACAGCGCGGCCGCGGCCAGCGCCAGCGTCCCGGTGCCCACCTCTCGGCGGGAGATGGCCGGGAGCGCCACCTCACCGATGACCGTCCCGACGACCCGCGCGCTGACGATGATCATCCCGCCGAAGAGCACGCTGCCGACGACCGCGACCGCGAAGATCCGTGGCTGCTCGCGGATTGCCTGCCGCAGGACTCCCAGCCCTCGGCTGAGCACGTCCCGACTTGTCTTGCTAGCCACGCTTTCCCCCGCCGTAAGCCACAATTATCTCCCTCATCCTTACCGGTCGGGGCCAGCAGTGCCGACCCGGACCGGATATGTCGACCATCACGTACCGGACGGCGACGAGCGGCGGGCGCCGATCCGGCGGCCGGTGTCGCGCGCCGACCGGCGACCGGGCCTACGATCGGGCCATGCCGCGGTACGCCCGAGCCGAGCGCGAGGCGCTGGCCGATCTCCTGCTGGCCCTCGGGCCGGAAGCACCGACGATCAACGAGGGCTGGGCGACCCGTGATCTCGCCGCGCACCTGGTGCTGCGGGAGCGCCGCCCGGACGCGGCCGGCGGGATCGTGCTGCCGCCGCTGCGTGGCTACGCCGAACGGGTCCGTCGTGAACTCGCCGCGCGTCCCTACCCGGAGTTGGTGGCCCAGGTACGACGGCCGCCGCTGTGGAGCCCGGTCAGCAACCCGGTAACCGACGAGTTGGCCAACACGATGGAGTTCTTCATCCACCACGAGGACGTGCGGCGGGCCGGCTCCGGGTGGCAACCGCGCGACCTGCCCGCCGGGCTGCAGCGCGCACTCTGGAAGCGTGCCGCCCCGATGGCTCGGCTGGCACTGCGCCGCTTTCCGGCGGATCTCTACGTGCAGGCGCCCGGTCACGGCGAGATATCCGTCGGTCGCGGCGGCGAAATGCTGCGGCTGGTCGGCCCCCCGGCCGAGCTGGTGCTGTTCCTCTCCGGTCGCCAACGGGTGGCCCGGGTCCAACTGGACGGTCCGACGGAGGCAGCACGTCGATTACGCACCGCCAGCCTGGGAATGTGACCCTCTGCGCTTAAACGGTCACGACTTCGGTGTGGGGTGCCCCACACCCAGCGAGATGCGCTGATGTCTTCTCCCGTACGCTTCACCGCGCCGCTCTGGGCCGGGTGACGCGAGTGGGGGCAATTATGCGAACTTTCGCGATTTCGGCACTGCGGGAGCCACCGTTTCCGGCGGGGCGCCACAAGGCCACGGACCGAGTGGCGAGCGAGAGTGTCGAGTGGGCGCACGCCTCCGGTCTGATCGATTCCGGCCACCGGGCTCATCGACTCCGGCGGGCGGATGCTGCCGGCCTGGCCGGACGGGCCTGCCCGGACGGACCAGAGGACGGGCTGCGGCTGCTCACCGACCTGATCTCCTGGCTCTTCGTGATGGACGACGCCTGCGACGAGGACGACCTCGGCGCGGATCCGGCCCGGCTGGCGTCGACCATCGGGGGCCTGCTCGACGTGCTGGACCGGTGCGGCGAGCCGGGCGGTGCACCGGGCGCCGGCCCACTCGGCGCCGCGTTGCACGACCTGTGTCGCCGAACCCGGGCCCACGGCCGACCGGGACAACTGCTGCGGTTCGTCAGCCAGGTGCGGGCGTACCTGCTGGCACTGCTCTGGGAGGCGACCAACCGGGAGCGCCGGCGGGTCCCCGAGGTCGCGGAGTACGTGCAGATGCGGCGGCACACCGGCGGCGTACGCCCGTGCCTCACCCTGACCGACCTGGCGTCGGCGCGACCACCCGGGTCGGCCCAGCACGCCGATCCGGCGCTGGTCGCCCTGGATCTGCTGGCGGTGGACCTGGTCTGCTGGTGCAACGACCTCTTCTCCTACGGCAAGGAGAGCGAGGTGGACCCGGACGCGCACAACCTGGTGACGGTGATCGCCCGAAACAGCGGCGCGGACGAGGCGACCGCGCTGCGGGCTGCGGCGAACCGGTTCAACCAGGGGCTGGCGGCGTACCTCGAGGTGGAGCAGACGCTGCTGGCCGGTGGGGACGACGGGATACGCCACGCGCTGGCCGCACGGCGAAACTGGGTGCGGGCCACCTACGACTGGTCACTGGTGGCTGCCCGGTACGCCTGATTCGGCCGTACCGGTCGGCGGGGCGGGGTGGCCGGACGATCACCGGGGCTAGCCGACGCACCGCGCCAGGCAATACTCTTCGGTAACCACCATGACGTGACGACCGTCACGCCACCACCCCCGAAGGCGGCTACAGCGATGGCTCTCGATGTACCGTACCGTTCCATCCCGGACATGTTCCTCAAGCGTGTGGCGGCCACCCCCGACCGGTTTGCGTTTGCGTCCCCGACCCCCGACGACTCGGGGCCCGTCTGGCTGACCTGGGATCAGGTCGGCCAGCGCGCCAAGGCGGTCGCCGCCGGCCTGCACGGCCTGGGCGTCGGCCAGGAGGACCCGGTAGCGATCCTCGCCAACACCCGGCTGGACTGGGTGATCGCCGACCTCGGCATCATGTGCGCCGGCGGGGCGACCACCACCGTCTACCCGACCACCGAGCCGGCGGACGCGACGTACATCATCGCCGACTCCGGGTCGAAGGTGCTCTTCGCGGAGAACCCGGCCCAGGCGGCGAAGATCGGCGGCGCGGACCTGCCCGCGCTGACTCACGTGGTGCTCATCGACGGTGCCGTCGACCCCGCCGCCGCGATCCCGCAGCTGACGCTCGCCGAGCTGGAGGAACGGGGCACCCGCGCACTGGCCGCCGAACCGGATCTGATCGACATGCTCGTGGCCGGCATCGCCCCGGACCACCTGGCCACCCTGATCTACACCTCCGGCACCACCGGCCGACCCAAGGGCGTCGAGCTGCTGCACGGCGGCTGGTGCTGGGAGGCCGTGGCGCAGGCCGACGTCGGGCTGCTGCGCGACGACGACCTGCAGTACCTGTGGCTGCCGCTGGCCCACTCGTTCGGCAAGACCCTGCTCTGCGGCGCCATCCACGTCGGCCTGCCCACCTACGTCGACGGGCGGGTGGACAAGCTGGTCGACCTGCTCTCGGTCATCCGTCCGACGCTGATGTGCGGCGCTCCTCGGGTCTTCGAGAAGGTCTACAACAAGGCGGTGACCACCGCGCAGGGCGCCGGCGGCGCGAAGGCGAAGATCTTCGGCTGGGCCGTTGGCGTCGGCAAGGAGAAGGTCACCCTGGAGCAGGCCGGCAAGCCGGTGCCGGCCGGGCTGAAGCTGCGCTACGGGCTGGCCGAGAAGCTGGTGTTCAGCAAGCTCCAGGCCCGCCTGGGTGGCCGGATGCGGGTGCTGGTGTCCGGCGCTGCGCCGCTCAGCCCGGAGATCGCCACCTTCTTCGCCGCGGCGAACCTGCCGATCTCCGAGGGTTACGGCCTGACCGAGACCAGCGCCGGCAACTTCGTCAACCCGCCGGCGGGGCTGCGAATCGGCACGGTGGGTCGCGCCATGGGTGACCTGGAGTGCCGGATCGACACCGACGGGGAGATCCTGGTGCGTGGTCGACCGGTGATGCGCGGCTACCACAACCTGCCGGAGGAGACCGCCGCCGCGTTCACCGACGAGGGCTTCTTCCGTACCGGTGACATCGGCACCCTCGACGAGCAGGGCTACCTCCGGATCACGGACCGTAAGAAGGACCTGGTCAAGACCTCGGGCGGCAAGTACATCGCGCCGTCGCACATCGAGGGGATGTTCAAGGCCATCTGTCCGTACACCTCGCAGGCGGTCGTCGTGGGTCAGGCCCGCAACTTCTGCACGATGCTGGTCACGCTGGACCCGGACGCGGTCCGGGGCTGGGTCGCCGGCGGCCCGCTGGAGGGTCGCAGTTACACCGAGATCGTCACCTCGCCGGAGGCTCAGACGATGGTCGAGGAGTACGTCGCCCAGCTCAACGCGAAGCTCAACCGCTGGGAGACGATCAAGAAGGTGGCCATCCTGCCGCGCGACCTGACGATCGAGGACGGCGAGATCACCCCGTCGTTGAAGATCAAGCGACGTGGTGTGGAGAGCAACTTCGCGGCCGAGATCGACAAGATGTACGCCGGCACCCTCGCCGAGCTCTGATCCAGCGCCGGTGGCGCCGTGCCCGCTCGGGTGCGGCGCCACCGGCGTTTTCGTCGTGCGGCTCAGGCGATGACGGCCGGCTCGCGCCACCGCTGAGGCCCGGCCCGGTCCAGGTCGTAGCGGACCGCCGCGATCCGCCCGACGGCCTCCACCAGGTCCGCGGCCGGCAGGGTGAAGGGCAGCCGCAGGAAGCGCTCCAGGGTGCCGTCCAGGCCGAACCGGGGACCGGGCGCCAGTCGTACGCCGACCTCCTCGCTGGCCCGGGCCAGCGCACTGGAGACCGGCCCGTCCAACTCGGCCCAGAGCGTCACGCCACCGCGTGGCACGGTGACCCGCCAGTCCGGCAGCCGGTGCGCCAGTGCGCCGAGCAGCGCGTCACGCTGGGCGGCCAACTGGACTCGTCGGTCGGCGACGATGGCGTCGGCGTCGGCGAGCAGGTGCACCGCGACCAGTTGGTCCAGCACCGGGCTGGCCATGTCCACCCCGACCCGAACGGCGGCCAGCCGCTGCACCTGCGGCGCGGAGGCACGCACCCAGCCGATCCGCAGGCCACCCCAGTAGGGCTTGCTCATCCCGCCGATGCTGATCACGCGGCTGTGTCGGTCGTAGACAGCCACCGGGGGCGGCAGTTCCGTGCCGTCCAACGCGAGGTCCACGAAGGACTCGTCGATGATCAGGTCGGTACCGACCGCGTGGGCGGCGGCCACCACGCGCTCGCGTAGAACGGCGGGCATCAGGTGCCCGGTCGGGTTCTGGAACTCGGGGATGAGGTAGGCCAGCTTGGGCCGGGTCTGCCGCAGGCTCGCCAGCAGCAGGTCGGGCTCCCAGCCGCCGGCGTCGGTGGCCAGGCCATGGGTGGTGATCCGGGCTCTCCGGCCGGCCAGCGCGGCGAGCGCGTTGGGGTAGGTCGGGGACTCGACCAGGACGTTGCCGCCAGGGGCCAGAGCGAGTCGCAGCACCAGGTCCAGTGCGTGCTGGGTGCCGCTGGTGACCATGATCTGGTCGGCCGAGGTGGGCAACCCCCGAGCGGTGTACGCGTCGGCCACCGCCTCGCGCAGCTCGATGATGCCGGTCGGGTGGTAGCCGGCCCCGCCCAGGTAGCGGGGCAGGTCCTCGGCAGCCGCACGGGCGGCCGTCAGGAGTTGCGGCGGGGCGGCCAGCGCGGCGACGCCGAGGTCGAGCATCTCCCGGTCGTCCAGCGGGGTCCACAGGCCGGTGCTGGCCACCCGGTGGTTGCCGGGCAGCATCGTCCAACTGCCGGCGCCTCGGCGGCTGGCCAGGTGCCCGGTCTCGCGCAGGTGCCGGTACGCGGCGGTCACCGTGGTCCGGCTGATCCGCAGCGCCTCGGCCAGTTCTCGTTCGGCGGGAAGGCGGACGCCCAGCGGTAGCCGTCCGTCGGCGAGCAGGCCGCGCACGGTGGTGGCCAGGGCGACGTAGTCGGGGCTGCGCCGGCGACCCGGCAGGGCGTGCCACTGACCGAGCAGACGGGCCAATTGGACGCCACGCACCTGACCAGTCATGGCCACTCCTCGAATATTGGCTTCTTCCTCCGCGATGATTGGCACCTAGAGTGGCATGCATGGCACTGATTGGCAATCTGCGGCATCGGCCGGTTCGGCGATTGGTCCAGCTCTACCTCGGGCTCACCCTCTACGGCGTCAGCATGGCCCTCATGATCCGCTCGGACCTTGGCCTCGACCCGTGGGACGTGTTCCACCAGGGGTTGTCCGAGCGGACCGACCTCTCCTTCGGCACCGTCACCATCGCCGTGGGCGCGCTGGTGCTGCTGCTCTGGATCCCGCTACGGCAGCGGCCGGGCCTCGGCACGGTCAGCAACGTGGTGGTAATTGGCCTGGTCGTGGACGCCACTCTGACCGTGTTGCCCACCGGTGGCCCGCTCGGCGTCCAGATCGCGCTGCTGATCACCGGGATCGTCGCCAACGGCGCCGCCACCGGCCTCTATCTCGGTGCCCGACTGGGGCCCGGCCCCCGAGACGGGCTGATGACCGGTTTCGTCGCCCGCCGGCCGGGCCGGTCGGTCCGACTGGTGCGCACCGTCATCGAGGTCACCGTCCTGGCGCTCGGCTGGCTGCTCGGCGGCACCGTCGGCGTGGGCACCGTCGCCTATGCGCTGGCCATCGGCCCGTTGGCCCAGTTCTTCATCCCGCTGTTCGCCGTGCCCGACAGCGCCGCACCCGCGCCCGTACCGGGCACCGCCGGTCCGGGCACCGCCGCACCGCCCGCTCCCGCCGGCTGAGCCTCACCGACCGTCCGCGAACCGGTACGCCGTGGTGGTACAAGATGCCGGATGGGAGGGTGGGTGTTCCCTTCCGCGACGCGCGCCGTCATCATCTCTGCATGGGGGAGAACGGTTGGCGCTGGACGGACGCCTGGATCTTCGTTTCGTTGGTCATCGCGAGCGGGGCAGGGCGGCACCGTCGGTCGGCGACAAGTCGGCGGCCGGAGGGCGTCCGCCTGACCGACGTGCTCTCCACCGCCGATCACCTCAACCACACGATTCCGCAGCGGCACGAGGTGGAGGCCGCGGTCCAGCGGCTGGTCGGCGCCGGGTTGGTCAGCGTCGCCGACGGCTGGTTCCGGATCACCGCCGAGGGTGAGCAGCTCTGGCGTACCCGCCCGCGCGCGGGTGTGGCGACAATGGTGGACACCGTGCAGGGCGTGCTGACCCGCCGGCACGCACCCGGCAGCGCCGACTGGAGCCTGGACGAGGCCGACCACGCGGCGGCCGTCCAGGAATATGCCGTCCGCTCGATCCCCACGCCCCGCCGGTCACCGGAGGGGCATCCCGGCGGGCACTGACCGGGTCAGCGCACCGGGTGGCCGCTGTGCCGCAGCGCGTCCTTGACCTCGGCCACGGTCAGCTCGCCGAAGTGGAAGACACTGGCGGCGAGCACCGCGTCCGCGCCCGCGCCGATCGCGGGCGGGAAGTGGGCCACCTCGCCAGCTCCCCCGCTGGCCACCACCGGCACGTCCACGACCGCTCGCACCGCGGCGATCAGCTCCAGGTCGAAGCCTGCCTTGGTGCCGTCGGCGTCCATCGAGTTGAGCAGGATCTCCCCCGCTCCCAACTCGGCGCCCCGGCGCGCCCACTGGACCGCGTCGATCCCGGTGCCGCGCCGACCGCCGTGCGTGGTGACCTCGAAGCCACTGGGCGTGCCGCCGTCGGGCGCCCGGCGCACGTCGAGGGAGAGCACGAGCACCTGCCGGCCGAACCGGTCGGCGATCTCCGCGATCAGCTCCGGCCGGGCGATCGCGGCAGTGTTCACGCCGACCTTGTCCGCCCCGGCGCGCAGCAGCGTGTCGACGTCGGCGACCTGCCGGACCCCGCCACCGACGGTCAGTGGGATGAACACCGACTCGGCCGTGCGGCGCACTACGTCGAGCATGGTGCCGCGGTCACTCGAGGACGCGGTGACGTCGAGGAAGGTCAGCTCGTCCGCCCCGGCCCGGTCGTACGCGGCGGCCAACTCCACGGGGTCGCCGGCATCGCGTAGGTCGAGGAAGTTGACCCCCTTGACCACCCGCCCGGCGTCCACGTCCAGACAGGGGATCACCCGTACCGCCACCGTCATGCCATCAGCCTATCCCTCCGTACGGCGACGGTGGCCGACCCGTCGGGCCGGCCACCGTGGGTGCCGTTGGTGCGGTGTCTTGCCGGAAGGGGCCCTTCCTCAGACCCGGACGAGCATCTTGCCGAGGTTCTCGCCACGCAGCAGGCCCAGGAACGCGGCCGGGGCGTTCTCGATGCCGTCCACGATCGTCTCGTCGTAGGACAGCGTGCCGTCGCGCAGCCAGCCCGCGACGTCGCGCACGAACGCCGCCCGCACGTCGTTGTGGTCGTTGACCAGGAAGCCGCGCAGGGTGAGCCGTTTGCCGATGACCAGCGCCAGGTTGCGCGGGGCGGCCGGCGGCTCGGTGGCGTTGTACTGCGCGATCATGCCGCAGATGGCGACCCGGCCGTGCAGGTTCATGGCCGAGATCGCCGCCTCCAGGTGATCGCCGCCGACGTTGTCGAAGTAGACGTCGACGCCGTCCGGAGCGGCCGCCCGCAGCGAGTCGCGGACCGACCCGTCGTGGTAGTCGAAGGCGGCGTCGAAGCCCAACGCCCGCAACCGCTCGACCTTGGCCGCCGAGCCGGCGCTGCCGACCACCCGACCGGCACCCTTGAGCTTGGCGATCTGGCCGACCAGGCTGCCCACCGAGCCGGCCGCGGCGGAGACGAAGACCGTCTCGCCGGGCTTCATCGCGGCCACCTCCAACAGCCCGGCGTACGCGGTCAGGCCGGGCATGCCCAGCACGCTCAGGTACGCGCTGACCGGGGCGAGCGTCGGGTCGACCGGACGAGCGGCGGTCGCGTCGAGCAGCGCGTACTCCCGCCAGCCCAGCCCGTGCAGGACGGTGTCGCCGACGGCGATGTCCGCCGCCTCGCTGGCCACCACCTCGCCGATCGCGGCACCGTCGAGCGGCGCGTCGAGCGCGTACGGCGCCACGTACGACTTGACGTCGTTCATCCGCCCGCGCATGTACGGGTCGACGGACAGGTACTGGTTGCGGACCACGATCTGGCCCGGTCCGGGGGTCGGGACGTCCGTCTCGACGAGCCGGAAGTTGTCCTCGGTGGGCCAGCCCGCAGGGCGGCTGGCCAGGTGGATCTCACGGTTGCTGGTCACGGGGGTGGTCGTCCTCTCGTCCGCGGTCGGGGCCTGGTTCCGCGACGTCACGCGGGCAGGGTCTCGCGGACGGTCAGCGTGACGTCGATGTTGCCGCGGGTGGCGTTCGAGTACGGGCAGACCTGGTGGGCCTGCTCGACGAGCTGCTCGGCCGCGTCGCGGGGCACGGCGGGCAGGTCGACCACGAGTTGCACGGTGAGCCCGAACCCGCCGCTGCCGTTCGGGCCGATGCCCACCTCGGCGCCGACGACCGAGCCGGTCACGTCGGCCTTGGCCCGACGGGCCACCAGTCGCAGCGCGCCGTGGAAGCAGGCCGCGTAGCCGGCGGCGAAGAGCTGCTCGGGGTTGGCGGCGCCGCCGGCGCCACCCATCTCCTTCGGCACGGCCAGGTCGAGGGTGAACGTGCCGTCGGAGGTCTCGACGTGGCCGTCGCGGCCGTCGCCGCTGGCGGTCGCGGACGCGGTGTAGAGCACCTGCATGATGGTCACTGCTCCTTCTGTCGGTGGATGGTGTCGGTGACCCGGGTGAGGGTGTCGCGCAGCGCGACCAGCTCGGTGAGGCCGAGTCCGGTGGCCCGGGCGATCTGCAGCGGGACCTCGTCCACCTGCTGCCGCAGCGCCCGGCCCTGTTCGGTGAGGCCCACCTCGACCCGCCGCTCGTCGCGGGCCGACCGCCGCCGGGCCACCAGGCCCGCCCCCTCCAGCCGCTTGAGCAGCGGGGAGAGCGTGCCGGAGTCCAGCCGCAGCTCGGCACCCAGCTCGGACACCGTGGGGGCGGCCTCGGGGCGTTCCCAGAGCACCAGCAGCACCAGGTACTGCGGGTAGGTCAGCCCGAACTCGTCGAGGATCGGCCGGTAGACGTCGGTCAGTGCGCGCGACGCGGCGTAGAGCGCGAAGCACACCTGCCGGCGCAGTACCAGGTCATCGGTCACCACTGAACCATAGCCCACAATTAGATTGTGCACAACTTATCTGGCCGTGGTCCGGCCCTGACGGCGGCCACGCCGGGCCCACCTCAGCGATCGCCGAGGTACGCCTCCACCTCCACCTCGACCAGGTGCTCCGGGTCCAGCAGACCGGCGACCACCACCATCGTCGCCGCCGGCCGGACCGCGCCGAAGACCGCATTGTGCGCCCGACCCACCTCGTCGGCGTGCAGCCGGTCGGTCACGTACATCCTGGTCCGGACCACGTCGCCCGGCTCGGCACCCACCTCGGCGAGCGCGGCCAACGCGATCCGCAACGCCTGCGCGGTCTGCGCGGCGGCGTCACCGACATGCGCCACCCGCCCGTCCACCGTGGCCGTGCAACCAGCCGTCCAGGCCCGTTCACCGGCCCGCACCACCCGGGAGTAGCCGTACCGCTGCTCCCACGGACCGCCCGAGCCGAGCCGAGTGATCGTCACGCCTCTGCCAGGGTGCGCAGCGCCTCGGCCACCGTGAAGGCACCCGCGTAGAGCGCCTTGCCGGCGATGACACCCTCCACCCCGGCCGACTCCAGGGTCGCCAACGCCCGCAGGTCGTCCAGCGTGGACACCCCACCGGAGGCGATCACCGGTCGGTCGGTGCGGGCACACACCTCACGCAGCAGGTCCAGGTTCGGCCCGCGCATCGTGCCGTCCTTGGTGATGTCGGTGACCACATACCGACTCGCGCCCGCCTTGTCCAGCCGCTCCAGCACCTCGTACAGGTCGCCGCCGTCACGGGTCCAGCCACGCGCCGAGAGGATGTGACCCCGCACGTCCAACCCGATCGCGACCCGGTCGCCATACTCCCCGACCACCCGGTCACACCAGACCGGGTCCTCCAGCGCCGCGGTGCCGATGTTCACCCGGGCCGCCCCGGTGCCCAGCGCCGCGCGCAGCGACTCGTCGTCACGGATACCGCCGGACAGCTCCACCTTCACGTCCAACTGGCGCACCACCTCGGCAAGCAGGTGCGCGTTGGTGCCCCGACCGAACGCCGCGTCCAGGTCGACCAGGTGGATCCACTCGGCGCCGTCCTGCTGCCAGGCCAGCGCGGAGTCCAACGGGTCACCGTAGATGCTCTCGCTTCCGACGGCGCCCTGCACGAGCCGAACGGCCCGGCCGTCGGCGACATCCACGGCGGGTAACAGGGTGAGGCTCAACGTCTTCTCCTCGATCAGGTACGACGGTCCAGGGCGATCACGACGATCGCCGGCAGTACGAGCAGCAACAGCACAATCAGCGCGATACGCAACGCCAGGTTGTCGACGAACGTCCAGATCAAAATCAGTGCCGCACCGGTGAGCAGCACGATCGCGGCCCGCTCACCCCGGGTGTGCCGGGCCAGCCGCCCGGAACGGCCCCGCCGCAACCGCGGAGTCAACCGACGGACCACCGCGCGGCGGCGCTGCCGGCGAGCCACCTGACGCTGCCGAACCGCCCGTTCCCGGGCCTGCTCCGCCTCCCGCTCGGCCCGCCGACGGGCACGTTCCCGGCTCACCGCGACGCCCCTCGGCCGGGCACCGGGCGACGACGCTCAATCACCGGTGGGCAGCGTGGCGAGCCAGTTGCGCAGCAGCGCGGCACCGGTGTCGGCGGACTTCTCGGGATGGAACTGCGCCGCCGAGAGCGAACCGCGCTCCACCGCGGCGACGAAATCCGTGTCGTGGTGGGCGGTGGTCACCGTGGCACCGGCAGCGGACAGCCCCGCCGGGTCGCCCATCGCGTACGAGTGGACGAAGTAGAACCGGCTCTGCTCGGACAGCCCGGCGAAGAGCACCGACTCCCGGGGCGCCCGGACCGTGTTCCAGCCCATGTGCGGCAAACGGGTGGCGGCCAGCCGGGTCACCCCGCCGGGCAACAGCCCGAGCCCCTTGGTCACCACACCGTGCTCGTCACCGTGCTCGAAGAGCACCTGCATGCCCACGCAGATCCCGAGCACCGGCCGGCCGGCAGCCACCCGCTCGGCGATCACCGGGCCGGCGCCGAGCGCCTCGATCCCGGCCATGCAGGCGGCATACGCGCCCACCCCCGGCACCACCAGGCCATCGGCGGCAGCCGCGGCCGCCAGGTCGTCGGTCACCCGTACGTCCGCGCCGGCGGCGGCGAGCGCCCGCTCCGCCGAACGCAGGTTTCCCGAGCCGTAGTCGAGCACCACCACGGCGCTCATCAGGCGCCGCCTTCCGTTCGCGACCGCAGGGCTCCGCCGCGCCGCACCCTCGCGCTCACGCGTTCTCCCCCGGCAACAGCCAGAGCACTCCGCCGACCGTGGCGAGTACCGCGAGCAGCGCGGTGATGACGATCGCGCCCTTCGGCGCGCCCTGGCGGTACAGCGACCAGGCGCCGCCCACCAGCACCCCGGCCAGGATCAGCATCAACGTCGGCAACGCGGCACCCATTAGAGCCACCTTCCATTCGCGACTGCGGGGCTCCGCTTCGCTGCACTCCTCGCGCTCATCAGAGCGCACCTTCCATTCGCGACTGCGGGGCTCCGCTTCGCTGCACTCCTCGCGCTCATCAGAGCGCACCCTTCGTGCTGGGGATGGCCCCGGCCGCCCGCGGATCGATCGCGGTGGCCTCGCGCAACGCCCTGGAGACGGCCTTGAACTGCGCCTCCACCACGTGGTGTGCGTCCGGGTGACCGCCCGGCCGGGCCGCCCGCAGCACGTCGACGTGCAGCGTGACCCGGGCCGCCTGACCGAAGGACTCCCAGATGTGCCGGGTCATGCTGGTCGCGTAGACCGGCCCGATGTAAGGGGCCAGCACCGGCTCGTCGTGCACCACGTACGGCCGACCGGACAGGTCCACCGCCGCCCGGACCAACACCTCGTCCATCGGTACGGTCGCCGAACCGTACCGCCGGATGCCGGCCTTGTCGCCCAGCGCCTGGTCGAATGCGGCACCCAGGGCGAGCGCGGTGTCCTCGATGGTGTGGTGCGCGTCGATCTCCAGGTCACCCACGGTGCGCACGGTCAGGTCGTAGCCGCCGTGCCGGGCGATCTGGTGCAGCATGTGGTCGTAGAAGCCGACGCCGGTGCTGATCTCGGCGGTGCCGGTGCCGTCGAGGTCGATCTCGACGAGGACCTTGGTCTCCTTGGTGATCCGTTCCACCCGGGCGGTCCGGCTCATTGCTGTGCAACCTTTCGTTCACGACTGCGGGGCTCGCAGGACCGGCGCACTCCTCGCGCTCCCACTACACAGTCTCCATTGCGGAAAGGAAGGCGTCGGTCTCGGCGGCGGTGCCGGCGGTCACGCGCAACCAGCCGGGCAGGCCGACGTCGCGGACCAGCACCCCCTGCGCCAGCAGTGCCTGCCAGACGGTGGTCTGGTCGCCGCCCACCTCGAAGAGCACGAAATTGGCGTCACTGTCGGCAACCCGCAACCCACGCTCGCGCAACGTCGCCACGATCCGGTCCCGCTGCGCCATGATCGCGCTGACCGTACCGAGGAGGGCGTCGCGGTGGGTCACCGCCGCGCGCGCCGCGGCCTGGGTCAGTGCGGAGAGATGATACGGCAGTCGGACGAGCTGCACCGCCTGCACCACCGCCGGGTCGGCGGCCAGGTAACCCAGCCGCCCGCCGGCGAAGCCGAAGGCCTTACTCATCGTCCGGGTGACCACCAGCCGCGGGTGACCGGGCAACACCGCGAGCGCGCTGACCGTCCCGGGTCGGGCGAACTCGGCGTACGCCTCGTCGACGACCACCATGCCGGGCGCGACGTCGAGCACCGCGGCGATCACCGCCGGATCCAGTGCCGTGCCGGTGGGGTTGTTCGGCGAGCACAGAAAGACCACGTCGGGTCGGTGCTCGCGGACCTGGGCGACCGCCTCCTCGACGGTCAGCCCGAAGTCGACGCCGCGCCGCGCGGGCACCCACCGGGTGCCGGTGCCGAGGGCCAGCAGCGGGTGCATCGAGTACGCCGGAACGAAGCCGAGCGCGCTGCGCCCCGGCCCGCCGAACGCCTGCAACAACTGCTGCTGGATCTCGTTGGAGCCGTTGGCCGCCCACACCTGCTCGACGGTGAGCCCGTGCCCGAGATATTCGGCCAGGTCGGCGCGGAGCGCCACCGCGTCCCGGTCCGGATAGCGGTTCAGCTCGCGCAGCTCGGCCGCGAGCGCCTTGGCGATCGCCTCGACCACCGGCTCCGGCACCGGGTGGGAATTCTCGTTGGTGTTGAGCCGCACCGGCACGTCCAGCTGCGGCGCCCCGTACGGCGACAGCCCTCGCAGGTCGTCGCGGATCGGCAGGTCCGCCAGGCCGCTCACGCCGACGCGCCTGGAAAGCGAGCCTGGACCGCCTGGCCGTGCGCGGGCAGGTCCTCCACCCCGGCCAGGGTGACCACGTGCGGGGCCACCTCGCGCAGTGCCGCCTCGGTGTACTCGATCAGGTGCACACCGCGCAGGAAGGACTGCACGGACAGGCCGGAGGAGTGCCGGGAGCAGCCGCCGGTGGGCAGCACGTGGTTGGACCCGGCGCAGTAGTCGCCCAGTGACACCGGCGACCAGGCGCCCACGAAGATCGCCCCGGCGTTGCGTACCCGCATCGCCCACTCCCGGGCGTCGGCCGTCTGGATCTCCAGGTGCTCGGCCGCGTACGCGTCGACCACCCGCAGCCCCGCCTCAAGATCGTCGACCAGGACCACGCCGCTCTGCTCGCCGGTCAACGCCGTGGTGACCCGCTCGGCGTGCTTGGTCGCCGGCACCTGCCGGGCCAACTCCCGCTCGACCGACTCGACCAGCGCCAGCGACGGGGTGACCAGCACGCTCGCGGCGAGCGGGTCGTGCTCGGCCTGACTGATCAGGTCGGCGGCGACGTGCGCCGGATCAGCCGTGTCGTCGGCCAGGATGGCGATCTCGGTCGGGCCGGCCTCGGCGTCGATGCCGACCACACCGCGCAGCAGTCGCTTGGCGGCGGTGACCCAGATGTTGCCGGGGCCGGTGATCAGGTCGACGGGGTCGCACCGCAGCGCGCCCGTCGGGTCCACGGCCGCGCCGTAGGCCAGCATCGCCACCGCCTGGGCCCCGCCCACGGCGTACACCTCGTCGACGCCGAGCAGCGCGCACGCGGCGAGCACCCGGGCGTCCGGCAGGCCACCGTTGTCCTTCTGCGGCGGGCTGACCACCACCAGCGAGCGCACCCCGGCGGCCTGCGCGGGCACGACGTTCATCACCACGGTCGACGGGTACATCGCCAGGCCGCCGGGCACGTAGAGGCCGACCCGGTCGACCGGCAACCACCGCTCGGTGACGGTGCCACCGGGCACCACCTGCGTGGTGTGGTCGGTGCGCCGCTGGTCCGCGTGCACCCGACGGGCCCGGGTGATCGACTCCAGCAGCGCGGCGCGCACAGCCGGGTCGAGCACCCCCTCGGCCTCGGCGATCGCCTCGACCGGCACCCGCAGGATCTCCGGGGAGATGCCGTCGAACCGCTCACTGGCCTCCCGGATCGCCGGGTACCCATGCTCGCGGACCGCCTCCACCAGAGGCCGGATTCGCTCGACGGCGACCGACACGTCGAGCTGGGCACGGGGCAGCAGGCGGCGCGGGTCACCGAGACCGTTGCGCAGGTCGATCCGATTCAGCACCCTTGCGAGTCTAGGCGGCCGGGCCGCAGCACGTCCGAGCCGCCCGTCCGGCGAGACGGTGAGCCGGGCCACGCCCCCGGGGGCGAGATTGGTTAGGCTCGACCATGTGACCGCACGGCTGCCGGTTTTCCCGCTCGCAACGGTGCTCTTCCCGGGTTTGGTGCTGCCGCTGCACATCTTCGAGGAGCGCTACCGGGCGCTGGTCCGGCACCTGGTCGGCCTGCCCGAGGGTGCTCCGCGTGAGTTCGGCGTGGTGGCCATCCAGGCCGGCTGGGAGGTCGCTCCCGCCGGTCCCGGCGCCCGCGCGACGCCGAGCGCCGGCGAGGTCACCCTGCACGAGGTGGGCTGCACCGCCGAGCTGCGCCAGGTGACCGAGCTGGCCGATGGCGGCTTCGACATCGTCACGGTGGGCCGGCGCCGTTTCCGGATCACCGAGGTCGACGACAGCGCCATGCCCTATCTGACCGCGGACGTCGAGTGGCTGCCCGACCCGGCCGGGCCGGACGAGGTGGCCGAGTTGCTGGCCGCCCGGGTGATCGCGGTGTTCCGGCAGTACCTCGGCCTGATCCGCTCCGACCCGGAGGAGATCTCCGAGCAACTGCCGGAGGACCCGACCGTGCTCTCCCACCTGGTGGCGGCGACCGCGGCGCTCACTGTCGACGACCGGCAGCGGCTGCTGGCGATCGACGACACCGCCGCCCGGCTCCGCGCCGAGCTGCGGCTGCTCAACCGCGAGGCGGCTCTGCTGCGTCAGGTCCGGGCGGTTCCGGTGCCGCTGACGGAGCTGGCGTCCCCGCCGACACCCAACTGAGCCCCGCTGGGTCGGGCTCCGGTCGCAGTCCGGGCCACCGCGACCACCCAGCCAGCAGCGTGTACATGATCGCCGCGCCGAACGCTGGCAACAGCAGGTTGCCGTGCGGCACCGGCAGCACACCGAGCAGCCAGTCGACCCCACCGGCCCGCAGGTCGGCGGGTTTGGTGAAGGCCTGTCCGGCCGGGGCGGTGGCCAGCAGCCGGTCGAAGGTGCCCAGGCCGACCCGCCGCCCCACCTGCCAGGCCACCGGCGCGGCGACCAACGCGCCGAGCACCGCGGCGAGCAGCCCCACGGGACCGCGCCGCCGCCGCAGCACCACCCACAGGGCGAGCGCCACAAGCAGCCCGAAGGCGAGCCCGAGCAGGCTGAACCAGCCGTCGGCGGCGATCGGCTGCTCCGGTTGCGGCTCGGCGTAGATCGCCCCCTCGACGGTCTTGAGCACCGGAGTGTCCGGCGCGAGCGCGGCCCAGAGCAGCCCGAACGGCACACCCAGCACCGCCAGCGCGAGCACGGCACCCAGCACCGTCGCCACGGTCCGCAGCGGACGGCGCGGCTCGTCGAAGCTCAGCTCCAGCGAGCTCTGGTACGCCGTCGAAGGGGCGAAGCCACCCGGGCTCTCGGCCGGGTTCTCGGCCGGGTTCTCGGCCGACTGCTCGCCGCGCGACGACTGCTCGGCGGCCGGCGACTGTTCGGCAGCTGGCGACTGCTCGCCGCGCGACGACTGGTCGGCAGCCGGCGATGTCGCGCCCGAGGCTCGGGGCGGCGCGGGTTCGTCAGGCTCGTCGACGGGCCGCTCACGGTCGGGGTTGTCCGGGCTCACCCGATGATCCTCTCAGGCCCGGTGCCGGGCCGGGGCGCCGGTGGCGGCAGACCAGCTCACCGGGCGAACGGCTCCACCATCATCGCCGCCGCACGCAACCACGCGTCCCGGGTCTCCGGTTGGAGCTGGTGGTACTCGATCGACGAACCCGTCTCCAGCGCCGGGTCGTACGGCACCACGGCCACCCCACGGGTACGGGTGGCGAAGTGCCGCTCCAGGTCGTCCTGCAGGGTCGAGCGACCCGGGGTCGGGCAGGAGATGAGGGTGATCGCGTTGTCCGCCAACTCGCCCATGCCCTCCTCGTGCAGCAGGTCGAGCATCCAGTCGGCGCTGAACGCCGCGTCCTCACGGGGCACGGTGGTCACCACCAACTGGTCCGCGGCCTGCATCACCGTGCGCCAGTTGGGGCTCTCCACGTTGTTGCCGGTGTCCACGCAGACCACGTCGTGGGTGCGCCGCAGCAGCTCCAGCACCCGTCGGACGGTGAACTGGTCCAGTCGCTGGGCGAAGCGCGGGCTCTCCTCGCCGGCCAGCACGTCGTACGAGCCGTCGGAGGCGTGCCGCAGGTAGTCGTCGAGCCGACCCAGCAGCGTCGAGTCCTCCAGGATCTCGATCTGGGCCAGGTCGGTGATCAGGTGACGGATCGTCCGGGCGTGCCGGGCGCTGCCGGCCCGCAGCCCGAGGGTGCCGCGCAGCTCGTTGTCGTCCCAGGCCAGCACGCCCTGCCCGCGCACGCTGCCGACCGTGGCCGCGGCGAGCACGGTGGCGGTGGTCTTGTGCACCCCTCCCTTGGGGTTGGCGAAGGCGAACACCCGGGGCGTGCCCAGGTCCCGCCGGAGCACCCCGTTGGCCCGCTCCTGCTCCGGGTCGACGGCCTGCGGGCGCCACTCGACCTGGGTCGGGTAGGCACGTTCGGCGATCGCCGAGCCGACCGCCGGGGCGGGTGGCGGCGCGACCGGCGGGGCGGGTGGGGGTGCGACCGGCGGGGCAGGTGGGGGTGCGACAGGTGGGGACGGCGGCGCGACCGGAGCGGGTGCCGGATAACCGGTCTCGGGCTGGTACCCGGTCTCCAGCAGCGCGTACCGCGACTCCACCGCCGGGTCGCCCTGCCGGTAGCCGTTGTCCAACAAGGCGTAGCGCGACTGGACCGGCTCGGAGCCGCGCGCCGGCGGCTCGGGCTCGGCCCGGTACGTCGGCTCCGGCTGGTAACCCGGCTCAGCCCGATAACCCGGCTCAGCCCGATAACCCGGCTCAGCCCGATAACCCGGCTCAGCCCGATAACCCGGCTCAGCCCGGTAGCCCGGCTCCGCGCGGTAGCCCGGCTCAGCCCGATAACCCGGCTCGGCCTGGTAGCCAGGCTCAGCCCGATAGTCCGGCTCAATGCGGTAGCCCGGCTCAGCCCGATAACCCGGCTCAGCTCGGTAGCCAGGCTCAGCCCGATAGCCCGGCTCAGCCTGATGACCCGGCTCAGTGCGGTAGGCCGGCTCCGAGCGGTAGTCCGGCTCGGCCCGGTACCCCGGCTCCGCCCGGTAGGCGGGGTCGACACGGTAGGTCGCCTCGGCCCGGTAAGCGGGCTCCGCGCCGTACGACAGCTCGGCCGGATGTCCGATGGCGGATGCCCGTCCCGCGTACCCGTTGGGGGCCGCGCGGCGCGGCAGCGGGTCCGGCGGCGTCTCGTCGGCGTGCCGGTCCGGCTCGGCCGGCTCCGCGCCGCGACCGCCCAGCCGGGCACGGTCCAGCAACGCACGCCACCGCGGCGCTGGTTCGGCCGGCCGGCCCCAGCCGGTCTCACTGCCCTCCACGGCCCGCCCTCCCAGCGCCATCGATCTCCGTCTGACAGGCTACGAACCAAACCCTATTCGGACCACACCTCAGAACGCACACCAGCCGACGCAGATCACGACGACGTGGGCGTCGGCAGCTCGGTGGCGGTGGCGTCCGGCGAGGTGGCGACGCTCGGCGGCACCGACTCGGTCGGTGCCGGCGCCGAGGGTTCGGGTGACGGAATCGTCACGACCGGTGCGGGTTCCGACGATTCGCCCATCGACGCCGAGGGCGCCGACGTGCTCGGTGCCGGCTCCGACCGCTCGCCCGGGGTGGTCTCCGGGCTCGGCCCGCTGTCGGCCGGGGGGCGCACCACGTCGTGCTGCTCGGGCAGTGGTGGCGTGAAGACCGTGCGGTCCAGCCGGTACACCTCGGGGGCGGGGTCGACCGCCCGCACGTCCGGCCGGGCGGCGACGCCGCGCAGCACCACCGGCGTCGCGCGTACCACCGCCGCGTAGACGCAGGCGCATCCGGTGCGGTACGCCGCGGCCTCGGCGGCCGCCACGTCGGCACCGCTGGCGTAGCGGGCACGCAACTCCCGCTCGCCCACACCCGCGCCGTCGACCGCGGCGGCCCTGGCCCGGTAGTCGGCCGCTTCGGTCTCCTTGCGGGCCGCCACCTCGTCCATCCCGGCGACCACGTCGTCCGGCACCCGCAACGCGGGAATCTTGACGATCTCGGTCTGCCGCCCCGGCAGCGGAACCCGCCCGAAGACGGTCGAGAGCGGAACGTCGCCGAGCACCGTCGCCAGACGCTGCGGCGGCAGGTACGCGACGAGCGTGACCAGCGCGTAGGTCCCGTCCTCGGCGGCCGGGGCCGATGCGGGCAGCGCGGCCAGGTCGGCGGCGGCGGACCGCAGGTAGCCGGGCACGGAGTCGCCGTCGGAGACTCCGACCCGGGTCACCTCGCCCACCGTCCGGTCGCCGACCGGGGTGTCGTCGACGGCCCAGACCGCGGTGCCCAGCACCGCCGCCGCGGAGAGCACGGCTGCCCAGGTGAGCACCCCGGACCGCGCCGACCGGTCGCCCAGCCGGGCCACGGCCCGGGTCAGCGGCGGCAGCAGCTGTTGGTCCAGCTGCCGCAGCAGTTTGCCGGCGCGCACGGGCGGGATCCCCTCGTCGGATCGGTGTCGGGCGGTCGCCGCTCAGTCACGCAAGATCTGTAGCGCACGTTCCAGATCGTCAGGGTAGTCGCTGACGAAGCGGACCTCGTCCCCCGTTCGGGGGTGCAGGAAGCTCAGTTCGCGGGCGTGCAACCACTGTCGGGACAGGCCGAGACGGGCCGACAGGGTGGGGTCGGCACCGTAGGTGAGGTCGCCCACGCACGGGTGCCGCATGGTGGAGAAGTGCACCCGGATCTGGTGGGTCCGACCGGTCTCCAGTCGGACGTCGACCAGGCTGGCCGCCGGGAACGCCTCAAGGGTGTCGTAGTGGGTGATGCTCGGCTTGCCGCCGGACACCACCGCCCAGCGGTAGTCGTGGGTGGGGTGCCGGTCGATCGGCGCGTCGACCGTGCCGCGCAGCGGGTCCAGGTGACCCTGCACCACCGCGTGGTAGCCCTTGTCCACCTCGCGGTACTTGAAGGCCCGCTTCAACGCCGTGTACGCGTGTTCGCTCTTGGCCACCGCCATGATGCCGGTGGTGCCCACGTCGAGCCGGTGCACCACGCCCTGCCGCTCGGCCGCACCGCTGGTGGAGATGCGGTGCCCGATCGCGGCGAGGGCGCCGATCACCGTCGGGCCGGTCCAGCCGGGGCTGGGGTGCGCGGCGACGCCCACCGGTTTGTCGACCACCACGATGTCGTCGTCGGCGTAGACGACCCGCAGGCCGGGCACCGCCTGCGGCACGATGGTCGGCGGCGCGACCGGGGCGGGCAACGTGACGTCCAGCCAGGAGCCGGCCTTGACCTTGTGCGAGTTGGGCCGGGCGGTGCCGTCGACCAGCGCGTCCCCGGCATCGACCAGGGCCGCGGCGGCGGTGCGGGAGAGCCCGAACAGCCGTGCCACCGCCTGGTCCAGTCGCATGCCGTCGAGGCCGTCCGGAACCGGAAGGGAACGGTGGTCGCCGCCAGCGGCGAACGCGGAGGTCATGCCCGCTCCCGCTGGTCGGTGGCCTGCGCTGCGTTCGTCTCGAGCGGGTCGCCGTCGCGGCCGGCCCGCCGGCCGTCCCGCTGGCGGCCGGTCAACTCCAACAGCACGGCCAGCAGCACACCGCAGACCAGCGAACTGTCGGCCAGGTTGAACACCGGCCAGACCTGGCCGTACGGGTCGAAGAGGCTGATCATGTCGACCACGTGCCCGTGGAAGGGTGCGGGTGCTCGGAAGATCCGGTCGACGAGGTTGCCGAGCGCGCCACCCAACACCAGGCCGAGGGAGATCGCCCACGGCAGCGAGCGCAGTCGCAGGGCCATCCAGATGATCCAGCCGACCACACCGATGGTGATCAGCGGGAAGACCCAGGTGTGGTCCGCGCCGATGCTCCAGGCGGCACCGCTGTTGCGGGTCAGACTCAGGTAGACGAACCCGCCGAGCAGCCGGACCGGCTCCCGGTCGGTCAGCGCGGCCAGCGCGAGGTGCTTGGTGACCAGGTCGGCCAGCAGGGCCACCAGGGCGACTCCGGCCAGAATCACAACGGCCCGAGGCCGGCGTGTGCCGCCACCCGGGTCGGTGCGGCCGGGTTCGGCGGACGGTACTGCGGTCATGCGCTCCCCATCGACAGTCTCGGCGGTGATCGCTCACCGTCTCATCGCCGCCGGGGAACGGACCTCAGCGCCGCTCCTCCAGCTGCTTGCACGTCACACACTGGGTGGCCGACGGGAAGGCGGCGAGGCGCTCGACCGGGATCGGATTGCCGCACCGCTCGCACCAGCCGTAACCACCCTCGTCGAGACGCTCCAGAGCGCGCTCGACCTGTGTGATCCGTTCCAGAATGCTGTTGGCGAGAGAGATCTCCTGCTCCCGCTCGAGCGTCTTCGTGCCCGTGTCGGCCTGGTCGTCCCCGGCCGAGTCGGTCAGCCGATCGCGCTGCAGCTCGGTGATCTCACTCAGCGTCTGATCGTACTCGGCGCGAAGCTCGTCCCGTCGCGCCGCCAGCGCCGCCCGGATCTTCTCGGTCTCCGCGGTGCTGCGGGTGGCCTTCGCCGCCGGCTTGCGCCCGGCGGTCCTGGTGTCGGCTGGCTTCGCCATAGGTCGCTCCCTCGGCCGGGGAGCCGCGTGGTCCGCGGCGCCTGGTCAGGGGGCGCCAACCACGGCGTCCCCTATATGTACGAAAAGGGGCGCACGGCGACGATGGCCGCGCACTCCGGAGGTTGGCAAGAATACGGAACGTACAGGCGTCCGACAACGTGCCGCACCGTCGCACCGCTTAACCGCCCCTAGCCCTGCCTAACTGGGGCAAAGGGAACGCTAGCAGATCAACCGACTGCCTCATCCCCGTACTCGCCAAACCATCGGGCCAGCCGACCTCGCCGGCTGACCGCCCGCAGCCGCCGTTCAGCGGCGTCCCGCACCCCGGCGGTCGCCACGATCAGCAGGCTGTCTCCAGTCTTCAGCCGGGTGTCCGGTCCGGGCACGAAACCCACCCCGTCGCGCAGCACCAGCGTTACCGACGCGCCGACTGGAAGCCGCAACTCGTCGACGTGCACACCCGCCAACCGCGAGCCCGGCGGCACCTCCAACTGGAGCAGATCCGCCCGCATCCGCTCCAGCGGCGCGGTCTCCACATGGATCTCGGCCGCCTCGGCCGGCGCGGTCACCCCCAACCAACGCGCGAACGGCCCCAGCGCCCCGGCCTGCACCAGCGTGAAGATCACTACCAGCACGAAGACCACGTCGAAGAGACGCTCCGCACCGGGCACCCGTTCGGAGAGCGGAATGGTGGCCAGCACGATCGGCACCGCCCCGCGCAGCCCCGCCCAGGACAGGAACGCCTGTTCGCGGAGGCCGACGCGGAACGGCAGCGCCGAGACGGCCACCGACAACGGCCGGGCCAGCAGCACCAGGGCCAACCCTGCTACCACCGCGGGCAGCACGGCCGCGTCCAGCCGACCCGGCGAGGCCAGCAACCCGAGCAGCACGAACAGCCCGATCTGGGCGAGCCACGCGAGCCCGTCCGCGAAACCGAGGATCGCCTGCCGGTGTGACAACCGGGCGTTGCCCAGCAGCACCCCGGCCACGTAGACGGCGAGGAACCCCGAGGCGTGCAGCACCGCCCCGGCGGCGTACGCCAGCACGGTGATGCCCACCGCCGCGATCGGGTAGAGCCCGGCCGAGGGCAACGCGGCCCGGCGCAGCGCCCAGGTGCCGGCGACGCCGGCGCCCACGCCCACCGCCGCACCCACACCCAGCTCGTAACAGACCAGCCCGACCTCGTACCACCACGGGTGCGCCCAGCCCTCATGGGACAGCAGCACCACCAGCAGCACCGCCGGGGCGTCGTTCATGCCCGACTCGGCCTCCAGGGTCGCCACCAGCCGGGGCGGCAGCCGCAGCCGGCGCAGGGTCGCAAAGACGGCCGCCGCGTCGGTGGACGAGAGCACCGCGCCGTAGAGCAGCGCCAACCGCCAGTCCAACCCCAACAACAGGTGTACGGCGACGCCGACCACCACGATGCTGACGATCACGCCGACCGTGGAGAGCGCGGAGGCCAGCCCGAGCACCGGACGCAGGGTGGTCCACCGGGCGGTCAGGCCACCCTCCGCGATGATCACGATCAGCGCGCAGAAGCCGAGGGCCCGGGTCAGCTCGACGTCGTCGAAGCGGATACCCAGCCCACCCTCGCCGATCGCCACGCCCAGCGCCAGGTAGACGAGGAGGCTGGGCACGCCGAGCCGGGTGGAGAGGCGCACCGCGCCGACGGCGACCAGCAGCACGGCCGCACCGAGCAGCAGCGCGATATCCAATCCGGGCGTCACAGCAGCCTGGCCTGGGCGTTCCTCACTCGGCGGATCCGTCGCGCAGTCGGCGCAGCACCTCGGACAGGTCCGGGCTGGGCCGATCGACGAGGAAGAGCTTGTCCCGACTGGCCGCGCCGGTACGCAGCGACACCGCCGACCGCCGGATGCCCAGCGCAGCCGCGAGGGCCCGGCGGGCCGCCTCGGTCGCCCGACCGTCGACGGCCGGGTCGTGCACCGCGATCACCAGGGCGGGCCCGTGCGGACCATCGAAGCGGCCACCCACCCGGTCCCGAGACGCCCCGGGCTTCACCCGTACCGCCACGGTGAGCGTGTCCTGCGTGGGCACCGGTGCCGCTTCAGATCGGCCGGGCGTCGGCGAGCAGGGCGGTGGCCGGCGCACAGTCCGCACACGGAGTGAAACCGAGTTCGGCGGCCTCGGCGACCGGCAGCGACTCGGGCACCCGGCCAACGAGATGTGGGCAGCTGGCGAGGTGGTAGCGAGGGCGACCGTCGATCACCTCGACGACATCGGGGAGTCGTGCCACCCGGGCCGCCTCGGCGGGGGTGACCAACTGCTCGGCCGGCTCGTCGGTTGGCGAAACACCGTGCTGCGGGGCGTCGTCGGTCGACGCCGCGGGCGGCGGAGCCGGGCTGACGGGAGAGGACGCGTCGGCGGCGGGAGCCACGAAGGGCGCCCCCTGGTCGAACGGCGGCGCGTCGTCGACACGTGGGTCGAACGGCGGCGCGTCGTCGACACGAGGGTCGAACGGCGGCGGCTCGTCGACGCCCGGGTCGAACGGCGGCGGCTCGTCGACGCCCGGGTCGAACACGGGCGCATCGTCGACGGGTGCCGCACGGTCGACCGGCGACACGGGTGGTTGCCGCCACCCGGTGCCGCCGGTACCAACCGTCGTGGGCACGTGCTGGACCGGCACTTCCGGCTCGACCAGCGGCGGCCCGTACGCGACATCCGGCGGGGCCTGGCTGGCCGTGCGGGGTGCGTCGGGGTGCCGCCGGCCGGTCCGGCCGGGACCCGCCGTAGCGCGGTTGGTGGCTGCCTGGCGGGCGCCCACCACCAACGCCACGGCAGCCAGCAGACTGGCCGCGATGGAGATGATCAGCATGAAGCTGGAGCCACCGGCCAGGCCGAGCACCAGTAGCACCACCGCGACGAGGATGAGCAACAGACTTGCGACTATCACGGCTCACCCCCGCCGCGTCGTACCGTCCAGGCTAGGCCGGCGACCGTCACCATTGGCGGAGAGCGATCGCCGGCCGGTGCTCAGCGTCCGGATTCGAGGGCGCCGGAACGCCCGCCGCCGCCGTACGAACCGGCGAGGCCCGCTGCGGCCAGCCCGTTGCCGCCGGCGACCCGGCCTGCCTCGGAGCGGGTCATCTCGGCTTCGAGGCCCTGGCCGCGACCGTCGAGGTCACGCAACTGGCTCTCGAGGTACGCCTTGAGCCGGGTGCGGTACTCGCGCTCGAACTGCTTGAGCTCCTCGATGTGCTTCTGCAGAGCCGTGCGCTTGGCGTCCAGGCCGCCCATGGCCTCCTGGTGCCGCTGGCGAGCGTCCCGCTCGAGGGCGTCGGCCTTCGCGCGAGCCTCGCGGGTCACCTCCTCGGCCTTACCGCGGGCCTCGGACAGCAGCTGGTCGGCCTCGCGACGGGCGTCGGACACGTGGTCGTCGGCGGTGCGCTGGGCCATCATCAGCACGCGCAGGGCCTGCTGCTCGCCGTCACCGGTGACCGCGGGGCCGCCGGTTGCGCGGACCTGCTCCAGCTCGGCCTGCATCGCGCGGGCAGCCTGCTCGGCCGCCGACTTGTCGCGCTGCACCCGGTCCAGTTGGGCCTTGACGTCGTTGAGCTCCGCCGCGAGTCGGGCGTCGCCGCCGGGGCCTGCGGGGGCGCCGCCACGGCCGCCGCGCTCCACCTGGGCGCGCAGCTCGTTGTTCTCCTCGATGAGACGGGCGAGCTCGCGCTCAACCTCGTCCAGGAAAGCGTCGACCTCCTCCTCGTCATACCCCCGCTTGCCGATCGGCGGCTTTTTGAAGGCGACGTTGTGGACGTCGGCCGGGGTCAGCGGCATCGAAACTCCTCGGGTCAGTTGCGGCCGCGAAAGCGCGTCGGTCATCAGGCAGATGCCCTGATCGACGGCCCTAACACGAACTCCATCAGCACGAACAGGATAACCAGGAGCACAAGGGAGGCCAGGTCGATGCTCACGGTACCAATTCGCAGCGGAGGGATCACACGCCTCAACGCGTTGAGAGGGGGATCAGTGACGCTCCACACGGATTCCAATCCTGCCGATGCGCCACGCCCCGGTTGCCAGCGACGGCCGTACTGCAGGACGGCGCTCAACACGAACCGGGACAGAAGCAGAAGCAGGAAGACATAAAGGATCAGGTACAGCACTTGCAGTAAGATCGACAACACGGTCAGCGACGTCCCTCGGGTCGGGCGGGGTCAACTCAGACTGAAAAAGCCGCCCTCAGCGATCTTGGCCTTGTCCTCAGCGGTGACCTGGACGTTGGCCGGTGAGAGCAGGAACACCCGATTGGTCACGCGCTCGATCGTACCGCGCAGGCCGAACGCCAGACCGGCGGCGAAGTCCACCAGACGGCGGGCATCGGCCTCATCCATTTCGGTGAGATTGATGATCACTGGGACGCCGTCGCGGAAGTGCTCGCCGATGGTGCGCGCTTCCCGGTAGGTGGTCGGGTGCAGCGTGGTGATCTGGTAGCGCTGCTCCTCCTCGGGCAACGCCCGCTCCCGCGACGTGACCTGCGGCGCGAGCGCCAGGTTGTCACGGGTGTGGTAGGTCAGCGCGCCGGAGGTCTCGCCAGCCGACGACCGGGTGATCGATCGAACGCTGGACCGCTCGGCCCGCTCCGGACGCTCGCCGTCACCACGCTCGGACTCGCTCAGCCGCCCGCTCGCCCGCTCGGAGAGTCGACCCCGCTCACTGGCGCGTGGCCGGGGAGCCGGCGGCTCCTCGGTGTCGTCCTCATCCTCGTCGGTGAACTCCTCGGCGTACCGGCTCTGCCGGTACCGCGAGTCGCGGTAGCCACCCTTGTCGTAGCCACCGTCGTCGTAGGCCCGCTCGTCGTCCTCTTCGACCAGACCGAGCCAGACCCCCGCCTTGCGCAGTGCACCCATCCCGCGCCCTTCCGTCCGCCGTGCGGCACGCGCCCCCGTGCCATGTCGCCCGTCGCGAGTGGACAACCATGCCCATCGGACCAGAACGGCAATCCCCCGGCACGCGATTCGCGTCGCGCGCCACGACCCCCGACTAGGAGACGCCGCCCCTGAAACAACACTGATGTAATTTGCATGTCTCGCGGTCAGGCTACCGCAGCGTGGGACGCATTCCGAGCAACGCGCTACCGACGCGGACATGTGTCGCGCCGTATCGGATCGCGATTTCGAAATCTCCGCTCATTCCCGCGGACAACGCGGTGGCTCCCGGATGGACCGCCCGAAACGCGCCGGCAACCTCCGCGAGTCGGGCGAAGGCCCGGTCCGGCTCCCAACCCAGCGGAGCCACCGCCATCAGACCGACCAGACGCAGCCCTGACCCCTCGGCCACCGCCTCGGCCACCGGCTCCAGGCCGGCACCCGGATCGGCCGAACCGGGCAGCGCGCCGCCCCGGGCCGCGTCGCCGTCCAGGCTCACCTGGACCATGGCGTCGAGCGGCGACTCCCGGTCGGCGGCCGCGGAGGCCAACGCCCGGGCCAGCCGGACACTGTCGACGGAGTGCACCGCGTCGGCGTAGCGGACCACCGAGCGGGCCTTGTTGCGCTGCAACTGACCGATGAAGTGCCACCGGGGACGCACCCCGGCCGCAGCGACCTCGGCGGCCTTACCGGCTGCCTCCTGGTCGCGGTTCTCCCCCATGTCGGTCACCCCGAGCCCGGCCAGCGCCAACACGTCGCTGGCCGGGTAGGTCTTCGTCACCGCGATCATCGTGACCTCGGCGCGGTCCCGGCCGACCTCCGCGCAGGCGTCGGCGATCCGGGTCCGGATGTGGGCCAGGCCGGCCGCGAGTTCGGCGCGCCGGTCCGGTCGTACCGTTGCTGAGCTGTCGGTCATCGGCGGTGCTCAGGACCCGTTCTTGAGGAAGTCGGGAACGTCCACGTCGTCGAAGAGCACGCGGCGCGGCGACTGGGCCGGAGCCGGGTTGGTGGCCGGTGCCGGCACCGGCGTGCTCTGCGGCGCCGGTTGGTTGGTGTTGGTCTTGCGGGTCGGCTCAGCCGCCTTGTAGGCGGGAGTGCCGCCGTCGAAGCCCGCCGCGATGACCGTCACCCGCACCTCGTCACCGAGCGCGTCGTCGATGACGGCGCCGAAGATGATGTTGGCATCCGGGTGGGCGGCGTCGGTGACCAGCTGGGCCGCGTCGTTGATCTCGAACAGGCCCAGGTCCGACCCACCGGCGATGGAGAGCAGCACACCACGCGCGCCGTCCATGCTCTGCTCCAGCAGCGGGCTGGAGATGGCCGCCTCGGCCGCCTCGACCGCGCGGTTCTCCCCGCGGGCGCTGCCGATGCCCATCAACGCGCTGCCGGCACCGCTCATCACGCTCTTGACGTCGGCGAAGTCCAGGTTGATCAGACCCGGGGTGGTGATCAGGTCGGTGATGCCCTGCACACCCGAGAGCAGCACCTGGTCGGCCGTGCGGAACGCGTCCATCATGCTGATGTTGCGGTCACCCAGGGCCAGCAGCCGGTCGTTCGGGATCACGATCAGCGTGTCGCACTGGTTGCGGAGTTCGTCTATCCCCGTCTCGGCCTGCACCTGGCGGCGCTTGCCCTCGAAGGAGAACGGCCGGGTCACCACGCCGATGGTCAGCGCGCCGAGCTTACGGGCGATGTTGGCCACCACCGGCGCGCCACCGGTGCCGGTGCCGCCGCCCTCACCACACGTCACGAAGACCATGTCGGCGCCCTTGAGCACCTCCTCGATCTCGTCGCGGTGGTCCTCGGCGGCGTTCTTGCCGACGTCGGGGTTGGCGCCGGCGCCCAGGCCCCGGGTCAACTCACGGCCGACGTCGAGCTTGACGTCGGCGTCACTCATCAGCAGCGCCTGGGCATCGGTGTTGATCGCGATGAACTCGACGCCCTTGAGCCCAACCTCGATCATCCGGTTGACGGCGTTCACGCCGCCGCCCCCGATGCCGACGACCTTGATGACCGCCAGGTAGTTGTGCGGAGGTGTCATCTCCGGTCCTTTCCTTCGAGATTGGCTTCGGCCGACCGGGTACGGCGTGGCCAGACCAGCGGCCGACGACATCTGTCACCAGCGACGATCAGAGGTGAACCCTCACCCTCTACTAGAGGCTTACAGTTATGTCAACCACTGATCCTCTTCGGGGCAACGTAAGCGCCACCGCGCGATGAGCCAAGGACCCGACCGGCGTGTCGCCGACCCGAGCGCGACGGGTCACCTCCGCGCGCGCTCCCCGGTCAGCGAAAGGTCACCACATCCGGCGCGCTCACGTCGATCCGGGCGGCGTCCTCGTCGAGCAGTGCGGTGGCCACCCGGGCCTTGTCCGGCCCCCGGGTCGCGTCGCCCCAGACCACCGTCCGGTCGCCCCGCAACCGCAGGCTGATCCGGGCCAACCCCTCCACGTTCACGTCCACGAGCTCCGCGCGCAGCTCCGGGGTCAGGGCGACGAGGACCTCCAGCCCGGCCCGGGTGCCCGGGTCGTCCGCGGCCGGGCGAGCCACCGTCACCTGCGGCAGCTCGGCGGGGCGTCGGTCCACCGTCCGGAACGCCACCCCACTCCGGTCGATTAGGGCGAACGTCTCCCCCTGCGGCACCGCGGCCACCGGGGTCCGCTCGGTCACCCGCACCACCAGCGTGCCGGGCCAGTCCCGGGACACCGTGGCCCGCTCCACCGCCGGCAGCGCACCGACCCGGTGAGCGGCGGCGGCGAGGTCCACCCGGGCCAGCGGCACTCCGTCCGGCACCCCGACCGCGTCGTGCACCTGCACCGGGGTGACCAGGCCGGCACCCTCCACCCGCACCTCCCGGACCCCGAACAGCCCGGTGCCGAGCAGCGTCCAGGCGACCAGCCCGGCCAGCGCGAGCACCCCGGCGGCCACCGCCCAGGGCAGCGCCGCACGCATGCGACGCTGCCGGGCACGGGCCATGAACCGGCGGGTCGAGGGCGGTACCGCGTCACGGCCCGCCCGGACCAACTGCCAACGCCGGGCCGGACCACGACGGGGGGCGCCACCGTCGGCGGCGCTGGTCCGCCCTCGGGCCGGGCCGGGACTCATCCGGCCATGGGCGCCGTGCCACCGGGCGCGGCGGTGCCACCGAGGGCCGCACCGTCGCCCCCGGCCGTGGTCCCACCCGGCACCGGATCACCGATCGCCGGGGCGGTGGCCACCGGGTCGACGGTCGCGGTCGGAGCGGGGCCGGCGGTCCGCGCACCCAGCGCGGCCAACAGTTCGTCGCCCATCAGCGAGATCGGCGGGGCGCCCATGGTGACCACCACGTCGCCCGAGCGGGCGCGACGGGCCACCTCGACCGGTGCCGCCTCCCACGAGTCGACGAAGACCTTCTGCTCGGCGGGCAGATCCACCGCCGCGATCAGCGCCGCCGAGCCCTCGCCGGGCTGACGCAACTCACCCGGCCCGAAGACCTCCAACAGCACCACCTCGTCGGCGATGGCCAACGCCTCGGCGATCTCCGCCTGGTTGTCGCGGGTGCGGTACAGCCGGTACGGCTGGAAGACGACGATCAGCCGGCCGTCCCCGGCGACCTCGCGCAGCGTCTGCATCGCCAACGTCATCGAGGTCGGGTGGTACGCGTACTCGTCGTAGACCAGCACGCCGTCCACGACACCCTTGCGCTCGAAGCGCCGTCGCACTCCGGGGAAGACCGCCAGCGCGGCCTCTGCCGCCTCCAGCGGCAGTTCCAACAGGTACGCGGCCAGCACCGCGGCGGCGCTGTTCAGCCCCATGTGCCGCCCCGGCACCGGCAGCCGGAACTCGCCCAGCGAGCGGCCGTCGATCGCGGCCAGGTAGCGCACCCCCCGTGCGGAGGAGACGATCTCGGTCAACCGAAGGTCGGCGTCGGCCGCCTCGCCGTAGGTGAACACCTGCCGCCCCTCGGCGCGCAGGCTCTCCGCCAAACGCCGACCGCCCGGGTCGTCGGCGCAGGTGATGATGAACCCGTCCGGGTCGGTGAGGCGGGCGAACTCCACGAACGCCGCCTCCAGCGTCGCGTAGTCGCCGTAGGTGTTCAGGTGGTCCGCCTCGACGTTGGTGATGATCGAGACGTACGGGCGGTAGATGAGGAACGAGCGGTCACTCTCGTCCGCCTCGACCACGAAGTGCTCGCCGGTGCCGTGGTGGGCGCCCGAGCCGACCTCGGAGATCTCCCCGCCGATCACGAAGGACGGGTCCACACCGGCCTGCTGGAGCACCATCGTCACCATCGAGGTGGTGGTGGTCTTGCCGTGCGTGCCGGCGACCGCCACCGCCCGGCGGCCGGTCATCGCCGCGGCGAGCGCCTCCGAGCGGTGCAGCACCCGCAGCCCGCGCCGACGCGCCTCGACCAACTCCAGGTGGTCCTGCGGAATGGCCGAGGAGTAGACGACGGTGTCCACGCCGTCGAGGTTGGTCACCTCGTGGCTGAGGTGGATGGTGCCGCCGAGCGCCCGCAGGCCGGCCAGCGACGGCCACTCCCGCAGGTCGCTGCCGGAGACCCGGATGCCACGGGTGAGCAGCAGCCGGGCCACGCCGAGCATGCCCACCCCACCCACTCCGATCAGGTGGACGGCGCCCAGGTCCTCGGCGGTGAGCGTGCCGGCCGGGGTGAACTGCGCGGTCATCGGGCCACCGCCTCGATGACGAAGGACCGCAGCGCCTCGTCACCGTCGCGCCGCCCGTACGCTGCCGCGGCGGCGCCCATCGCGTACAACCGCTGCGGGTCACGGATGAGCGGAATGACGGTGCGCTCCAGCCAGTCCGGAGTGAGCTCCGCGTCGTCGACGAGCAGCCCTCCCCCGGCCTCCACCACGGGCAGCGCGTTGCGCCTCTGCTCCTGGTTGCTGTGCGGGTACGGCACGTAGATCGTGGGCAGCCCGATCGCGGCCACCTCGGCGACGGTCATCGCCCCGCCCCGGGCCAGCATCAGGTCGGCGGCGGCGTAGCCCAACTCCATCTCGGACAGGTACGGCAGCGTCACGTACGGCACCGGCAGGTCGGTGGGGATCGGCACCGGCTCGTTGCGGGCGCCCATCACGTGCAGCACCTGCACGCCGTTGCGGGCCAGCTCCTTGGCCGCCCCGGAGACCGCCAGGTTGATCGAGCGGGCGCCCGACGAACCGCCGGAGACGAAGAGCACCGGCAGGTCGGGGCGGAGCCCGAAGTGGGCGCGGGCGGCGTTACGCAGCGCGTACCGGTCCAGCCCGGCGATGGTGCGGCGCAGAGGCACCCCGACGATGGTGGCATCGCGCAGCGACTCGGCCTGGCTCGGCTGGTGCGGGAAGCCGACGGCGATGTTCTTGGTGAACTTCATGCCCAGCCGGTTGGCCACGCCCGGTGGCACGTTCACCTCGTGGATCACCATGGGCAGCTCCCGGCGCCAGGCGGCCAGGTAGGCCGGCACCGAGACGTACCCGCCGAAGCCGACGACCACGTCGGCCTTCACCTCGTCGATCACCTTGCCGGCGGCGCGGGCCGCGGTCCACATCCGGCCCGGGGTACGAACCAGGTTCATGTTGACCGACCGGGGCAGCTGGTACGCCGGGATCTGCCGCAGCTCGTAGCCGTGCGGCGGAATCAGGTCGTTCTCCATACCGCGTGGTGTGCCAAGGCAGGTGATCCGGACGCCCGGGTCGTGTCGGCGCAGGCAGTCGGCGAAGGCGAGCAGCGGGTAGACGTGCCCACCGGTGCCACCTCCCGCGAGCACCACCGAACGCAGCGGACCCATCAGCGTCTCCTCTCGCTCGCCGTACCCCCGCGGCTCCGGTCCTGTCGGACCCCGCGCGGCGCGGCCTGGTCGTCGTGGCGCCGCTCGCGGGACCGGGGCACGGACCCTCGGCCGGCGGGCGGCGTCGCCGGTCGGCGGCGCCGGCCGGGAAGCGGCGGCAACGGGGCCCAGAGTAGTCGGACCCACCGGGCCGGCGGACGGGCATGCAGTGCTCTGGCCGCATCGGGTTCGGCGCGGGCGAAAGATGCCAGCATCCCGATGCCGGCCAACGTCACCACCAGGGCACTTCCGCCGTCGGAGATGAACGGCAGCGGCAGGCCGGTGATCGGCAGCAGCCCGACCACCCCACCGATGTTGATCACAGCCTGGCTGACCAGCCAGGTCGTCACCGCGGCGGCGGCGAGCCGACGGAACGGGTCGTCGACCCGCCGGGCGATCCGCAACCCGGTGTACGCGAGGACCGCGAACAGGCTGAGGATGACGACACACCCGATCACGCCCAGCTCCTCGGCGATGATCGCGAAGATGAAGTCGTTGTGCGCCTCGGGCAGCCAGTCCCACTTCAGGCTGCCCTTGCCCAGCCCCACGCCGAACCAGCCGCCGTGCTCGATGGCCAGCCGACCCTGGTAGACCTGGTAGCACGGGTCCCCGCACTTGTCCGGCGGCGGCGCGTTGAGAAAGAGCGTCAGTCGCGCCAGGCGGTAGTTGTCCGCGCCCTTCTCGCCGGAACCGGCACCCAGCGAGGCCACCGCGATGAGCAGGCCGACACCGAGCAGTCCGACCACCGTCAGGGCGCCGAAGACCCGCATCCGCACACCGGCGGCCCAGAGCAGGCCGACCACCAGGGCCAGCAGGCAGAGCATGGTGCCCACGTCGTTGTAACCGACCAGGACGAAGAGCAGGCCCATCACCGGGAAGAGCGGGGTGGCCAGCTCCCGCCACCAGCCCAGCGCGGCGCCCTTGCGGGCGATCACGTGCGCGCCCCACAGCACCAGCGCGAACTTGGCCAGCTCGGAGGGCTGCACCTGGATCCCGCCGATGAACAGCCAGAGCAGTCGTGCCTCGATCGGGCCGATCCGGGCGGAGTCCTGGTCGGTCAGCCGGGCGTAGGCGAGCAGCAGGTTGAGCACCAGCAGCAGCGCGATCGAGGTGAACAGCAGCGGCCGGCCCAGCGATCGGTAGGTGCTGGCGGGCAGTCGCTGGCAGGCCCAGAACACCACGATGCCGATCACCGCGAAGATGGCCTGCTTGGTCACCGAGGCCGAGGCGTTGCCGTCCTCGGCGTAGTCCTTCACGCTGGTCGCCGAGAAGACCATGGTCAGCCCGATCAGCAGCAGCAGGCCGGCGCAGGACAGCAGCAGATAGTAGGAGGCCAGCGGCCGGTCCAGTAGGCCGCGCAACGCGGCGAGCCCGCTGGCCGCGTCCATCCCGCGCAGCGGCACGGAGGGTGCCGGTTCCGCCTCCCGCGGTGCCGCACCCGGCTCGGGGCCGCGCACGTCGTCCGGGGGCGCGCTGGCCTCCGCGGTACGCGCCGCGCCCGGTGACCGTCGCGGTCGACCGGCTGTCCTGTCGTCGGTGCCTGGATCCTCCCCCACCCCGACATCATCACCGCTAGCCGCGCCCGGCGGGCCCACAACGCCACCCCGGGCGTGTCGAGGCCCCCTCCTCCCGCCGACCTTGCACTTTCGGCCCCGACGGAAGCCACAGATAGGGGCATTCCGGGGGCCGAAAGTGCAAGATCGCGGAGAGCGGGGGGTCAGGTCATGTTGGCGAGGAACTCGCTGTAGAACAGGCCCAGGGCGATGGCCACGCCGATGCCGGCGATGATCCAGAAACGCACCACGATGTTGACTTCGCTCCAGCCGGCCAACTCGAAGTGGTGTTGCAGGGGCGACATTCGGAACACCCGTTTACCGGTGGTCTTGAAGGAGATGATCTGGATCACCACGGACATCGTGATGATCACGAAGAGCCCACCGATGATCGGCAGCAGCAGGATGGTGCGGGTGGACATCGCCATGCCGGCGATCAGGCCGCCCAGCCCCAGCGCCCCGGTGTCGCCCATGAAGATCCGCGCCGGGGACGTGTTCCACCAGAGGAAGCCCACACAGGCCCCGGCCGCCGCCCCGGCTATCAGCGCGATCTCCAACGGATCCCGGACGGCGTAGCAGTACGGCTGCTTGTAGCTCGGGTCGGCGCACCAGTGCCGGTACTGCCAGAACGCGATCAACGCGTACGCGGCGAGCACCATCACCGAGGCACCGGTGGCCAGACCGTCCAGGCCGTCGGTGAGGTTGACACCGTTCGTCGCAGCCATCACCACGAAGATGAAGATGATCACCGCGCCGACCTTGCTGACCTGCAGGGCGTCGATGTCCCGGATGAAGCTCAGCGTGGTGCTGCCCACCGTCTCGGTGTTGGTCGCCCTGCCCGTCGCGTCGGTCATCGTGCTCGGGAAGTAGAGGGCGACCACGCCGAAGACCGCGCCGACCAGGATCTGACCGAGCAGCTTGCCGCGCTTGTTCAGACCGGCGCTGTTGCGCTTGCGCACCTTGAGGAAGTCGTCGATGAAGCCGACCGCGCCGGAGAAGACCATCAGCCCCAGCAGGACCAGCGCGGTGATGGTCGGCTCGACCTGGGCGATCTGCAGGTCCGGCAGGGTGGTCAGGGCCAGGTGCCCGGCCACGTACGCGATCACCGTGGCCAGGATGAAGACCACGCCACCCATCGTGGGCGTGCCCTTCTTGCCCTGGTGCATGGCGGGGCCGTCGGACCGGATCGGCTGACCGGCCTTCAGCCGGGTGAACACCTTGATCGCGATCGGGGTGCAGAAGAGCGAGACGAGGAAGGCCACCCCGATGGCGACGATGACCGCCCTCATCGGGTCGGCTCCCCGTCGGCGTCGGCGCGCAGGGCGTCGGCCACCTCCCAGGTCCGATACCGGGAGCCCTTGACCAGGACGACGTCACCCGGTCGTAGTTCGCCCCGCAGCACCTCGACGGCCGCCGCCTGATCGGTGAGCAACACCGACTCTCCTCCCCAGTTCGCTACCGCTGTCGCGCCTTCGTGGATCGGCGCGGCCGGCTCGCCCACCACGAGCAGCCGGTCGACACCCAGCTCGGCCACGAGCTGGCCGACCTCGGCATGGCCGTCGTACTCGAACGGGCCCAGCTCGGCCATGTATCCGAGCACCGCGACGGTACGCCGTCCCTGACCGATGCTGGCCAGCGCCCGCACCGCGACCGCCATCGAGGCCGGGTTGGCGTTGTACGAGTCGTCGATGACGGTCACCCCGTCCGGACGGTCGAAGACGTCCATCCGACGGGTCGAGACCAGCCCCAGCTCGCCGAGGGCCGCGGCCAGGTCGGCCAGCGGCATGCCCAGCTCCCGGGCCACCGCCGCCGCGGCGAGCGTGTTCCCGACCTGGTGCCGACCGGTCAGCCCGAGCCGCACCGAAACGCGGCCCTCCGGGGTGACCAGGGTGTACGACGGGTGCCCCCGCTCGTCCAGCGTGACGTCCTCGGCGCGCACGTCGGCGTCCGGGGCCTCGCCGTAACGGACCACCCGGGCCCCGGTGCGGCTCGCCATCGCGTCCACCCGGGGGTCGTCGGCGTTCAGCACCGCCAGCCCGTCCGACGGCAGGGCCTCGACCAGCTCGCCCTTGGCCAGGGCGATGTTGTCCTGCGAGCCGAACTCGCCGATGTGGGACGTGCCGACGTTGAGCACCACGGAGATCCGGGGCGGCACCAACTCGCAGAGGTACCGCACGTGCCCGATCCCGCGCGCGCCCTTCTCCATCACCAGGTAACGGGTGTCCGGTCCGGCCTGCAGCGCGGTGTACGGGTGCCCCAGCTCGTTGTTGAACGAGCCGGGCGGCGCCACCGTGGCTCCGAGCCGGGTGGTGAGCTGACCGATCAGGTCCTTCGTGGTGGTCTTGCCGGACGAACCGGTCACGCCGATCACGGTCAGCTCGGGCAGCCGGTCCACCGCCGCGCGGGCCAGCCGGCCCATCGCGGTCAGAGCGTCGTCGACAAGCACCATCGGCACCCCGGGCACCTCGCGGGTGCCGAGCACCGCCACCGCCCCAGCCTGGATCGCCGTCGCCGCGTAGTCGTGCCCGTCGACCTTCTCGCCCGGGAAGGCCACGAAGAGCGAACCGGGCACCACCTTGCGCGAGTCGAACTCCACCGAGCCGGTGACGCCGGCGGCCGGGTCGGCGCCCACCAGCCGCCCGTCGACCGCGGCGGCCACCTCGGCCAGGCTCAGCGCGATCACCGCTGACCCGCCGGGTCGGAGAAGCGGGCCCGCAGCGCGTCGGCCAGCTCGACATTGTCGTCGAACGGAAACACCTCGCCCGCCACCTCCTGGCCCCGCTCGTGCCCCTTGCCGAGCAGCGCGATCACGTCGCCCGGCTCGGCCAGCCGCACCGCCTCGTCGATCGCGGCCCGCCGGCCCGCCACCTCGATGATCCGGGCGGCCGTCGCGGCCGCGTACGCCCCGGCGAGCACCTCGGCGCGGATCTCCGCCGGGTCCTCGGTCCGCGGGTTGTCGTCGGTCACCAGCACCACGTCGGCTCCCTCCGCAGCGGCGGCGCCCATCACCGGGCGCTTACCCCGGTCCCGGTCACCGCCGGCACCGATCACACAGATCAACCGGCCGACGCTCAGCTCGCGCAGCGCGGCCAGCGCGGCCACGATCGCGTCCGACTTGTGCGCGTAGTCGACGACCCCGCGCACCGGCCCGACCGAGTCGACCAGTTCCAGCCGGCCGGGCACACCACCGCAGGCGGCCACACCGTCGGCGGCGGTCGCCGGGTCGACCCCGGCACCGACCAGCACGGCGATGGCCAACAGCGCGTTGGCCACGTTGTGCCGGCCGGGCAGCGCCACCCCGGCGGACAGCACCACACCGTTCGGGCCGTGCGCGGTGAACCGCTGGGCGTACCCCTCGCCGCCCACGCCGTCGGCCCACCAGGTCGCGCCCTGGTCGCCTGCGGCCGAGTAGGTGACCGTCGCGGGCTTGTGCAGCGGCTTCAACGCCGGGTCGTCGGCGTTGAGCACCTCGACCGCGCAGCGCCCGTCGAAGAGCTGGGCCTTCGCGGCGAAGTAGTCGTCGCGGTCGGCGTGGAAGTCCAGGTGGTCGGAGCCGAAGTTGGTGTAACCCCCGACGGCGAACCGGACACCGCCCACCCGACCCATCGCCAGGGCGTGGCTGGAAACCTCCATGACCACGGCGGTGACGCCACGCTCGCGGGCGGTGGCCAGCATGGCGTGCAGGTCGGTCGCCTCGGGGGTGGTGCGCACGCTGTCGATCACCAGATCACCGAGCCGCGTCTCCACCGTGCCGATCAGTCCGGTGGTGTGGCCAGCGGCCCGCAACCCGGACTCGACCAGGTACGCCGTGGAGGTCTTTCCGGCGGTGCCGGTCACCCCGATCACGGTGAGACCCTCGGTCGGGTCGCCGTAGACGGCCGAGGCCAGCTCGCCGAGCACGGCACGCGGGTCGGGCACCACCAGGACGGGCAGGCCGCTCCCCGCCGCGAGCTGCGCACCCGCCGGGTCGGTCAGCAGGGCCACGGCACCCGCCTCGGCGGCGCCGGCGGCGAACTCCGCGCCGTGCCGACGGGCACCGGGCAGCGCCGCGTAGAGGTCTCCGGGGTGGACCTCGCGACTGGCGTGGGTGGTCCCGGTGACGACCACCGTGGCGGCGTCCGCCGGGAGGTCGACGGCGAGTCGGACGGCGAGGTCACCGAGCCGGACTCCGGTCACGGTACGTGGACGTGGATTGCCGGGCACGGCGTCAGACCCTACCCGGTCGTCCGGTCCCGGCCGTACAGCCGCCCCGGTGGTTCGTCGGCACTCACCGATGATGTCCCGCCGTCGCTGCTCAGCGCGGATAGACCACGAACTTGGGTGCGGAACCGCCGGTGGACGGCGGCACGCGATAGTGACGCAGGGTGAACTGCATCATGTCGCGGAACGCCGTGTTGGCGACCGCCGCGCCCCCACCGCCGGGCGCGTACGCGAAGACCGCGATCACGTACCGGGGGTTCTCGGCGGGAGCCATGCCGATGAAGGAGGACACCTTGTCGGTGTCAATCTTGCCGTTGACCACCCGCGAGCCGGTGCCGGTCTTGCCGGCGACCCGGTAGCCCGGGACCGCGGCGGTCACGCCGGTCGCGTGGTCGACCGTGGTGACCGCCTCCAGCATGGTGCGCAGGGCTGCCGCGTTCTGCGGGCTGAGCACCGACCGGGTGATCGGAGCCGGCGCGGGCGTGCGCTTGCCGTCCGGGCTGATCACCTCCTTGATGAGGTGCGGCTGCACGTACGTGCCGTTGTTGGCGATGGCGGCGTACGCGGCGGCCATCTGCAGCGGTGTGGCGTCGACGCTGTGCCCGATCGGCACCGACCCGTGCGACGATCCGCTCCACTCGTCGGCCGGCAGCAGTCGCCCGCTGGCCTCCCCCGGCATCCCCTCGCCGGTCGGCTTGCCCAGCCCGAACCGCTTCTGGTAATCGATCAACCGGTCCTTGCCGAGCTTCTCGGCGATGGTGATGGTGCCGACGTTCGACGAGTAGGCGAGCATCCCGGGGATGCTCATCCGTTTGCCGTCGGCCGGATGCGTGTCGGAGAACCAGGTGTCACCCATCTTGATGTTGTTGGCGATGGGCAGCGTGGTGTCCGGGGTGATCACCCCCTCCTGCAGGGCCGCGCCGTAGGTGATCGCCTTGTGCACCGAGCCGGGGTCGACGACGAAACTGGTCGCCGCGTCCTCGCGGGCGACCGGGTCGCTCGGCAGCGGCTTCGCCGCGCTGTAGGTGGGATTGCTGGCCTGGGCCAGGACCGCACCGGAGGGAATCTCGATGATCACGGCCGCGCCGGTGCCGCCGCGCAGCTTGGCCATGCCCTCGCTGAGGATCTGCTGCGTCCGGAACTGCAGGTCACGATCGATGGTGAGGGCCAGCGAGCTGCCCGGCTTGGCGGGTGTGGTCCGGCTGTAGCCACCCGGGATCGCCGCGTCGAGGTCACGGCGGCCGGCCTCGTACACCCGCTTGCCGTCCTGCCCGGCGAGCACGTCGTCGTAGCGGGCCTCCAGCCCTTCCAGCCCGGCCATGTCCTGACTGGTGAAGCCGATCAGGTTGGCCGCCAGGTCACCGCCGGGCACGTCGCGGCGTTCGTCGCGGTGCACCCCGATCCCGGGCAGCTCCAGCGCCTGCACCTGCTTGGCGGTCGAGATCTCCACCCCCCGGGCCAGGTACACGAATCGGGACGCGTTGCCGCTCTCCAGCTTGCGGGGCTTGAGCAGCTCGGCGAGCTTCGACGCCGGGATGGCGAGCAGCGGTGAGAGCGCCTTGGCGGTGCCGGCCTGGTCCTTGACCTCGGTGGGGTCGGCGAACACGTAGCGCGCCTCGACGCTGCGGGCCAGCGGCGCGCCGGTGCTGTCGTAGATCGCTCCCCGCGGCGCGGGTAACTCGACCGTGCGGGTGCGGGCGGCGGTGCCGCCGCCGGCGTACGCCGGGGTGTCGACCGCCTGGAGGAAGATCAGCCGAATTCCGATGGTGGCGAACAGTGTCAGGGCGAGCGCGGTACCCAGCCGCAGCCGCAGCCGCGAGTCGGCCAGCTTCGGCGGGCGCGGTGGCTTGCGGGACGGCCGCCGGGCCGCCGGGCGGTCGGTGCGCCGAGGTGCGCGCGGCGTGGTCCGGCGACGCGGCGGCGGCTCGTCGACGCCCGGCCCACGGGGGGTACGCGGCGCGACGGTGCGCACCACGCCGCCACGTCCAGCGGCCGGGGCGTCGCGCCGACCGGCCCGGGCGGCGGCCCGACCGCCGTCGAGCACCTGCAACGCCGGCCGAAACGGGTCACCGGACCGGGTGCTGCGCGGCGTACGCCGTTGCTCGGCGCCCACACTGCGGGGTGGGGTGCCGCGCTCCTCGCGGACGGTCCGGCCCCTCGGCGTGTACGCCCGAGCGCCGGAGATGCCCCCGATGCCCGACTCGCCGTTGCGCGGCTCGCCGTCGGTGGGGCCTGCCTCACGTGAAGAACCGCGCCGGGCCCCTTTGGGGTCCCGGCGCGGCTCGTCCGACCTTGGTGCCACCGGTCAGCCTCCCGCACCCTGACTGGTCACCGACGGCTGGCCGCTCGCCGGCTGCGGCACGCCCAGAGGCAGCTTGCCGTCCGGCAGCCGGACGAAGCCCGGCTCGCCGGCGTCCACCAGACCCAGCCGCCGCGCCTCGGCGGTCAGGTTGCCCGGCGCCTCGCGGTCGGCGATCTGCTTGTCGAGCTGCTGCTTCTCCACGTCCAGTCGAGCCTGCTGCTGCTGCAGCCGCTCCAGCCGGAACGCGTTCTCATTGATCTTGGTGTTGACCGCCAGGATGCCGAGCACCCCACCAACCACCAGCACCACGATCAGTGCCGCGAACGGCGCGCGCGGCACCGACACCGGCGGCGGCGGCGCCACCCGCAGCCGCGGCGGGCGGGCGCTGGCGGCGCTGCCGGCCTTCTCGACCGGCCGCAGCGCGGCGGCGCCCTGGGTCGGGAACTCGCGCGCCCCCCGGGCGCGAGTCTCCCCCTGCCGGTTCACTCGATCGATGCGTGGCGTACCGTTTCCGAGGCGCGGAGCCCGCTCCGCCGCGGTCCGGCCCCCCGACCGCGGTGCGCGCTGCCCGCCGCCGGTGACGTCCCGGCGGTCGCGCTTGTCAATGTTCATGTCCCTCCCCCTCAACATCCGTCCCTCTGCCGTCCCGGCGCCCCTGACCCCCCACGGATCAGGCGGACCCGGTGCCCGGTTGGTGCATTCCCTTCACCCGTCGGCGAGACCGTTCGCGGTCGGTCCGCCCAAGCTCTGTCGCATTCGGGTCGAGCCGTTCCGCTGCCCGCAGCCGCACCGATGCGGCGCGCGGGTTCGCGGCGACCTCCGCTTCCCCGGGCAGTTCCGCGCCCCGGCTGAGCAGCCGGAACGTCGGACCCGACCCGGGAAGCTCGACCGGGAGGTCGATCGGGCCCTTGTTGCGGACCCGATCCGCGAGCGCCACCTTGGTGAGCCTGTCCTCCAGCGAGTGGTAGGACAGGACCACCATGCGACCGCCCACGGTCAGTGCGTCGAGTGCGGACGGCAACGCTGTCTCCAGCGCTGCCAGCTCTCTGTTTACCTCGATCCGTAAAGCCTGAAACGTTCTCTTTGCCGGGTGTCCACCCGTTCGTCGGGCTGGTGCCGGAATCGAGTCCCGAACCAGCTCCGCCAACAGGGCCGACGAGGTGATCCGGGCACGTTCCCGCTCCCGGATGATCGCCGAGGCGATCCGGCCGGCGAACTTCTCCTCGCCGTAGACCCGCAGCACCCGGGCCAGGTCCGGATGCGCGTAGGTGTTGACCACCTCTTCGGCGGTCACCCCCCGGGTCTGGTCCATCCGCATGTCCAGTGGAGCGTCCTGGGCGTACGCGAACCCGCGGTCGGGCGCGTCCAACTGCAACGACGAGACACCCAGGTCGAACAGGATCCCGTCGATGCCCGGATAGCCCAGCCGCTCCAACACGTCGGGCAGTTCGTCGTAGACGGCGTGCTCCAGGTGCACCCGATCGGCGAACCGGGCCAGCCGGACCCGCGCGTGAGCGAGTGCCTCGGTGTCCCGGTCGAGCCCGATCAGGACCGTCTCCGGGTGCGCCTCGAGCACCGCCTCCGCGTGCCCGGCCAGGCCCAGCGTCGCGTCGACGTGGACCGTACGGCCGCCTCGACCCAGCGCGGGGGCCAGCAGCTCAAGACACCGCTCGAGCAGCACCGGCACGTGCGTGCCGCGCAACTCCCCCATGTTGACCCCCACTGGTTGAAACGTCCGTTCTCCTCGTGCGCCTGTCGTCGGACGGCGCTGCCGTCGTACCGCCAGATCCCCATCCGCTCCCGCCGGACACCGGATCGTCGCCCGATGACTGGATCGTGCGCCTGGCACCGGGGAAGTGATGCCAGGAACTCGAAAGCGGCTGGAGATCTCGCAGTACGTCGGGCGCCGTTCGCCCTACAGACCGCCGGGCAGCACCCCCTCCTCGATGTCGGCGAAGTCGTCTTCGCTGTCGGCGAGGTAGGTCTCCCAGGCGACCTTGTCCCAGATCTCCACCCGCGTGCTCGCGCCGATCACCACCAACTCGCGGTCCAGCGCGGCGTACGCCCGCAGGTGGGCGGGAATGGTCACCCGGCCCTGCTTGTCTGGAACCTCGTCGTGCGCGCTGGCGAAGAAGACCCGGCTGTAGGCCCGGGCCGCCTTGTGCGTCATCGGCTGCGCGCGCAACTGCTCCGCGATTCGCTGGAACTCAGGGGTCGGGAAGACGTAGAGGCAGCGCTCCTGCCCTTTGGTGACCACGACACCCCCCGCCAGCTCATCCCGAAACTTGGCCGGAAGGATCAACCGGCCCTTTTCGTCCAGGCGTGGAGTGTGGGTGCCGAGGAACATCGGCCCTTACCCCCTCGCCCCTGAGCGGCGTTCGCGGCGCCGCTGACCCCCCGGGCCGGTGAGCCCTCCCGGCCTCACCATTGGTCCCCACTCTACTCCACTTCCCTCCACCTGCAACCAGAATCGCCCGCGTGGCGTGCCCGATGGGAGGGCAAAAGCGCACGTCACAAGGGGTGGAGTGGAGTGGAGGGGCACGGCGCCCCTCCGGCGTGGTCCGCTTTCCGACATAGATCGACTCCGTCCGGCCGACGCCCACCTGGCCGCCCGCGCGGCCACCACGGCCGAACGGTTCACCGTCGGCGGCGATCTGGTGAGGCGGGCGGTCCGGTAACCTCGCTCGCGTGACGGACGCGAAAATGCCCCTACGGGCCAAGGTGGCCAGCTCCGTGTCACGGACCGCCGCGGCGCTCTCCCGGGCGGCCGGCCGTGGCGACGGTTCGGTGATCGGCGGGTGGATCGGCCTGAAGATCGACCCCGACCTGCTGGCCCACCTGTCGGCCGGGCGTGCGATCGCGCTCGTCTCCGGCACCAACGGCAAGACCACCACCACCCGGTTGACCTCCGCCGCGGTCGGCGTACTCGGCCGGGTCGCTACCAACTCGTTCGGCGCCAACATGCCCAGTGGGCACACGTCGGCGCTGGCCAAGGCCGGCAGCACCCCGTACGCGGTGCTGGAGGTCGACGAGCACTACCTGGCCCAGGTGCTGGAGGCGACCGAGCCGCACGTGGTCGCGCTGCTCAACCTCTCCCGCGACCAGCTCGACCGCGCCAAGGAGGTCGCCATGATGGCGCAGCTCTGGCGCGCGGCGCTGGTCCGGCACACCGACGTACGGGTGGTGGCCAACGCCGACGACCCGCTGGTGGTGTGGGCGGCCACCCCGCCGGGCGACCCCGCCCGGGGCATCCACCCGCCGCACGTGACGTGGTTCAGTGCCGGCCAGCGCTGGCACGACGACTCCTGGGTCTGCCCCGAGTGCGGCTCCACCATCCAGCGCTCCGGCGAGCAGTGGTGGTGCACCGGCTGCCCGCTGCGCCGACCGGAGCCGCACTGGGTCGTCGAGGACGAGGGCGTGCTCGACCCCACCGGCGCCTGGCACAAGGTCTCCCTCCAACTACCCGGCAAGGTCAACCTCGGCAACGCGGCGACCGCGCTGGCGGTGGCCGCCGAGTTCGGCGTCCGCCCGGTCGACGCGGTGTCCCGCCTCGGCATCGTCACCTCGGTGGCCGGCCGCTACGCGCAGGTCGACAAGGACGGGCGCAACATCCGGCTGCTGCTGGCCAAGAACCCGGCCAGTTGGCTGGAGGCGTTCGACATGGCCGACGACGCGCCTACCCTGCTCTCCATCAACGCGCGCGACCCCGACGGCCTGGACACCTCCTGGCTCTACGACGTCGACTTCGCCCCGCTCCGTGGCCGGCAGGTGTTGATCACCGGCGACCGGGCATACGACCTGGCGGTTCGGCTGGACGTCAACGACGTGCCGTTCCAGCACGTCCGCACGTTCGCCGACGCGCTCCGGTCGGTCCCGCCCGGGCGGTTGGAGGTCATCGCGAACTACACCGCGTTCCAGGACATCCGAGCGGAGTTGGACCGTGTCATCTGAGAGTCTGCGCATCGTCTGGATCTACCCCGACCTGCTCTCCACCTACGGAGACCGGGGCAACGCCCTGATCCTCGCCCGTCGGGCCCGCCAACGCGGCATGCCGGTCGAGGTCCTGGAGGTCCGCTCCGACCAGCAACTGCCGGCGACCGCCGACATCTACCTGGTCGGCGGCGGCGAGGACGGCCCGCAGGCGCTGGGCGCCCAGCGCCTGCTCGCCGACGGCGGTCTGCACCGGGCGGTCGCTCAGGGTTCCGTGGTGTTCGGCGTCTGCGCCGGCTACCAACTGCTCGGCACCTCCTTCTTCGCCAAGGGCGTGCAGTGCCGTGGTCTGGAGCTGCTCGACCTGCAGTCCGACCGGGGCGAGAGCCGGGCCGTCGGCGAGCTGGCCGGCGAGATCGACCCCCGGCTGGGCCTGCCCCCGCTGACCGGTTTCGAGAACCACGGCGGGCGCACCCACCTCGGCCCGGAGGTCTCCCCGCTGGCCCGGGTCACCGCCGGGGTGGGCAACGACGGTGCCACCGAGGGCGCGTGGCGCGGCAAGCTGCTCGGCACCTACTCGCACGGCCCGGCGCTGGCCCGCAACCCGGCCCTGGCCGACCTGCTGCTGCGCTGGGCCACCGGAGCACACCAGCTCCCGCCGCTGGACGACACCTGGTCGGACCGGCTCCGCAACGAGCGCCGCTCCTCAGTGGTCGCCGCCCGGGCATGATCCGTGCCGTCCGGCGGCTGCTCCGGCAGCCGCCGGCCGCCCGGTTCGCCCTGCTCGTGCTGCTGATCGGCGGCTGTGGGCTGCTGCTGCTCCTGGTGCCCCGGCCGGATCCGGAGCAGCTGCCGCTGCTGGCCGACCGGCTGGGTGACCTCGCCCCGGTGGCCGCGATCCTCGGCGGCGCGCTGCTGCTGGTCGCGCTGGTCCCCCGGACCTTCATCACACTCGCCGCCGGTGCGATCTTCGGCCCGTTGGAGGGTGCCGCGTACGCTCTCGGCGCCGCGCTGGTGGCCGCGGCGATCGGGTTCACGGTCGGCCGGCTGCTCGGCCGGGAGTTCGTCGCCGTTCGGGTCCGTGGTCGCCTGGCCCGCCTCGACGGCTGGTTCGCCCGGCAGAGCGTGGTCGGTGTGATCACCGTCCGGCTGCTGCCGATCGCCGGCTTCGGGTTGGTCAGCTACGGCTACGGCACGACCGGAGCCCGGGTGCTGCCGTTCCTGGCCGGCAGTGTCATCGCGTCCGCGCCGACCGCCTTCGGCTACGCGGCGATCGGCGCGGCCGTCAGCTCACCCGGCCACGTCAACTGGTACGCCGCCGCACCGTCCAGCCTCGGTCTGATCGCCAGCCTGGTGCTCGTACACAAGTGGTGGCGCGCCGAACGCCGCCGCCGCTCCATGCTGGTCTGACGTAGGCGCAGCAACCACAACTGGCTGCTCAACCACCTCCGCACCCTGGTGGCGGTGTCGACCGCCTGAGTCGCTGCCGCACCTCCGAGTCGGTGTGCGGCGGCCGGCGGAGGATGCGCCGGAGAGGGTTATGACTCAGAGGTATAAATATGCCTCTGAGTCATAACCCTCAACGCGGTGTCCGCCTCCGTGGACGTCACGATGCGTATCGGTCGCGCCGGACCGCCCGCTGCCCAGACCGACAGGGGCGTCAGGCGACGACCGAGACCATCCGGCCCTTGACCACGATGACCTTGCGCGGTTCCTTGCCGTTCAGGGTCGCCGCCACCGCGTCCAGGGCCGCCGCGCGGACGGTCTCCTCCGCGGCGTCGGCGGGAACCTCGATGCGGCCACGGACCTTCCCGTTGACCTGCACCGGATAGGTCACCGTGTCGGCTACCAGCAGCGCCGGGTCGGCGGTCGGAAAGTCCGCGTACGTCAGCGAGGTGTCGTGGCCCAGCTTGCGCCACAGCTCCTCGGCCAGGTGCGGGGCGAACGGCGCCACCATCAGCACCAGCGGTTCGGCCACCTCACGGGGCGTGGCCGACAGCTGGGTCAACCCGTTGGTCAGCTCGATCAGCTTGGCGATCGCAGTGTTGAACCGGATGCCGTCCATGTCGCCACGGACTCCGTCGATGACCTTGTGCAGCAACCGGCGGGTCGCCTCGTCGGCCGGGTCCTCGGTGACCCGCAGCGCGCCGGTCTGCTCGTCGACGACGGCCCGCCAGACCCGCTGCAGGAAGCGGTACGAACCGACCACCGCCCGGGTCTCCCAGGGGCGGGACACCTCCAGCGGGCCCATCGACATCTCGTACACCCGGAAGGTGTCCGCACCGTAGGCGGCGCACATGTCGTCGGGGGTCACCACGTTCTTCAGCGACTTGCCCATCTTGCCGTACTCACGGTTGACCGTCAGGTCGCCCAGGTAGTAAGCGCCGTCGCGCTCCGTGACCTCCTCGGCCTGCACGTAGCTGCCGCGCGAGTCGGTGTACGCGTACGCCTGGATCATGCCCTGGTTGAACAGCTTGCGGAACGGCTCGAACGACGACACGTGCCCCAGGTCGAACAGCACCTTGTGCCAGAAGCGCGCGTACAGCAGGTGCAGTACGGCGTGCTCGGCGCCGCCGACGTACAGGTCGGTGCCCCCACAGTCGCCGTCGCCGCGCGGACCCATCCAGTAGCGCTCGTTCTCGGCGTCGACGAACCGCGCGCTGTTGGTCGGGTCCAGATAGCGCAGCTCGTACCAGCACGAGCCGGCCCACTGCGGCATCACGTTGGTCTCCCGGGTGTAGCGCTTCGGCCCGTCACCCAGGTCCAGCTCGACCTCGACCCAGTCGCGTCGCCGGGACAGCGGCGTCTCCGGGTTGCTGTTCGCGTCGTCGGCGTCGAACGTCTTCGGGGAGAAGTCGTCCACCTCCGGCAGCTCGACCGGCAGCATCTCCTCCGGCAGGGCGATCGCCGCGCCGGTCTCGTCGTAGACGATCGGGAACGGCTCACCCCAGTAGCGCTGGCGCGAGAACAGCCAGTCACGCAGCCGGTAGGTCACCGCGCCGGTGCCGTGCCCGTTCGCCTCCAGCCAGGCGATGATCGCGGCCTTGGCGTCGGCGACCCCCAGGCCGTTCAGGTCCAGGCCGCGCTCGGGTGCGGCGCTGTTGATCGCCGGGCCGTCCCCGGTGTACGCCTTACCGTCGAAGCCCTCCGCGGGCTGCACGGTACGCACGATGGGCAGCTCGAAGACCTCGGCGAACGCCCAGTCCCGTTCGTCCTGGGCCGGCACCGCCATGATCGCGCCGGTGCCGTAACCGGCCAGCACGTAGTCGGCGATGAAGATCGGGATCTGCCCGCCGGTGACCGGGTTGGTGGCGTACGCGCCGATGAAGACGCCGGTCTTCTCCTTGGTGTCGGACTGCCGCTCGACGTCGGTCTTGGCCGCCGCCGCCTTGCGGTACGCCTCGACGGCCTCCCGGGGGCTGGTGTGTCCGCCGGTCCAGGTGTCCCTCGTCCCGTCCGGCCACGCGGCCGGCACCAGCGCGTCGACCAGTTCGTGCTCGGGCGCCAGCACCATGTAGGTGGCGCCGAAGACGGTGTCCGGTCGGGTCGTGAACACCCGCACCGGCTCCGTCGCGGTGGGGAAGTCGACGTGGGCGCCGGTGGAGCGGCCGATCCAGTTGCGCTGCATCAGCTTGATCGGCTCGGGCCAGTCCAGGCTGTCCAGATCGTCCAGCAGCCGATCGCCGTACGCGGTGATCCGCATCTTCCACTGCTTCAGGTTGCGCTTGAAGACCGGGAAGTTGCCCCGGTCGGAGCGACCGTCGGCGGTGACCTCCTCGTTGGCCAGCACGGTGCCCAGCCCGGGGCACCAGTTCACCGGGGCCTGCGAGACGTACGCCAGGCGGTGGTCGTCGACGACTTCGCGGCGCTCGGCGACGCTCAGCTCGGCCCAGGCGCGGCCGTCCGGGGTGGGTCGGTTACCGCCCTCGAACTCGGCGATCAGCTCGGCGATCGGGCGGGCTCGCCCCGCGTCGCGGTCGTACCAGGAGTTGAAGATCTGCAGGAAGATCCACTGGGTCCAGCGGTAGAAGTCGGTGTCGATGGTGGCCACCGAACGGCGCTCGTCGTGCGCCAGCCCCAGCCGGCGCAGCTGCGCCTTGTACCGCTCGATGTTCGCCACCGTCGTGGTCCTCGGGTGGGTGCCGGTCTGCACCGCGTACTGCTCGGCGGGCAGTCCGAACGCGTCGAAGCCCATCGCGTGCAGCACGTTACGGCCGGCCATCCGCTGGTAGCGGGCGTAGCAGTCGGTGCCGATGTAGCCCAGCGGGTGACCGACATGCAGGCCGGCACCGGACGGGTACGGGAACATGTCCAGCACGTACAGCTTCTCCGCGCCGGCGCGGGGGTGGGTCGGGTCGGCCAGCGGGCCGGTCGGGTTCGGTGCGTGGAAGGTGCCCTCGCGCGCCCAGGTGTCCTGCCAACGGATCTCGATCTCGTCGGCCAGGGCCGCGTTGTACCGGAACGGGGGAATGTCGCCCGCCGGTGCGGCTGCCTCACTCATCGTCTCTCCTCGCTTCGCTTCGCTTCGTCTCGGCGCCACCGGGCCGGACCGGCGGCGGGCACAAAAATGCCCCTCGCACAGGAGGGGCCGCCGTGCTGTCGCGCGTTCAGCGCATCAGCACGGCCCGATAAGAAGCAGGAAGACTCCGGCCATGTTCGGCAGTGTACCCCGCCGACGGTTCGGCCGGCGGTGCCCCGGGCCGGGCCGGGGCGGGTCCCCCGACGCGGCGAATATCGGGGCGTAACCGACGGACTACCTGCGGGGGTCGGCGATAACGACAAACATGGTTAGCCTGAGAGGCTAGTGAGAATCCTGCGGCAAAAGAGGCTCGACGTCGCGAACCCAACGGCGGGTCCAGGTGCTCTCTAGAGAGCTGCAGTGACGGCGACGAGGAGGAGGCCCGTGACACAACAGACCTGGGACGAGGTGGGCGGTCTATTGCCGCACGACGAGTTCCGCGCCGCCAGCGAGGCCATCGTGGCCAACATCGAGCAGGTCATCGAGGGTAAGACCGCCACCGTGCGGCTCGCCCTGGCCGTGCTGCTCGCCGAGGGTCACCTCCTGATCGAAGACGTCCCGGGTGTCGGCAAGACCAAGCTGGCCAAGGCCCTCGCGCGGTCCATCGACTGCACGGTACGCCGGATCCAGTTCACCCCCGACCTGCTGCCCAGCGACGTCACCGGGGTCAGCGTCTACAACCAGGAGACGCACGACTTCGAGTTCCGCCCCGGGGCCGTGTTCGCCAACCTGGTCGTCGGCGACGAGATCAACCGGGCCTCCCCAAAGACCCAGTCGGCGTTGCTGGAGTGCATGGAGGAACGGCAGGTCACCGTCGACGGTGTCACCTACCAACTCCAGACCCCGTTCATGGTCATCGCCACCCAGAACCCGATCGAGATGGAGGGGACCTACCCGCTGCCCGAGGCGCAGCGCGACCGGTTCACCGCCCGCATCGCGATGGGTTACCCGGACTCCAACGCGGAGCTGGCCATGCTCGACGGGCACGGCGGCACCGACCCGCTGAACGAGCTGCGCGCGGTCTCCGACGCGGCCATCGTCCGGCAACTCATCGCCACCGTCCGCCAGGTCCATGTGGCGGACGCGGTCAAGCAGTATGCGATCGACCTGGTCACCGCCACCCGGGAAGCCCCGGACCTGCGGCTCGGCGCCTCCCCCCGGGCGACCCTGCAGCTGCTGCGCACCGCCCGGGCGGTCGCCGCCCTGGAGGGCCGCGACTACGTCCTCCCCGACGATCTGCAGGCACTCGCGGTGCCGGTGCTCGCGCACCGGATCATCCCGACCGCCGACGCGCAGCTCGCCCGGCGCACCACCGACGCGATCGTCTCCGAGTTGGTGCACCGTCTGCCGCTGCCACACGACCGGCAGCGCAACCAGTACGACACCCGGCCCGCTTCCGGCAACGGCCGCGCGCCCTACGAGCCCCGGAGGCCATGACGTGCGTGCCGGGCTGCGCGGGCTGACCACCCGCGGGCGCTCCTTCCTCGCCGCGGCGGTCGCGGCAGCGATCTCGGCCGGCATCCTCGGCGAGAAGGACCTGCTCCGGGTGGCCGTGCTGCTGGCCGTCCTGCCGTTGCTGGCCGCGACCTACGTCGGGCGCAGCCGCTACAAACTGGCCTGCAACCGTTCACTGGACCCGCACCGGGTCCCGGTCGGCGCCAACTCCCGCGTGGTTCTGCGCCTGCAGAATCTCTCCCGGCTGCCGACCGGCACGCTCCTTCTGGAGGACCGGCTGCCCTACGCGCTGGGCAGCCGACCCCGCGTGGTGTTGGAGCGGCTCGGCGCGCACCAGGCCAGCTCGGTGGCGTACACCGTGCGGGCCGACGTGCGGGGCCGCTACGACGTGGGCCCGCTGGTGGTCCGGATGACCGACCCGTTCGGCCTCTGCGAGCTCACCCGGTCCTTCCCGAGCACCGACCACCTGACGGTCATCCCGCAGGTCACTCCGCTGCCGTCGGTCCGGCTCCCCGGGGAGTACGCGGGCAGCGGCGACAGCCGGGCCCGCTCGGTGGCGGTCCACGGCGAGGACGACGCGGCGACCCGGGAGTACCGGCGCGGCGACGACCTTCGCCGGGTGCACTGGAAGTCGACCGCGCGTACCGGCGAGCTGATGGTGCGCCGCGAGGAGCAGCCGTGGGAGAGCCGGGCCACGGTCGTCCTGGACACCCGGGCGTACGGCCACCGCGGCGAGGGGCCGACGGCCAGTTTCGAGTGGGCCGTCTCCGCCGCCGCGAGCGTCGCCGTCCACCTACGGCAGTCCGGCTACAAGTTGCGCCTGGTCACCGGCTCGGGGGCCGATGTGGACGCATCGGAGGCCGGCGGTGACGGTGCGCTGCTCGACCACCTCGCGGAGGTCCGCCTGGATCAGCGCACCGAAGTGACCAGCCTCGTGCAGCGGGTCCGCCAGCGCGCCGACGGTGGGCTGATCATCGGGCTGTTCGGCACGGTGAGCGTGGCCGAGGCCGAGGTGCTGGCCGGGCTGCGGGGAAACGGCGCCACCTGCATCGGGTTCCTGCTCAACAGCTCCACCTGGCTCAGCCTGCCGGAGAAGGCCCGGGCCGAGGCCGAGCACGCCCACGGCGCCGCCGTCCTCGCCATGCTGCAGAGCGGCTGGCGCGTGGTCGGCGTCGACCACGGCGCCCGACTGCCGGCGCTGTGGCCGCAGGCAGGCCGGGGCTCCCAGGGCTTCGCCCTGCGCGCCGCGCTGGCCGAGACGGTCGCCGGCGGCGTGCGATGAACGGAAGGTTCGCCTCATGATCGCCAGTCGGAACATCGGCGTGGTGGCAGCCGCGGCCACGGTGTTGGCCGCCGCCCCGCTGTCGGCCATCTTCCAGAGCTGGACGTGGCTGATCGAGTCCGTCATCGCGGTCGCCGTGGTCGCCGGGGTGGCCGCGTTGACCAGGCTCGCCCGGGCACCGCTGTGGGGTCAGGTGCTGGGCATGCTGGCCGGCCTGGTCCTCGCCCTGACCTGGTTGTTCCCCAGCGGCGAGGAGTTGGTCGCCGTCCTGCCCACACCCGGCACGTTCGCGCACTTCGCCAACCTGCTCGCCGACTCCGCACAGGACATGCGCTCGTACGGGGTCGAGGTCCCGGACACCGACCCGCTGCTGTTCATCGCCGTGCTCGGCGTCGGCGCGGTCGCCGTCCTGGTGGACGTACTGGCCGTGGGGCTGCGCCGGCCCGCGCTGGCGGGGCTGCCGATGCTCGCCATCTACTCGGTGCCGGTCGCCGTCTACGTGGACAGCGTCCCCGCGACGCCGTTCGTGGTGGGCGCCGCCGGTTACCTCTGGCTGCTGGTCACCGACAACGTCGACCGGGTGCGCAGGTTCGGGCGCCGGTTCACCGGTGACGGTCGCGACATCGACGTGTGGGAGGCCTCGCCGCTGGCGTCGGCCGGCCGTCGGCTCGCGGTCGTCGGGGTGGTGCTGGCGGTGGCGCTGCCGTTGGCGGTGCCCGGCATGACCGGCGGGCTCCTCGACACCCTCAGTCGTGGGCCGGGCAACGGCAACGGCAACGGCAACGGCTCGGGCGGCTCGTCGGGCCGGATCGACCTGTTCGCCTCGCTCGCCGGCCAGCTCAATCAGTCCCAGGTGTCCGACCTGGTCAAGGTGACCACGTCCGAGCCCAACCCGTTCTACCTGCGGTACGCGGTCGCCGACGAGTTGCGCCCTGCCGGTTTCCAGGCGCGCAACCCGAGCGGCCGGCCAACCAACCGGGATCTGCCCAACCCGGCCGACCGGGCTGGCCCCGGCGTGCAGCAGACCACCTACCGGGCGACCGTCGAGGTCACCAAGAGCCTGAGCATGTCGCTGATGCCGGTGTACGCCGAGCCGGTACGCACCGAGGACCTCAACAGCAACTGGCTCTACGACACCAACCAACAGGTCGTCTTCTCCAACCGGGAAAACTCCCGGGGCCGCAAGTACTCCTTCGACTACGTCCGCTCGACGTACACTCCCGCGGCGCTGCGAGCCGCGCTTCCGCTGCCGGCCGACCACCCGGTACGCCGGCAGTTGACCGCCACCCCTGGGCCGGTGCCTGAGGTGGAGGATCTGGTCAAGGGGTTGATCCAGAACAAGAGCACCGACTACGACCGCGTGTTGGCGATCTACCAGCACTTCTCGGCGGACAACGGGTTCAGCTACCGACTCAGCACCGCGAGCGGCAGCAGCGGGCAGGACATCGTCAACTTCCTGACCAACAAGGTCGGCTACTGCCAGCAGTACGCGGCGGCGATGGCCTGGTTGGTCCGCTCGGCCGGCATCCCAGCGCGGGTGGCGTTCGGGTTCACCAACGGCAGCAATCGCGACGGTGACACCTTCACGCTGACCAACCTCAACCTGCACGCCTGGACCGAGGTCTACTTCAACGGGGTCGGCTGGGTGCCGTTCGACGCCACGCCGGCGTACGGGGTGCCCGGGTCCACCCGATCGGCCTGGGCTCCGGACACTGACGCGCCGGAGCCGTCCGCCCCGGGCGCTGGCGTCTCGGACACCCCGGCGGGCACCGACTCCTCGGCTGGTCCGGCCGGGCCCGACAACGCCGACCGGGACCTCGACGACGGGCTTTCCCTGGTCGGTACGACGCCAGCCGAGCAGCCCCCGGTCTGGCCCTGGTGGACGGCGGGCCTACTGGCCCTACTGGTACTGCTGGCGATCCCCGCCCTGCGCCGGCTGGCCCTGCGCCGTAGACGGGGTGCCCAGGCGGCGAACGCCGCGGTGGCCTCTGCGACCGTCGACGACGGCGCCGAGCCGGGGACGCGCGTGGTGGTGGTCGGCGCGGACGCCAACGCGGCACGCGCGGACGCGCACGCCGCCTGGGCGGAACTCCTCGACACAATGGTGGACTTCAAGATCCCGGTCGATCTGACCGAGACACCTCGGGCGACCGCCGACCGGCTTGTCCGGGAGACCCTCAGCGACGACACCGCCGCGATCGGGTCGGCGCAGCTGCTCGGTCGGGCGGAGGAGCGGGCCCGCTACGCGCGGGACCCGCTGACCGGTGAGCGGTTACTGCCGGCGCTACGCGCGGTCCGTGGGGCGCTCGCCGCACGGGCCGACCGGCGCACCCGCCTGTTCGCCGCCGTGCTCCCGCCGTCGGTGCTACTGCGGTGGAGGACCGGCATGGCGGACACGTCCGGCCGAATGGTGGCGCTGACCGGGCGAGCCCGGTACCGGCTGCTGCGCTGGAACCCCCGACGGCTGATGGCCGACCGGGCCGCCCGCTGACCCACGCTCGTCCAAGTCCAAGTCCAGGTCCAGGTCCAGGTCCAGGTCCGGGGCGGTGGTCCACCGACCGCCGCCCCGCCCGGGCGCCACCACCCGCTCCGCCCGGAGCACCAACACCCGCCCCGCCCGCCGTCGCCGGCCCGCCGGTCCCCGCCCTCGCCGCTCCCCGCCGGCCCCCACCCTCGCCGGTCTCCGCCGGTCCCACCTTCGCCGGTCCCCGCCATCCCTGGTCCCTGCCCACCAGCGCCTCGATCAATTGATGGTGGCGGCCGAGCTGGGCGCGGCCTGCACGCGGGGTGGTCGAGGTGGCCGTGATCGTCACCAGGTCGCCGATGTAGCGGTTTCCCGCAGCCCGGATACCCCCACATCGCCGACCTGGTGTCGATCATCGTGGCGGAGGGTGGGCGGGGCGCGGCGGTCGGATGCGGCATGGCCTGCGTGGCGGTCGAGCTAGGCGCGGCCTGCACGCGCGCGGCGCAGCGCTAAAGCCAAGCGTGATCGTCACCAGATCGCCGATGTGGGGGTGTCCCGCGGCCCGGTTACCCCAATATCGCCGACCTGGTGTCGATCATGGTGGCGGAGGGTGGGCGGGGCGTAGCCGGCGGCGCGTAGCCGGCAGGGCCTAGCGGGCGGGGCGTGGACGACGCGCCACAGCCGCGCAGCGGCATACGCACACACGCTCGGCGACGCTTGTCAGCGGGAGAGGGCGCGCGGAATCGACGGCGGTCGCCGGGGGCTCGCCCGGCGACCCACTCGTCGCGGCGTACGGCCCGCCTCAGCGGCGGGACTGGCTCAGCGGTGCCCCTCCGGGCGCTGCCGCCACCTGTCCTCCATGCGGTCCAGGATCGACGACCGGCGACCGGATCGGCCACCGCGCGGACGGCGACGACTCGTCGTGCCGCCCACCACGTGCAGGTCGGGCGACTGCGCCCGTCGGTGCGACTGCACCGCGTACGCGGCCGACGCCAGCATGACGACGAAGCCCGCCACCGCCAACGGTGGAGTCTTGATCACCGCGCCGTAGACCAGTAGAGCCAAGCCAGCGATGATCACGCCGGCTGCGACGAGCAGGCGACGCCGCGCATGGAAGCGCGGATCGCTGGCGCGCACGGCCGAGGCGAATTTGGGGTCCTCGGCAAGCGACCGCTCGATCTGCTCGAACAGCCGCTGCTCGTGCTCCGAGAGCGGCACGGCACTCCTCCCCGGTCACGCGTTGGTCGGGCCCATTCGGGCCGACAGACCGTGGCAGCCAACCGGCTGCTTACCCGCAAGTCTACGAGGGGGGTCGCGCGTCGGAAAGCGGGACGACCTATGGGCGGGGTGGATTTTCCTTTCGACGGGTATCACGGTCGCCCATCAGACTGGCCGGACCTATGACGGACCGCCCGAAACGGGCAGCAGCGGCGTCCGCGGCAGCTTCCGCTTCGCGCCAGCCACGCTCGGGTGCGCCGAGGGTGAGCTGCCGAGGTGCGCCCGCTGCCGGCGCGAGCCCTTCCACCCGAACACCAACGAGTCGGATCCGCTCGCTCGGGTCGAGTGCGGTGTAGAGCGCCCAGGCCGTGTCGAACATCTCGCGCGCGGTGTCGGTGGGCACGTCCAGGGTGCGGGAGCGGCTGACGGTGCGGAAGTCGGCCAACCGCACCTTGAGTGCGACGGTGCGCCCGACCTGGCCGGAACCCCGCAACCGGACGCCGACCTTCGCGCTGAGCGCGAGCAACGCGCGGCGGATCTCCAGCGGGTCGGCCACGTCGACGTCGAAGGTCACCTCGGCGCCGATCGACTTGTCGACGTGCTCAGAGCTGACCCGGCGCGGGTCCCGTCCCCAGGCCAACTCGTGCAGGTGCGTCGCCGAGGCGGCACCGACCGCTCGGCGGAGCATGCTCACCGGCGCTTCGGCGAGATCACCGACGGTGGCCAGGCCGAGCCGGCGCAGCGCCTCGGCGGCGCGCTCCCCCACCCCCCACAGCGCATCCACCGGCAGTGGGTGCAGGAAGTCGAGCACCTGCCCCGGGGGCACCACCAGCAGGCCGTCCGGCTTGGCCCGGGTGGAGCCCAGCTTGGCCACGAACTTGCTCGGCGCCACCCCGACCGAGCAGGTCAGCTCCTGCTCGTCGGCGACCCGGCGGCGGATCAGCCGGGCGATGGTGGCCGGGGAGCCGAAGAGTCGGCGGGCGCCGGCGACGTCGAGGAACGCCTCGTCGAGGGAGAGCGGCTCGACCAGCGGGGTGACGTCCCGGAAGATCTGCATGACCGCCCGGGAGGCGGCCGTGTAGGCGGTGAACTCCGGTGGCAGGAAGACCGCGTGCGGGCAGCGGGCCCGGGCCTGACTGGTCGGCATCGCACTGCGCACGCCGTAACGGCGGGCCTCGTAGCTGGCCGAGCTGACCACCCCGCGCGGCCCGACCCCGCCGACGATGACCGGCCGGCCGCGCAACTCGGGTCGGCGGCGCACCTCGACGGCGGCGAAGAAGGCGTCCATGTCGACGTGCAGGATCGGGCTGTCGGAGTCGTCGGCGTCCGGCCCGAAGCGCGGATCGTCGCCCCGGGGCAACGACTGACTGCGGCCCATCCCGGCAGGTTAACCCGCAGGTACGACATCACCACCCGTCGGCCGGCCGGACCCTGCCCCGGTCAGCCGCGCACGACCAGCAGCGGCACGGTCAGCTCGGCGGCGGTGTCCGACCCGTGGTACGCCACCAACTTCGACGCCATCGGCCGCTCGGTGCGACTGGCCATGACCGCGTACGTGTCGTTGCAGGTCACCACCACGTCGCCGATCCGCGCCAGGTGCTCCTCGGGCACCGGCCCGAACCAGCCGGTGGCCACCATCTCGTCGCGGGTCCGTACCCGTGCCGCGGCACCCAGCACCTCCGACCAGGCGGCCAGTACGTCGTCGACCGCGCCCGGCTCGGTGTGCAGGTAGCGCACCCGGGCCTCGCCGGCCACCAGCCGCAACCCGGCCCGCAGCCGCGGATCGGTGTCCAGGTCGAATCGGTGCGCGGCGGGCACGTCGAGCTGCCCGTGGTCGGCGGTCACCAGCAGTGCCGCGTCCGGCGGCAGCCCGTCGACCAACCGGGCGAGCATGGCATCCACCTCGGTGGCGGCGACCCGCCAGGGTGCTGAGTCGACGCCGCTGAGATGGCCGTGCCGGTCCAGGTCGGCGTGGTAGCCGGAGACCAGGGTCGGGCCCGGGCCGGCGGCCAGCGCGGCCAGTATGGCGGCGGCCACCGCGTCGCCACCGGCGGCGCCCCGGAAGTCGCCGCCCCGGTTGGCGGCGAGGGTCAGCCCACTGCCGCCGAACTCCGGCCGGCTCACCACGGTCACCGTCACACCGGCGGCGCGGGCCCGTTCCAACTGGGTGGGCACCGGTTGCCAGTGCAGCGGTGACGGGTCGGCGGCCCAGTCGGTGTGGGTGAGCACCCGGTCGGTGCCGGGCACCCGCACGGTGAAGCCGAGCACCCCGTGCGCGCCGGGCGCGACGCCGGTGCCCAACGACACCAGGCTGGTCGGGGTGGTGGACGGGAAACCGGCGATGAGCGGTCGGGCCACGGTCGCGGCGAGCCCGGCGAGGGTCGGCGCGTACGGGGCGGCGGTCGGCAGCTGGTACCAGCCGAGCCCGTCGACCAGCAGCACGGCGATCCGGCGTACCCCGGCCAACGCGGGGACGAGCCCGAGTGGGTCGGCCGAACCGGGCACGCCCAGCACGGCGAGCGCGCTGGGCAGCACGTCGGCGAGACGGCCGCCGCCGTGGTGCGGCCCGAGGACCGCCAGCGGCGCCACAGGTGGCGAGTCGCTCATGCCGGCCGGCGGGCGAAGAGGTGCAGTTGGGCGGCCAGGTCCCGGTACGGCGGTTGGGCGGCCAGCGCGCGTTCCAACTCGACCAGGGCGGCGGACTGCCCATCGGCGACCGCGGCCGGCAGCAGGTCGGCCAGCACGCGTACCCCGTGGATCTCCTCGACCACCAGCCCGGCGGCGCTGAGCAGCGCGGCGGCGCCGGGGGCGTCGTAGCGCCGGCGCAGCGTGTCGCGCGGCCCGGCGGTGCCGGCCGGATCGGCGGCCAACGTGGCCGCGACGTCCAGGTGCCCGTTCATCGCGCGGCCCAGTACGGCGGCGGCCCGGCCGGCCACCAGCACACTGGCCGCGCCGCCGGGACGCAGCGCGGTGGCCAGCGCGGCCACCACCGGCGTCGGGTCGTCGACCACCTCCAGGACGGCGTGGCAGAGCACCAGGTCGACGCCGGCCGGCTCGACCAGCCCGGCGAGGGCGTCACCGTCGCCCTGCACGGCGGCGATCCGGTCGGCCACCCCGGCCTCGGCGGCCCGGCGGGTGAGCGCGGCGAGCGCGTCGGGGCTGGCGTCGACCACGGTGACCCGGTGACCGGCGCGGGCCAGCGGAACGGCGAAACCGCCGGTGCCGCCGCCCACGTCCAGCACGGTGAGCTCGGCGTCGCCGCGCCGGTCCAGCTCGGCGCGGAGCACCGACCAGATCACGGCGGTGCGGGGTGTCAGCGGCGGCTCGGCGAACCGGCCTCGGGTCTGCTCCACCCGGTCGAGCCTAGTCACCCGGTCAGCCCTTGCGGCCGGTGGTGGCGATGCCCTCGACGAAGTGCCGCTGTGCCAGGAAGAACAGAATGATCATCGGGATGGTGGCCAGCACGCTGCCGGCGAGCACGATCTCCCACTGCTGCTCACCGCCGTAACCGAAGCGGTCCAACACCACCTTCAGGCCGCGTGGCAGGGTGTACAGCTGCTCGTTGCGCAGGTAGATGAGCGGCTTGAGCAGGTCCGTCCAGCTGGCCTTGAACTCGAAAACGAACGCGACCAGCAGCGCCGGCCGGATCAGCGGAAAGGCCAGCTTCCAGAACAGCTGCGGGTAGCTCGCCCCGTCCATCCGTGCGGCCTCGAAGTATTCCCTGGGCAGCGAGAGCAGGAACTGCCGCAGCAGAAAGATGTAGAAGGCCGAGCCGAACAGGTTGCCAGCCCAGAGTGGCACCTGGGTGTCGGTCAACCCCAGGTTCGACCAGATCAGGTACGTCGGGATCATGGTGACCGCGAACGGCAGCATCATGGTCGCCAGCACCAGCCCGAAGAGCAGGTTTCGGCCGGGGAACCGGAAGTAGGCGAAGCCGAACGCCACCCAGGCGCTGGAGAGGGTCACCGCGGCGGCGGCTGCCACCCCGACCAGCACGCTGTTGCCGAACCAGGTCAGCAGCGGCACCGCCCGCCACGCCTCGGCGTAGTTCTCCGGGGCGAACGGGGTGGGCAGGAAGCCGGGGGCGAAGACGTACTCGCGGGGGCGTAACGAGGCGCTGATCAGCCAGACGAACGGCAGCATGAAGAGCACAGCGGCGCCGACCAGCGCCGCCACGAACAGCACCCGATGCCAGATCGGCCGGCGGGCCGGCTCGGCGGGCGGGCGGCGCGCCGCCGACCGGCCCGGCCGGAGGCCGGGTACCGGTGCGGCGGCGCCACGTTCGACGGCGGTCGTCACGACTCGTCCCCAGCTGCCGGATCCTCCTCCGCCCGGGACCGTCGGGCGTTGGCCACCGGACCATCGGTGATCTGGTATTCGCGCGGCTCAAGGTGCTGCTCGGGCACCCAGCCGTCGGTCAGTCGGGTCCGTCGCGCGTTGGCCACGCCGTTGTGGCCCATCATGCCCGTCACTTGTCTTCTCCCTCGTAGTACACGAACCGGTTGCTGAGTTTTACCTGCACCAGAGTGATCACCAAAATAATCACGAAGAGCAACCAGGCCATCGCCGAGGCGAACCCCATGTGCAGGAACTGGAACGCCTCCTGGAACAGGTGGATGACGTAGAAACTGGCCGCGTCGCTGTTGAACGTGTTCTGGGTCTCCCGGTTACCGAAGTACATGGTGTAGACCTCGGTGAACATCTGCAGCGACGCGATCGTGTTGACGATCAACGTGAAGAACAGCGCGCCCGAGATCATCGGCAGGGTGACCGAACGGAACCGGGCCCAGGGGCCGGCGCCGTCGATGGCCGCCGCCTCGTACAGGTCGCGGGGCACGTTCTGCAACGCGGCCAGGTAGATGATCACAGTCGAGCCGAGACTCCACAGGCTCATCAGGATGATGCCGGGCATCACCCAGTGCGGGTCGGTGGTCCAACTCGGACCCGCGATCCCGACCAGGCCGAGGGCGCGGTTGATCAGGCCGTCCTGGGTGTTGAGCAGCAGCAGGAACAGGATCCCGACCGCCACCGCCGGGGTCATCACCGGCAGGTAGAAGACCGTCCGGAAGAAGCCCTGCAACCGGCCGACCCGCTTGAGCAGCAGCGCCAGCCCCAGCGAGATGAGCATCACCAGCGGGACGTGCAGCGCCGTGTAGTAGACCGTGTTGCCGAGGCTGCGGGCCACCGCCGGATCGCTCATCAGCTCCCGGTAGTTGTCCAACCCGGTGTACTCCGGTGGGTTGATCACGTCGTACTCGGTGAAGCTCAACCAGAGGCTGGCGAGCATCGGCCCGACGTAGAAGATCAGAAACCCGATGATCCAGGGCGCCAGGAAGAGGTACGCCCAGCGGGCCTCCCGCCGGGCCAGCGGCGTACGGTGCCGCCGGCCCGGGACGGGAGGGGTGACGGTGGCCATCGTGGACTACTTCGCGGCCTTGTCGAGTGCCGCGGTGGCCTCCCGCTGGGCTCGCTGCAACGCCTGCGCCGGTTGTTCCTGGCCGGCGAGCACCCGGTTCACCGCGTCGTAGTACGCCTTGTCGAACTCGGCACCGGCCGGCGAGGCGGGCAGCGCGAACGCGGCGTCCTGCACCGAACGGATGGTCGCCACCGCGTCGTCGAAACGCTTGTTGCCGGTCGGCTGGTACAGCTCGTCGAAGATCTTCTTGTCGGCTTCCGCGTTGGCGGTGTAGACGCCGGTGAACGGCTGGCCGGCGGCCTTGCGGGCATCGACCCGGGCCTTCGCGGCGGCCAGCCAGGTGTCGGTGGCGGTCATCTTCTTGACGAACGCGCACGCGGCGTCCGGGTTCTTCGCACCCTTGGTGATCACCCAGGCCTGCCCGGCGGACTGGGTCAGCGGCTTGCCCTGCCGGTCCACGAACGGCTTGACCACCAGTTCGGCGGTCGGGGAGTTCTTGGCGGCCTGGTTGAGGAACCACTCCTCCATGGGCCACGCCACGATCTGGTTCTTCGACAGCGGGTTCTGGGCGCCGAAGAAGTCGAAGGCGTCCCGGAACGACTTGAAAGCGCCCCAGCCACCCTGCTGCTTGATCAGGTTGACCCCGGTGGTCAACGCCTCGATCACCTTGGGGTCGTCCAGCTTGGCGGTGCGACCGTCGGCGGAGAGCATGTCGACGCCGTTGGCCTTGGCCCACATCGGCAGGAACTCGGGGATCTTCGGGTCGATGCCGATCCGGTCGAGTCGACCACCGGAGACCGAGGCCAGCTTGGCGTTGAGCGCGGGCAACGCGGCCCAGTCGGCCAGGTTGACCTGGTCTGCGGTCAGTCCGGCCTTCTTGAGCAGCCCCTCGTTGAGGTAGACCACCCGGACGGTGGAGAACTCCGGGATGCCGTAGACGGTGCCGTCCAGAGTGACCTGCTCGCGGGCGGCGGGCCGGTACTGCCCCAGGTCGATGTCCTGCTTGTCGACGCACTGGGTCAGCGGCTGGATGGCGCCCCGCTTGGCGTACGTGCCGATCAGCTTGCGGTCCAGGTAGACCAGGTCCGGTGGGTTGCCCGAGGCGACCGCGGAGAGGAACTGCTGCTCGTCGAAGGCGCCCTCGGTGACCTTCAGCTCGACGTCCGGGTGGTCCCGCTTGAACGCCTCGACCCGGGTGGTGGCGATCTCGTCGGAGAAGCCGAAACCCATGGTGCTGAGCGCGCCCTTGGTGGCAGTGCCGCCGCCGCCCGCGTCACTGCCGCCGCCGACGCCCCCGCAGCCGCTGATCGCCAGAGTGAGCGCCCCGGCGAACACCGTCGCCCGCAGTATCCGTGACATGTGTCCCTCCCGAGTTCACGCCGGCCACGCCGCCCGCGTGACCTGCACTTCTCCTCATTGCGCGAATCTCAAACGTGAGGCCTTGGTAACTGGAAGGTCACCGAAAGTCACGAGAGGCGGGACTGACCGGTGGCTCGATGGCGTCCAGCCGGTCGGCGACCAGGTTGGTCACCCCCTCGTGGCGCTGCAACCGCCCGCGGACCACCAGCGCGGCGCTGGTCCGGGCCACCCGCCGGTAGCGCTGCCACAGCCCCGGCGAACAGGTGACGTTGAGCATCCCCGTCTCGTCCTCCAGGTTGAGGAAGGTGACCCCGCCCGCGGTCGCCGGGCGTTGCCGGTGGGTGACGATGCCGCCGACCCGGATGCGTTGCCCCGGTTCCACCCGGCCGAGCCGGGCGATCGGCACCGCGCCGAGCACGTCGAGCTGTCCCCGGATGAACCGGGCCGGATGGCTCTCCGGCGACAACCCGGTGGCCCACACGTCGGCGACCAGCCGGTCCACCGCCTCCATCCCGGGCAGCGTGGGCGCCGCCGCGCCGGTCACCGTGCCGGGCAGTCGGCCCGGCCGGTCCTGGGCAGCCGCGCCGGCGGCCCACAGCGCCTGTCGCCGGGTCAGCCCGAAACAGGCGAAGGCGTCCGCGGTGGCCAACGCCTCCAACTGCGCGGAGGTGAGACCGACCCGCCGGGCCAGATCAGGCATGTCCCGGTACGGCCCATCGGCGGCCCGTTCGGCCTCGATGCGCTCGGCCACGTCGGCGCCGAGGGTCCGTACGCCGGACAGGCCGAGCCGGACGACCGGGCCGCCCAGCCCCCAGGCGTGCGGTGGCTCCCCCGGCCCGCTGCCCCACCGGGTGTCCGGGGTGGACTCCAGCACCGCCTTCGTCCCGCTGGCGTTGATGTCCGGACGACGGACCTCCACCCCGTGCCGGCGGGCGTCGTCGACCAGGGTCTGCGGCGAGTAGAAACCCATCGGCTGGGCGTTGAGCAGTGCGGCCAGGAACGGCGCCGGGTGATAGCGCTTGAGCCAGGAGCTGGCGTAGACCAGGTAGGCGAAGCTCATCGCGTGGCTCTCCGGAAAGCCGTAGCTGGCGAACGCGGTGAGCTTGCGGTAGACGTCGTCGGCCAGTTCACCGGTGATGCCCCGCTCGGCCATCCCGGCGTAGAGCCGTTCGGCGATACGGGTCATCCGCTCGACCGACCGTTTGGCGCCCATCGCCCGGCGCAGTTGGTCGGCCTCGGCGGCGTCGAAGCCGGCCAGGTCGATGGCGAGCTGCATCAACTGCTCCTGGAACAGCGGCACACCCAGCGTCTTCTCCAGGGCGTTGCGCATCAGCGGGTGCGCGAAGGTCACCGGCTCCTGCCCGTTCTTGCGCCGGATGAACGGGTGCACCGAACCGCCCTGGATCGGGCCGGGGCGGATCAGCGCCACCTCGACCACCAGGTCGTAGAACTCGCGGGGCTTGAGCCGGGGCAGGGTGGCCATCTGGGCGCGGCTCTCCACCTGGAACACCCCGACCGAGTCGGCCCGGCAGAGCATGTCGTAGACCTCCGGGTCGTCCAGGGTCATGTCACCGAGGTCGAGCCGGGACCCGATCATGTCGTAGCCGTAGTGCAGGGCGGAGAGCATGCCGAGGCCGAGCAGGTCGAACTTGACCAGGCCCACCGCGGCACAGTCGTCCTTGTCCCACTGGAGCACGCTGCGCCCGGGCATCCGCCCCCACTCCACCGGGCAGACCTCGATCACCGGCCGGTCGCAGATCACCATGCCGCCGGAGTGGATGCCCAGGTGTCGCGGGAACGTCTGCAACTCGTTGGCGTACTCCACCACCTGCTCCGGGATGTTCTCGACGTCGACCGTGGCGACCGAGCCCCACCTGTCGATCTGCTTGCTCCAGGCGTCCTGCTGCCCCGGCGAGTAGCCGAACGCCTTGGCCACGTCCCGCACCGCCGAGCGGGGCCGGTAGGAGATGACGTTGGCGACCTGGGCGGCGTGCTCCCGGCCGTAGCGGGTGTAGACGTGCTGGATCACCTCCTCCCGGCGGTCGGACTCGATGTCCACGTCGATGTCGGGTGGGCCGTCCCGCTCCGGGGCGAGGAACCGCTCGAAGAGCAGCCGATGCCGGACCGCGTCCACATTGGTGATCCGCAACGCGTAGCAGACCGCCGAGTTGGCCGCCGAACCTCGGCCCTGGCAGTAGATGTCCTGGTCACGGCAGAACGTGACGATGTCGTAGACCACCAGGAAGTAACCGGGGAAGCCCAGCTCCTCGATCATGTTCAGCTCGTGGTCGAGTTGCGCGTACGCCGCCGGGTGCGCCTGCGGCGGCCCGTAGCGCTCCCGCGCGCCGTCGGCGGTCAACTTGCGCAGCCAGCTCATCTCGGTGTGCCCCGGCGGCACCGGATACGCCGGCAGCTGCGGCGCGACCAGTTGCAGGTCGAAGGCCAACTCGGCGCCGAACTCCGCGGCCCGAGCCACCGCACCTGGGTACGCGGCGAACCGGGCCGCCATCTCCGCACCGCTGCGCAGGTGGGCGGTGGCCGCCGCGGGCAGCCAGCCGTCGATCTCGTCCAGGCTGCGTCGAGCCCGCACGGCGGCGACGGTGGTGGCCAGCCGACGCCGGCCCGGGCTGGCGTAGTGCACGTTGTTGCTGGCCACCGTCGGGAGCCCGGCCTCGGCGGCCAGCTCGGCGAGCGCGTCGTTGCGATCGGCGTCGACAGGATGACCGTGGTCGGTCAGCTCCACCGCCACCGTCTCCGCACCGAAGAGCGCGGTCAGCCGGTCCAACTCGCGGGCTGCCGCGTCCACCCCCTCGGTGAGCAATGCCCCCGGCACGTGCCCCTTGCGGCAGCCGGTCAGCACCAGCACATGGTCGCGCAGTTCTTCGGCGACCTCCTCCAGCTCCCCGTAGACCGGGCGGCCCTTCTCCCCGCCGCGCAGCTGGGCGCGGGCGATGGTGGTGGCCAGCCGGGCGTACCCCTCATGGCCGTGCGCGAGCACCAGCAGGTGCGCACCGTGCGGGTCGGGCTCGCCGTTCTGCGGGCCGGGCAGGCCGAGGGACAGCTCCGCGCCGAAGATGGTCGGCAGGCCCAACGTACGAGCCGCCTCGGCGAAACGGACCACCCCGTAGAAGCCGTCGTGGTCGGTGACGGCGAGCGCGGTGAGCCCCAGCCGGGCCGCCTCCTCGGCCAACTCCTCCGGGTGGCTGGCGCCGTCGAGGAAGCTGAAGTTGGTGTGGGCGTGCAGCTCCGCGTAGGGCACCACGCCGTCGGGGCGGGTCAGCTCCGGTGGCTGGTACTGCTCACGCCGGCGGCTCCAGGCCGGGGAGTCCCCACCGTCGGCGTCCACGGCGAGCGGGTCCACCACGTGCAGGTGCCGCTCCTCGCGCGACCGCCCGCCGCCCGACCTGCCGGAGCCGCCATCGGCCCGCCCGGAGAGCACCCGCTCCAGCTCCGACCAGGGCATCTTCGGGTTGTGGAAACTCATCGCGCCGCCCGCACGGGTGGCCGGATCCCGACGCCCGGAGCCGCCGACGAGAGGGCCGGTGAGCGATATACCTGAGAGTCATGAATATGCCTGACAGTCATATCGCTCGTCAGGGCATCCGCCTCCGACCTGGGGAGCAAGAGCACCGTCTCAGTCATAGATCGCCTCCACCAACCACTGCCCGGCCTCGACGGCCAGCAGCAGGGCGGCGCCGTCGGCCAGGCTGACCTGGAACCGGGCCCGGCGGCGGGCCTCGACCGGCGCCCACCACCGCTCGTCCACCGGCCACGGGCCGGCCCAGCCCACGATCTCAGCCGGCTGGCCGGTGCCGACCACCAGCCGGGCCGGTGGGGCGCTCACCGCCAACCGCGCGCTGATCACCACCGGCTCACCGGCGGCGTCGTGCACCGTCGCCGCGAGCGGGCTGGGCAGCACCACCGCCGGCGCGGGCGCCGGCAGCCGGCCCGGCCACGGCGGAGCCCCGCCTCCACCCCGGCCGGCGGCCGGGTCGGCGCCGGCATCGGCCGGCGGGCCAGGACGGGCGGGGACGCGTTCGTCGCCCCACGGCACCAGTCGCACCTGGTCGGCCGGGGAGCGCCCACCGCCGAGCACCGCGGTGACCACCGCTTCCGGGCCGAGGATGCCCTGCACACGGCTCAACGCCCGGTGCGCCCGTTCCCGCTCCTCGCCGGTCTCCCCCCACAGGCCGGCTTGCAGACCGGCCTGGGCGATCACCCCGTCCGGGATCAGTCGCAGCCGGATGATGCCGGACGTCGGTCGAGCCGGGCGGGCACCGGTGCGGCCATTGCTGCCGGAGAGCCAGCCATCGAGCTGCCAGCGCACCCGGTCGGCGATGGCCCCGGCAGTGAGCAGGCCATCGTGCCGCCAGACCCGGTGCAGCTCCTGGCCGTGCTCGGTGACCGCCTCGATGCCGAGCCGGGTGCAGGCCAGCCCGTGCCCGGCCAGCCGCTCGTGCAACTGCTCAGCCAGCGCCCGGGCCACGAACGCCGCCGCGTCGACCCGGTCGATCGGCTCGTCGTGCTCGGCGGTCACCGTCAGATCGGCCGGTGGCTGCCGGACGGCGAGTGGGCGGTGGTCCCGCCCGGCGGCCAGCCGATGGGCCAGCGCACCGTCGAAGCCGAACCGGGCCAGCACGTCGCCAGCCGGCAACGCGGCGAAGTCGCCGAGGGTACGCACCCCCAGCCGGCGCAGCAGGTCGGCCAACGCCGACCGGCCGAGCGCCTCGACCGGCAACCCGGCCAGAAACTCCGGCGTCCCGCCCGGTGCCACCACCCGGCCCCCACGAGCGGCCAACCCGGCCGCGAACACCCCGTCAGCGATGCCGACCTGGCTCTCCACCAGGCACGACTGGGCGACGTGCTCGATGATCCGCTCGGCGGCCGCCTCCTCGCCGCCGAGGTAACGGCTCGGCCCCCGGGCGGCCACCGCGCAGGCGCCCGGACGGACCACCTCCACGCCGGCGACCAACTCCTCCACCGCAGCGACCACCGGCTCGAACGCCCGGGCGTCCCGGCCCGGGTCATACTCCACGACGGTGAGCTGCGGGCATCGCCCCTGCGCCTCCCGCTTGCGCAGCCCTCGGCGCACCCCCTCGGCGCGGGCCCGCTCGGAGCAGGCGACCACCCGGTTGGCGTGCAGCACGGCGACCGGGCCGGTTGCCGGCACCCCGTCGACGATCTCGGCGGCGAGCACCGGCCAGTCCGGGCACCACAGCAGCAGAGTCCGTGCCGGCGAACCGGTCACCCCCGACCGACCAGGGAAAGCGACGCGGCCGGTCGGCCCACGGTCGACGGCACCGAACGGGGAATCACCCGGGTCAGCTCGTCACCCGGGAGCCAGACCTTGATCTCCTTGGGTCGAGCAGCCGCCCCGCGCCCGCGCGCCGAGACGGTGACCTCCCGGCGGCGCAGCCGCCCCCGGCCCTGCCCGAGCCCCTCCCAAACTCCACGAACCACCTGCAGTGTCACGTCCGCACCGTCCCACCGGCCGTACGGAACGAGCACGCTGCCACGCTGCCGGGCCCGGGCGGCCAACCGGGTGGCGACCGAGGCGGAGACCGCGGCCGGCACGGTGGTGACCACGACGTCCACCCCGTCGATCAGCGCGGCGACCACGGTGGCCCACTCCGGGCCGGGATTCGGCACCAGGGCCAACCGGTCCAGGGCGATGCCCAGCTCGGCGGCCGCGCCCGCACCGAACGTCGGCACACCGACCACGGCACACCACGAGCCGGCCCGGGACGCCTCCGCGAGCAGGGCCAGCATCAGCGAGGTGCCACCGCTGCGCCGGGGCTGGCCGGCAGCGACCGCGATGGTGCTCCCCCGGCGCAGACCCCGGTTGGGCAGCAGACCGGTCAGCTCGGGCGCCACCGGCAGCACCCGGTGGCCGCCGACCGGGTCGGGTGCGCTCGCCGGGCGCACCAGATCGGCCAGTGCGGCGGAACCGACCACCATGCGGCCCGCCATTGGACCAACCCCCCGTCGTTGCTGTGAATCAGATAAGGACCGACACGCCGTGCCACCGGCCGCCCGGCTCCCCCCGCGGGGCGGTCGGTGGCACGGCGGGATCAGGCGGCGAGGCCGTCCAGGGCCGGCTGGTGGGCCACGCCGAGCGCGGTCTCCACCACCGTGACGAACTGTTCGGCGGCGCGGAGCAGATCGTCGGCCTCCCGGGCGCTGACCACCCGGGGGATGCCGGCCTCCGCAGCGGCACGCTTACTCGCCCCGGCGGCGAAGAACCGAGACCACTCGTCGAGCTCCGGAGCGACGGCGCAGAGGAGGACCCAGACGCTGGTGATCCGGTTGCGCCGACTCGGCGCGGGCCGGGCACGGGCGGCGAGCAGCGCAGCCGCCGCGCGCAGCGCCGCCAGGTGGGCAGCCGCGTAGCGCAGGCCGTCAGGCCGGGTCTGGCCGGCCTCGACCAGCCCGCGCCGGGCCAACGTGAGGAGCTGGGCGGGGGTGCGGTGCGGCAGCACATGCGCCGGCACCGTCGGTGCCTGAGCCGGGTTGGTCGGCATGGATGTCTCCTCCACGTGGCCGGGGCATCGCCTCGGCGCGCTGGTGCCGCCGATGAGATGCCGAGGTCGGGTGGTGCGGAGGAAGACGCACCGGGTGTGGCCGGCCGGGTGTGGATGCTTCCCCACACCACACCCGGCCGGCGTACCGGCGGGTGCGTCGCCCGCCGCCCGGGGGTCGTGGGCGGCGAGCGACGCTCCTGCCTGTCGGGACCAGGCTCGCGACTGCCCGGAAACCCAGGTGCGGCCCGCGGAGCCACACCGCCCGGAGCTGGCGCCGCGAAACGCCGCGCTCCGGCTGGTTGGAACGGGCGTTCGAGGCAATCGAACACTCGTTCTAACTGCTGCTGACAGTACACCTCCCCTCCGACGAAAATGCAACGTGTGACGCGCGGGGCCTGCCGGCCGGGTGAACCGCCACCGGCGGACCGGGAAGAATGGCGACATGCAGCCACACCCGAACGTACGGGCGGTGCAGGACGCGCTCACCGCCGCCGGCACGCTCGACGGCGCCGGTGAGCCCAGCACCGTCCGCCTGCTACCCGACGCGGTGCACACCGCCGCCGCAGCCGCCGAGGCGCTCGGCGTCGAGGTCGGCCAGATCGCCAACTCACTGATCTTCGACGCGGACGACGCGCCGCTGCTCGTGCTCACCTCCGGCGCGCACCGCGTCGACACCGCCGGCCTGGCGGCGTCGATCGGTGTCACCCGGCTGCGCCGCGCCACCCCGGAGTTCGTCCGGGCCCACACCGGACAGCCGATCGGCGGGGTCGCCCCGCTCGGGCACCCGCACCCACTGCGCACCCTGGTGGACACGGCGCTGGCGGCGTACCCCGAGATCTGGGCCGCGGGTGGCGTACCGCAGGCGGTCTTCCCGACCACCTACGCCGAGCTGCTGCGGGTCACCGCCGGCAGCCCGGCCGAGGTGGCGTGAGCGCGGCTCCGGAGCTGGTCACCCTGCACGTGTGGCGGACCTCCCGCGGCACTCTGCCCCGGGCGCTGACCCGGATGGCGGTGGACCCGCGCCGGCTGCGGGCCCTCCCGGGCGTCCGATTCGGCAAGTTGCTGGGCACCGGGACCGGCACCGGCTTCGGGCCGGGCGATGCCGACCTGACCCGGTGGGCGGCGCTGACCGTCTGGGACTCCCCCGCCGCGGCGGCCGACTTCGACGACTCATCGGTCGGGCGGGCCTGGGCACGCATCGCCCGCGCCCAGGCCCGGGTCGACCTGCGTCCACTGACCAGCCGGGGCGAGTGGTCCGGCCAGCGGCCGTTCGGCGAGCCCTCGGGCGGCCGGGTCACCAGCCCGGTGCTGGCGCTGACCCGGGCCCGGTTGCGGGTCCGTCGGGCGACCACCTTCTGGCGGGCGGTCCCCCCGGTGGCCGCCGCCCTACGCGACGCGCCCGGCCTGCTGGCCCGGTTCGGGGTCGGGGAGGCGCCACTGGGTTGGCAGGGCACGGTGAGCGTGTGGCGCGACCCTACGGACCTGGTGGCGTTCGCGTACCGTCACCCGGAGCACCGGGCGGCGATCATGCGAACCCCCACCGCGGGTTGGTACGCCGAGGAGCTGTTCGCCCGGTTCGAGGTACGCGACGTGATCGGCGACCGGACGGTGCTCGGATGGGCCACCGACGGCGGCCCGGCAACGGTGAAGGGTGGACGGGCATGAGGTTGGTGCGCTGGACGCCGGACGATCTCGTCCGGCGGCTGGACGACGTGGTGGCCGTCTACGGCGAGGCGATGGGATACCGCACCGACCTGCTGGAGGCCCGGCGCGGCTACATCGCCACCCACGTCCGCCGACCGGGTTTCCGGGCGGTCGCCAGCCTGACCAGCGAGGGTCACCTCGCCGGCTTCGGCTACGGCTACCTGGGCGCCTCCGGGCAGTGGTGGCACGACCAGGTGCACCGGGCGCTGGACGCCCCGACCCGTACGCGCTGGCTCACCCACTGCTTCGAGGTGGTCGAGCTGCACGTCCGGCCACCGGCTCAGGGACACGGCCTGGGCAGCGGCCAACTGCGCGCACTGCTCGGCATGGCCGAGGGCGACACCACGCTGCTGTCCACCCCGGAGGCCGACGAGCAGACCTCGCGGGCCTGGCGGTTGTACCGGCGCTTCGGCTTCGTCGACGTGCTGCGCAACTTCCACTTCCCCGGCGACGAGCGACCGTTCGGCGTACTCGGTCGGGACCTGCCGGTCGAGCCACCGGCGTCATGACCCGGCGGATCTCCTGGACGCTGCTCGCCGTCCTGGTGCTCGCCCAGATCTGCTACCCGCTCACCACCGGCGCCACCAGGGCCGGGCTCACCGTGGCCACCGTCGTCCTCGGTTGGCTGCTCTCGGTCGGCCACGCGCTGCTCAGTCGGGGCCCGCGAGTTGCGGCGGCGCTGGTCGCGGTGGCCACCGGCGGCGGGTTCGCGATCGAGGCGATCGGGGTGGCCACCGGTGTGCCGTTCGGCAGCTACGACTACTCCGGCGAGTTGGGCCCCAAGCTCGCCGGAGTGCCACTGATCATTCCGCTGGCCTGGACCTGGATGGCCTGGCCGGCCTGGCTGGCGGCGGTCCGGCTGACCAGCGGCAGCGCATCGCGGGCCAGCAGCAGCGGCGCGACGGCCGGCGGCAGCGGCTGGTCGACCGGCGGCGCATCATGGACCGGCCGCGGCGGAGCGACGGCCGGCCGGTGGGTGGGGAGGATCGCGCTGGCCACGGTGGGGCTGGCCGCCTGGGACCTCTTCCTCGATCCACAGATGGTGGCTGAGGGCTACTGGGTCTGGCGGGACGCCACCCCGGCGTTGCCCGGCCTGCCCGGCATCCCGGTCAGCAACTACCTGGGTTGGCTGCTCTTCGCGGTGCTGATGATGAGCGCGCTGCGCCCGTTGGCCGGGCCGGCCGCCGGGCACACCGATCGGCGAGACCACCCGATGGTCGCGCTCTACCTGTGGACGTACTTCTCCAGCATCCTGGCCCACGCCGTCTTCCTCGACCTGCCCGCCTCGGCCCTCTGGGGCGCCGCCGGCATGTCGGTGACCGCCGTGCCGCTGGCGGTGACCCTGCTGCGTGCCCACCGGGGCCGTGCCTCCGTCCTCGACGACCACCAGCCGCACCGCCCCGGCGTCGACGCGACCCGATGACCGTCCTGTTCGCCCTGCTGATCGCCGTCGCCGCGTTGACCGGGCACACCTGGTTCAACGCCGCCGGGTGGCTGCGCCGACCCACCGACCGACCCGGCCAGGTCGATGAACCGGTCGCGGTGCTGCTGCCGCTGCGCGACGAGGCCGCCCGCGTCACCGGATGCCTGCGTGCCCTGCTCGCCCAGCGTGGCGTGCCCGCGTTGAGCGTCGTGGTCCTCGACGACGGGTCGACCGACGGCACCGCCGACGTGGTCCGCGCGGTGGTCGGCGACGACCCGCGGGTCACGCTGCTCACCGGGGTCGCCCCGCCGCCGGGCTGGCTGGGCAAGCCGCACGCCTGCTGGCAGTTGGCCACCCGGGCCGACCCGGACGCCACCGCGCTGGTCTTCGTCGACGCCGACGTGGTGCTCGCCCCGCACGCGGTCGCGGCGGCCGTCACCGAACTGCGCGCCGCCCGCGTGACGCTGCTGTCGCCGTACCCCCGGATCGTGGTGGCGACGGCGGCCGACCGGCTGGTGCAGCCGCTGCTGCAGTGGCTCTGGTTGACGTTCCTGCCGCTGCGCGCGATGGAACGCTCGCCGCGGCCGTCGCTGGCCGCGGCGGGCGGGCAGTTCCTGGTGCTGGACCGGGCCGGCTACACCGCCGCCGGCGGGCACGCCGTGGTCGCCGACAAGATCCTGGAGGACGTCGAGCTGGCCCGGGCGGTCAAGCGGGCCGGTGGGCGGATCGCCCTGGCCGACGGTTCCCGGCTGGCCACCTGCCGGATGTACGACGACTGGCCGCAACTGCGCGACGGCTACTCAAAGTCGCTCTGGGCGTCGTTCGGGCACCCGGGCGCCGCCGCGGCCGTGGTGGCGTCGCTGCTGCTGCTCTACACCGCCCCGCCGCTGATCGCGCTGGTGGGTGTGGTGGCCGGCGCGCCGGGGGTGGCCACCGTGGGCCTGGCCGGCTACCTGCTCGGGGTGGCTGGGCGGGTGCTCACCGCACGGGCGACCGGGGGCCGGTGGTGGCCCGACGCGCTCGTACACCCCGTGTCGGTCGTGGTCCTCGGTTGGCTGACCCTGCGGTCGTACCATCTGCGAAAGCGACGCCGCCTGACCTGGCGGGGCCGCCCGGTCAGCTAGGAGGGCGCGGCATGGCGCGGATCGTGGTCGTCGGCGCCGGGGTGGGTGGCCTCGCCACCGCCGCCCGGCTGGCCGCCACCGGGCACCAGGTGACCGTCTTCGAGCGCGCCGACACGGTCGGCGGCAAGCTCGGGCGGTACGCGCACGACACGCCGGCCGGGTCGTTCCACTTCGACACCGGGCCGAGCCTGCTAACCCTGCCCGAGGTCTTCCAGGACCTGTTCGAGGCGACCGGGGCGAAGCTCGACGAGTACCTGGACCTGGTCCCGTTGGACCCGATCGTCCGGCATGTCTTCCCCGGCGGCGGGCCGACTCTGGACTCGTGCGCCGACCCGGTGGAGTTCGCCACCCGGATCGGGGCCGCCTTCGGTGACCGGGCGGCGGCCGACTGGCAGCGGCTGTGGCGGCGGGCCGAACGGGTGTGGCGCGCCTCCGAGCGGGACATCCTGCGCCGTACCGTCGACTCCCCCCGCGACCTCGCGTCGCTGGCCTGGCGGGTCGGTGACCTGGCCGCCATCGCCCCGGGCCGCACGCTGCGCGGGTTGGGTCGCCGACACCTGTCCGACCCGCGGCTGCGGATGCTGCTGGACCGGTACGCCACCTACACCGGCGCCGACCCGCGGCGGGCGCCGGCGGCGCTGGTCGCGGTCCCGTACGCCGAGCTGACCTTCGGCGGCTGGTATCTGCGCGGCGGGTTGGGCACGCTCGCCGACGCGCTGCTGACCCGCTGCCTGGACCTCGGCGTGGTCGTGCAGACCGACGCCACGGTGACCCGGATCGACGCGACCGGCGGTCGAGTGCACGGGGTACGCCTCGCCGGTGTCACCGCGCCGGTGCCCGCCGACGTGGTGGTGGCCAACACCGACGCGCTCACCGTCTACCGTGACCTGTTGCCGCACCCGCGTCGGCTGGCCGGGCTGACCGACCGCAGCCTCGCCGGTTTCGTGCTGCTGCTCGGCGTCTCCGGCAGCACCGGCCTGGCCCATCACAACGTCTTCTTCCCCGACGACTACGACGCGGAGTTCGACGCGGTCTTCGGCGCCCCCGGGCGAGGCATGCGGGCCCGGCCGGCAGCCGACCCGACGGTGTTCGTCACCGTGGCCGACGACCCGATGGTCCGCCCGGCCGGACATGAGGCGTGGTTCGTGCTGGTCAACGCACCCCGCCACGGCATCGCGGCGGGGGCGGTCGACTGGCGACGCCCGGGGCTGGCCGACGCGTACGCCGACCGGATCCTGGACGTGCTGGCGCGGCGCGGTGTGGACGTGCGTGACCGGCTGTTGTTCCGCGAGATCCGCACCCCGGCCGACCTGGACGCGGCGACCGGCGCACCCGGTGGCTCGATCTACGGCACCGCCGGTGGGTTGCTCCGCCCCGCCAACCGGGGCCCGGTGCACGGGCTGTGGCTGGTGGGCGGCTCCACCCACCCGGGCGGCGGGCTGCCGATGGTGACTCTCTCCGCGCAGATCGTCGCCGACGAGATCGGCCCCGCCTGGTAGGCACGGACGCTCAGCCGGCGTCGAACAGGGGCACGGACGCTCAGCCGGCGTCGAGCAGGGCCCGCCGGATGCTGGAGAGCAGTTGCCCCAGGCCGAACCCGGCCAGCAGCACCCACACCGCGGTCGCCATGGTGATGGTGCCGGCGGCCAGGTCCGGCTCGATCAGCCCCGCCAACCCGGCGACCAGCAGGCCGACCAGCGCCACCGAGACCCGGGTGGGACGTTCGCCCACGGTCACCGCGCCGATGTCGCGCATGCCGGCGGCGACCGCCCGGGCTCGGACGTACTCGTGCAACCAGGACAGCGCGCCACCCGCGACGACCAGCGCGCCCGGCGCGCCCACCAGCCAGAACGCCAGCAACCACGCCACCTCACCGAGCCGGTCGGCGACCGAGTCGTAGACGTAGCCGAGCCGGGTGGTGCGGCCGGTGGCGACCGCCACCGCACCGTCCACGCTGTCCGCCACGGCGGCGAGCAGCACGAACAACGCGCCGAGGAACGGCCCGTCCCCAGGCCGGGTCACCAGCAACGGTACGCAGAAGCAGAGCAGCACCCCGACCACGGTGACCGCGGTGGGGCTGACCCGCAGCCGGCCCAGCACATACCCGACGTGGTACGCGAGCCGCAGCCAGGCGCGCACCACCGGCGCCGCGACCCGAGGGTCGAACCCACCGTGCAATCGCGCCCACGCCGTGGCGTACTGGTCCCAGTTCAGCTGTGTGCCCACCACGGATCAACCGTCGTGCCGGGCATCAGGTATCGCCGCGGGCTCAGCGTTCACAACCGTGCGCCGGCCTTCAGGTTCTGCCAGACCTCGCGGGTCGCGGTGGACCGGTTGAGGGTGATGAAGTGGATTCCCGGCACACCCTCGTCGAGCAGTCGGCGACACATCTCGCTGGCCTGCTCGATGCCGAGCCGGCGGACGGCCTCCGGGTCGTCGGCGACGCGTTCGAAGCGGGCCGCCAGCACCGGCGGGAAGGGCGCACCGGACAGCTGCTCGGACCGTTCGATGGTGCCGATCTGGGTCACCGGCATCACCCCGGCCAGGATCGGGGTGTCGCAGCCGGCGGCCGCCACCCGGTCACGCAGGCGCAGGTAGTCGTCGGCCTCGAAGAACATCTGCGTGATCGCGAACTCCGCACCGGCACGGCACTTGCGGACGAACCTGGCGGTGTCACTGGCCACGTCGGGCGAGCGGGGATGCTTGTACGGGAAGGCCGCCACGCCGACGCTGAAATCGCCGGCGTCGCGAACCAGCCGGACCAGGTCCTCGGCATAGTCCACGCCCTCGGGGTGGCGGATCCACTCACCGCCCGGGTTGCCCGGCGGGTCGCCGCGGACGGCCAGCACGTTGCGCACCCCCACCCCGGCGAGCCGGCCGATCACATGCCGCAGCTCGGCGACGGAGTGGTTGACCGCGGTCAGGTGGGCCATCGGCAGCAGGGTGGTGTCGGTGGCGATCCGCTCGGTCACCGCCACGGTGGTGTCCCGGGTCGAGCCGCCAGCGCCGTACGTGATCGACACGAACGACGGGCGCAACGACTCCAACTCGCGGATGGTCTGCCAGAGCAGCCGCTCCCCCACCTCGGTCTTGGGCGGGAAGAACTCGAACGAGAAGGTCGGCTGGCGCTCACGGATGAGCTCCCCGATCGCCGGCTGCGGATTGGGGAGTACCGAGGGAAGACCGAGCGCCACGACCCGACTCTAGCGGGCGACGCCACCACGACCCAGGAGCTTCCCACCCCGGCGGCCGGTACCGACCCGCGCGCCCGGGTCCGGCGGGCGGAAGGCGTCGTACCCCCGGGGTAGGAATGGGTGGCGTGGGAGGGGCGGCGGGGGCGGCCCCGGGGTCCCGCGTGGGGGTCAGCAACCGCGCGGTGACGCCGGTCCCGTCCGATTGGGCGGGGTGGGTCGTCACCGACACCGACGCCCGCCTGGAGGACCCATGACCTCGCCCGCATCGCCACGCCCAGCGCAGCTCGGGCCGCTGCTGGCCCGGCGCCGGCTGGCCCGTGGCTGGAGTCAGCAGCGCACCGCCGCCGAGTTGTGTGCCGCCGCCGGGGTGCCGACGCTGAGTCGGCACGAGGTGTCCCGGTGGGAGCGACAGCGTCGTGTGCCCGGTGGGTTCTGGCTCGGCTGGCTCGCCGTCGTTCTGGACGTGCCGCTGGTGGCGCTCGCCGAGGCTGCCGCGGCGACCCGTCGCGCCGGCTCGACGCGAGCCACCGGGCCGGGCCGCACCGCGGTGGTCGGCACGCGACCGGCCGGGCGAACCGGTCCCGGCCGCACCGGCGGGACTACGCGTGGCGGTGAAGCGCGGTCCGCGGCGACCCGCTAGCGTCGGAGCGTGACCCACGCTGCTCCGGTATCCCCCGTCGACCGCGCCGGCCTCCGGCAGCGGGTCGACAAGGCCCTCACCGAGTTCCTGGCCGGCCAACGGGCCCGGCTCGCTGCCGTGGACGAGGCCTTGGTCCCGGTGGCCGAGACGATCGAGGCTTTCGTGCTCGGCGGCGGCAAGCGGCTGCGTCCGGCATTCGCGTACTGGGGGTTCCGGGGCGCGGGTGGGCTGGACGGCGACCAGGTGCTGACCGCCCTGGCCGCGCTGGAGTTCGTGCAGGCCAGTGCCCTGATCCACGACGACCTGATGGACCGCTCGGACACCCGCCGCGGCGAGCCCGCGGTGCACCGGCGGTTCGCCGCCCGGCACCGGGAGGCCGGCTGGGGCGGTGACCCGGACGGTTTCGGCGACGCCGCCGCCCTCCTGCTCGGCGACCTCTGCCTGGTCTGGTCCGACGAGCTGCTGCACTCCGCGGGGCTGGACCTGTGGTCGTTGGCCCGCGCCCGGCCGGTCTTCGACGAGATGCGCACCGAGGTCACCGTCGGGCAGTACCTCGACGTGCTGACGCAGGCCACCGGGGACACCTCGGTGGAACGAGCCAGCAAGGTCGCCCGGTACAAGTCCGCGAAGTACACCGTCGAGCGTCCGATGCTGCTCGGCGCCGCGCTGGCCGACGCGACGGCCGACGTGCAGGCGGCCTACTCGGCGTACGGGCTGCCGCTGGGCGAGGCGTTCCAGCTCCGCGACGACGTGCTGGGTGTCTTCGGTGACCCGGCGCTGACCGGCAAGCCGGCCGGGGACGACCTGCGCGAGGGCAAGCGCACCTACCTGGTGGCGGCGGCCGTGGAGACCACCGACGACGCGGGCCGCGAGCTGCTGCTCAGCCGGCTCGGCGATCCGGAGCTGGACGAGCAGGGGGTCGCCCGGCTGCGCGAGCTGATCTCCGCGAGCGGGGCGTTGGCCCGCACCGAGCAGCGGATCGTCACGCTCACCGACGCCGCCCTGGCGGCACTGACCGCTGTCGACCTGGACACCGAAGCCCGCCAAGCCCTGGTAGACCTCGCCATAGCCGCAACCCGCCGAGCCGACTAACCCCCGGCCCCCCGCCCCCCGCCCCCCGCCCCCCGGCGTCGATCATGAGGTTATTGCCACGACACGCCGAGCGTGCTGGCAATAACCTCATGATCGACGGGGACGGGGACGGGGCCGGGCCGGGCCGGGCGGGGCGGGGTCCGGGGCGGGGCGGGGCGGGGCGGGGGTTAGAAGCCCAGGGCTTGGGCTCGGCGTTTCACTTCGCGGGCCTGGTCGCCCGAGAGGGCGGCGGCTGGAGTGGCGCCGGGGAGGGTGTCGTCCGGCTCGTACAGCCAGCGCAGGGCGGCCTCGTCGTCGTAGCCGTTGTCGGTGAGCAGGTTGAGCACGCCGGGCAGGTGCTTGAGCACGGTCTGGTTGGCGACCAGGTCCGCCGGGATTCGGCGGACGCCGTCGCGGCGGACCGCCAGCAACTCCCGGTCACGGATCATCTGGTGCACCTTGCTGATCGACACGTCGAGGCGCTCGGCGACGTCGGGCAGGGTCAGCCAGCCGGCCGGGTCGGCGGGTCCGGCGAGCTCCAGGCCGGGCACGGCCTGGTCGGGTACGGGTTCGGTCACCCGACCACCCTGCCACGTCGCCACCGCGACGGGCCACCGGCACCCCGGACGACCGAGCCGAGGACACTCTCGTGACCGCCGCTGACCAGCGGAGGAAGGGCAGGAAGCGCGGCGGGACGGACCAGTTCGGCGGCCGGCTGTAGCATCCTGTTCATCCTTCACCCTCTGGACACATAGACTCCCTGCCGATGGACACACAGGTCGCCGACACGTTGCTGGGCTCGCTGATCGACGGGCGCTACCGCATTCGCGGTCGCGTGGCCCGTGGTGGCATGGCGACCGTGTACACCGCCACCGACGAACGCCTCGAGCGCACCGTCGCTGTCAAGATCATTCATCCGACCCAGGCATCCGAAGCTCGGGCCCGGATCGCCAACTTCGTGGCCCGGTTCACCGACGAGGCGAAGACCATCGCCCGGCTGACCCACCCGAACGTGGTGGCGGTCTACGACCAGGGCACCCACGCCGGTCTGCCATACCTGGTGATGGAGTACGTCCGCGGCCGCACCCTGCGTGACGTGCTGGCCGAACGCCGCCGGCTCAACCCGGACGAGGCGCTGGCCATCGCCGAGCAGATGCTCGCCGCGATCGCCGCCGCGCACCGGGCCGGTCTCGTCCATCGCGACGTCAAGCCGGAGAACGTCCTGGTCGCCGAGGCGCCCACCGGCGGTGTCACCAATCTGGTCGACAGCGTCGTCAAGGTGGCCGACTTCGGGCTGGCCCGGGCGGTCGAGGCGAGCGCCGACGAGGAGCAGGGCAACCAACTGATGGCCACCGTGGCGTACGTCGCCCCGGAGCTGGTCACCGAGGGCCGTGCCGATCCGCGCACCGACGTCTACTCCGCCGGCATCGTGCTGTTCGAGATGCTCACCGGCCGCGTGCCGTACGACGCGGACCGCCCGGTGGACGTCGCCTGGCAGCACGTCGACCGGGACGTGCCGGCACCCTCGACGCTGGTCCCCGGCCTGCCGCCGGTCCTCGACGACCTGGTGCAGCGGGCCACGCGGCGCGATCCCGGCGCGCGGCCCGCCGACGCCAGCGCCCTGCTGGTCGAGGTGCAGGTTGCCCGGGATCGCCTGGGCGACGCCAACACCCGTACCGCCGTGCTCCGCCCGGTGACCGACGACACGTCGCTCTCCCAGCCGACCATGATGGTCGCGACGGTCCGCCCGACCGACCGCCCGGCCTGGGCGCGGCTGCCCGAGGGCGGTGGCAGCCAGGGGGCTGGTCGACGTCGGGCCGCCCCGGAGCCGGCGGAGGGCCTGGGGGCCCGGCTCGCCGCGCTGCGTACCACGGTGTTGAACAATCCGCGCGGCCGGCTGGCCGTCGCGGCCGTGGTGGTGGTGCTGGGTCTGGTGGCCGCCGTCGGGGGTTGGTGGTTCGGTGCCGGCCGTTACACGACTGCTCCGCAGCTGGTGAGCCTGAGCAAGGCCGAGGCGCAGGCGCAGGCCGATCGCGCCGGGCTCATCCTGAAGTACGGTGAGCCGCGTTTCGACGAGACCGCCCCGAAGGACAGCGTGGTGGGGCAGAGCCCGACGTCCACCAGCAAGATCGTCAAGGGTGGCACGATCACCCTGACCCTCTCGCTCGGCCCCGAGCGTTTCCCCGTGCCGGACGTGATCGGCAAGGAGTTCGAGCTTGCCGAGGCGGACCTGACCAACGTGAAGCTGGTGGTGGCCAAGGGAACCGCCCGCTACGACGACAGCCTGCCGGCCGGAGTCGTGGTGGACAGCTCCCCCAAGGTCGGCGCCGAGGTCAAACCGGGCGCGAAGATCACCCTCATCCTGAGCAAGGGCCGGGCACCCGTGACGGTGCCGAACCTGGTCGGCAAGAACCTGAACGACGCCAGGACCACCCTGGCCCAGCTCAACCTGGTACTGGTGGAGACCTACAAGGATTCCGACAAGCCCAAGGACGAGGTCCTCGGTCAGAGTCCCGCCGACGGTGCCGGTGTGGAAAAGGGCACCCAGGTCAAGCTGGACGTCAGCAAGGGCCCGCCGTTCGTCGTCGTGCCCCGGGTGATCGACCTACCCTGCCCCCAAGCCAAGCAGGTGCTGGAGAGCCAGGGCTTCCCGGTGACGGTCGCGGTCAACCCGAACGCCGTGGCCCGGATCCAGCTCCCGGGCGAGAATTCGCAGGTGCCGCCGGGCACCCAGGTCGTCATCACGTGCTTCTGATGCCGACGGTCCACGCGCGGCCGGTGGGCACGCACACTCCGACCTCCGGTGGGCTGGCCAAGGCCGCCCTGCCGTACGCCGACACGACCGGCGCCCAGGTGGTGCAGGTCTACGTCTCCAACTCCCGGGGCTGGGCGCTGCCCGCTGGCGACCCCGAACAGGACGCCCTGTTCCGCGACGGCTGCGCCGAGCGGGGCATTCCGGCGTTCATCCACGCCGCGCTGCTGGTCAACCTCGGGTCGCCCACCCCGGCGACCGTCGAGAAGTCGACCCAGACGCTGGCGCACGCGCTTCGTCGGGGCGTGGCGATCGGCGCTCAGGCGGTGGTGTTCCATGCGGGCAGTTCGGTGGACGAGGGGTACGCCGAGACGGCGATGCGCCAGGTCCGCCGGGAGTTGCTGCCGCTGCTGGACTGGGCCGCCGACGCCGGCGGGCCGATGTTGCTGGTCGAGCCGAGCGCGGGCGGAGGCCGGTCACTCGCCTCCCGCGTGGAGCAGCTCGGGCCCTACCTGGACGCGGTGGACCGCCACCCCATGCTCGGGGTCTGCTTCGACACCTGCCATGCGTGGGCTGCAGGCCACGACCTGGCCGCCGAGGGCGGTATGACGGCGACCCTGGACACCCTGGTGGCCACGGTGGGTGCGGATCGGCTGCGGCTGATCCACGCCAACGACTCGAAGGATCTGTGCGGCTCGACCCGGGACCGGCACGAGAACATCGGCAAGGGCACCATCGGTGAGCCCGCCTTCGCCGAACTGATGGCCCACCCGGCCACCGCGGGCGTCCCGATCGTCGTGGAAACCCCAAGCGAGAAGCACGTAGGCCACACCGCCGACATAACCACCCTCACCCGCCTGTCCCAACCCTCCTAACCCACGCTCCACTCCCGGCCCCCTCCCCCTGATGATCAAGAAGTTTGCGTCATCCCACGACTGGAATCTGACGCAAATCTCTTGATCACCGGCGGGGGCGGGGGCCGGGGGCGGAAGGCCGGGGTTGGGGTTTGGGGGGTGGAGTTAGGCTGCGGCGAGGATGCGGGGTAGGGCTGCGACGGCGCGGTCGATGTCCGCGTCGCTGAGGCCCAGGTGGGTGACCAGGCGGGCGCTCCGAGGGCCGAGCACCGAGATCAGCACGCCCTCCTCCCGCGCGGCGGCGGCCAGGGCACGCGCGTCCAGGGCGTGCTTCGTGAGGTCCAGCGCGACCAGGTTGGTGCGGACCACGGTGGCGAGCACACCGAACGGCGCGACCGCCTCGGCGAGCCGGGCCGCCCGGGCGTGGTCATCGGCCAGCCGGTCGACGTGGTGCGCGAGCGCGTACCGGCCGGCGGCGGCGAGGATGCCGGCCTGGCGCATGCCACCGCCCATCCGCTTACGGATCATCCGGGCTCGTTCGATCTTCTCCGCGCTACCCACCACCAGCGAGCCGACCGGCGCGCCGAGGCCCTTGGAGAGGCACACCGACATCGTGTCGAAGAGCCGGCCGTACTCGATCAGGGGCACCCCGTCGGCAACGTGCGCGTGCCAGATTCGAGCGCCGTCACAGTGCAGCGCGACGCCCGCCTCGTCGGCGACCCCGCGCAGATCCCGCAGGGTCGCCAGCGGAATCACCCCGCCACCGCCGCGATTGTGGGTCTGCTCGACGGCGATCGCGCGGGTCGGGACGGCGAAGTAGCCGTCCGGACGGATCATCGCAGCCACCGCCTCCGGGTCGATGTCCGCGCCGACCGCAGGCCAGGTCCGCGAGGAAATCCCGCCGTACGCGGCAGCGGCGCCGATCTCGTACGTGACCACATGCGCGTCGGCGTCGCAGAGCAACTCGTCGCCGGGCGACACCAGTAGTTGCAGGGCGATCTGGTTCGCCATCGACCCGCTCGGGGCGAACAGCGCCGCCTCGTGCCCGAACAGCGCGGCGACCTCGGCCTCCAGCGCGTTGACGGTCGGGTCCTCGCCGTACACGTCGTCACCGACCTCGGCGGAGGCCATCGCCTCCCGCATCTCGGCGGTAGGTCGGGTCACCGTGTCGGACCGCAGGTCCACGAACAGGTCAGTCACAATCATCCTTTCGGCTGCCGACTGCGGGGCTCGCAAGCTCACTCCTCGCGTCAGCCATGGTCATCCTTTCGGCTGCCGACTGCGGGGCTCGCAAAGTCAGCCACGGAGCATCTCGGCTACCAGGAAGGCCAGCTCCAACGACTGCTGGGTGTTGAGTCGCGGGTCGCAGGCGGTTTCGTACCGGTCGGGCAGGTCGAGATCCTCGATGCCCTGGGCGCCGCCGAGGCACTCGGTGACGTCCTCACCGGTCAATTCGACATGCAGGCCACCGGGGTGGGTGTCCAACCCTCGGTGTACCTCGAAGTAGCCGAGCACCTCGTCGACGATGCGGTCGAAGTGCCGGGTCTTGTAGCCGTTGGACGACTCGTGCGTGTTGCCGTGCATCGGGTCGCACTGCCAGACCACCTTGGCGCCGGCGGCGGTGACCTTGGCGACGATCGGCGGCAGGGCGTCGCGCACCCGGTGGTTGCCCATCCGGCTGATCAGGGTGAGCCGGCCGGGGATGTTGTCCGGGTTGAGCTTCTCGCACAGCTCGATCGCCTCGTCCGGGGAGGTGGTCGGGCCGAGCTTGACGCCGATCGGGTTGGCGATCCGGGAGATGAAGTCGACGTGCGCCCCGCTGATCTGCCGGGTGCGCTCGCCGATCCAGAGGAAGTGCCCGGAGAGCCCGTACGCCCGACGGTCGGAGACCCGGGTGAGTGCCCGGTCGTACTCCAGGGCGAGTGCCTCATGCGAGCAGTAGAGGGTGACGGTACGCAGCGCCTCGTCGTCGGTCATTCCGCAGGCCCGGATGAAGGCCAACGCCCGGTCGATCTCCCGGGCGATCGCCTCGTAGCGCTCCCCGGCGGGGGAGTTCTTCACGAAGCCCTTGTTCCAGTCGTGCACGGCGTGCAGGTCGGCGAGCCCTCCGGCGAGGTACGCCCGGAGCATGTTCATCGCCGCCGCCGAGTTGGCGTACGCCCGGATCATGCGTTGTGGGTCGGCGATCCGGGCGGCCGGGTCGGCCTCCAGCGAATTGATCATGTCCCCGCGGTAGGCGGGCAGGCCCCGTGCGTCGGTGGGCAGCGAGCGGGGCTTGGTGTACTGCCCGGCGACCCGGGCGACCTTGACCACCGGCAGCGACGCACCGTAGGTGAGCACGATCGCCATCTGCAGCAGGGTGCGGGCGTTGGCCAGCAGGTGACTCTCGGTGTTGTCGGCGAACGTCTCGGCGCAGTCACCGCCCTGGAGCAGGAACGCCTTGCCCTCGCAGACCAGGGCGAGCTTCTGCCGGAGCTGGTCCACCTCGTAGGGCGCGACGACCGACGGCACGGTGTCGAGGACCTTGCAGACCTCGGCGACGGCGGCCGGGTCGGACCACGGCGGAACCTGCTCGCGGGGCAGCTCCCGCCATCGGTCCAGGCCGAGCGCGGCGTCCTCGGCGGAGTCGACGGTCGGTCGGCTGGTCTGCAGGCCCGGGCTGCCCACCGCGGGATGGCTCAGCTGATGCCACTCATGGCGCATGACAGAAAGCGTACGGCGACGGTCGGGGTGCCCGGGAGGCGAGGGTAACGGTTCCGGCAGGTGGGAGATCAATCCGCCGGGCGCTGGTCAGGACGCGGGAGAGGGAACCACGCCGGTCGGCGTCGGGTTGGCGGCTGGGCCGCCCGGCGCCTCCCCGGCGATGCACCAGTCGCTTCCGTCGCGGGTGACGGTGAACACCAGCGGCCGGGCGACGGTGCGCTTGCCGGCGCTGACCGAGACCGAGACGCTGACCTCCTGCCCGAGCGGACCGGACCGGACGTCGGTGATGGCCGCCTCAGGCACCTGGAAGTGATCGGCGAAGTCGCCGTTGGGGCCGGTGGCGCCCAGGTCGAAGCCGTCGTGCAGAAGAGCGCAGAGCTGGCTGCGGCCAGCGGCGACGTCCTTGGCGGCCATCGCGTCGAGGTACGCCTGCACGCGCTCGCGGGAGCGGGCGGCGGCCTCCTCGGCGGGGGCTCGCGCGGGCTTGGCGGCCGGTTCGTCCTTGGCACCGCCACCGCCGATCCCGCAGCCGACCAGGGCGACCGGCAGCAGCACCAGCCCTGCGGCCGTTGCCGCCAGCTTGCGGTGGGTCGGGTGCATGACCACCTCCGTCGACGGTGAGATCGAGACCTGCCGAGCCGGGAGTCTGCCACATCGAGCTGGCCCGACCCAACGACGGCGGCCCGGCCGACGCTGGGCGTCGACCGGGCCGGGGTGTCACGGGCGGGGAGGGGCGGTGCGTGCCCCTCCCCGCCGTGTGGGTGGTGCGTCGGCCTTCGGCTCAGCCGAGACCGCCCTTGATGGCGCCAATGAGCTCGCCGTTGCCGGTGTCACCGGAGAGCTCCCAGAAGAACGCGCCACCGAGGCCCTGGTTCTTCGCGTACTGCATCTTGCCGTTGATGGTCGACGGGGTGTCGTAGCTCCACCAGTTGCTGCCGCACTTGGCGTACGCGGTGCCGGCGACCGTGCCGGTGGTCGGGCAGGTGTTCTTGAGGACCTTGTAGTCCTCGATGCCCGCCTCGTAGGTGCCCGGTGCCGCGCCGGTGGCGCTTCCACCCGGGGCGGCCTGGGTGACCCCGGTCCAGCCCCGGCCGTAGAAGCCGATGCCGAGCAGCAGTTTGTTGGCCGGGACGCCCTTGCTCTTGAGCTTCTGGATCGCCGCGTCGGAGTTGAAGCCCTGCTGCGGGATGCCGGTGTACGAGGTGAGCGGGGAGTGCGGTGCCGTCGGACCCTGGGCGGCGAAGGCCCCGAAGTAGTCGTAGGTCATCGGCATCAGCCAGTTGAGGTTGCCGATGGCGCCGGCATAGTCGGTGGCGTCGATCTTGCCGCCGTTGCTGCCGTCCGCGGTGATCGCGGCGGTGACCAGGGCGTTGGAGCCGAACCTCGACCGCAGCGCGCTGATCACGTTCTTGAACGCGTTCGGACCGCTGGTGTCACAGGTCAGGCCGCAGGCGTTGGGGTACTCCCAGTCGACGTCGATGCCGTCGAAGACGTCGGCCCAGCGCGGGTCCTCGACGAGGTTGTAGCAGCTCTCGGCGAAGGCGGCCGGGTTCTGCGCGGCCTGGGTGAAGCCGCCGGACCAGGTCCAACCGCCGAACGACCAGATCACCTTGAGGTGCGGGTTCATCTGCTTGAGCTTGCGCAGCTGGTTGAAGCTGCCACGCAGCGGCTGGTCCCACGTGTCGGCGACGCCGTCCACGCTGTCCGCCGCCGTGTACGCCTTCTCGTAGTCGGCGTAGCTGTCACCGATGGCACAGCGGCCACCGGTGGTGTTGCCGAAGGCGTACAGGATGTGGGTCAGCTTGGCGGCGGAGCCGCTGGTCTGGATGTTCTTGACGTGGTAGTTGCGTCCGTAGACGCCCCACTCGGCGAAGTAGCCGACGACCTTCTTGCCACCTGGGTTCGGCGGGTTGGTGGTCGGCGGTGCCGTGGTGGGCGGGGTGGTGGTGGGCGGCGTCGTGGTCGGTGGGGTGGTGGTCGGCGGCGGGGTCGTGGTCGGCGGGCTGGTGGGGGTGCCGCCGCCGCAGGGTGCGCCGTTGACGGTGCAGTTCAGCGGGGCCTTGAAGGCGCCGGTGCCGTTGTAACCCCAGTTGAACGAGGCACCCGGGGCGAGGCCGCCGGCCCAGCTCTTCTTGACCGCGACGTAGTGGTTGCCGCTGCTGGTCACGTCGGCGTCCCAGGCGCTGCTGATGGTGGTGCCCGACGGCAGGTCGAACTCGATGCGCCAGGTGTTGACGGTGGCACTGGACCCGTTGGTGACGGTCACCTTCGTCTCGTGACCGGTCCCCCAGTCCTGTGCCCTGGTGAACGTGGTGGTGACACTGCCGGCGCCGAACGCGGTGGTCATCGGCACCGCTGCGACGGTCACGGCGACCACGGCACCGGCCCAGAGGGCCCGGCGGAGCGATCTTTTCATGAGGCGTCTCCCGAACTGTTAGGAAACTTTCCAAAAGAGATGGTGAGACGGTACTCACGGCGTTATCACTTAGTCAAGATGTGCATGTTTCGATTTCTCCTGGTGCGTGGAGTGCCCCTGCTCCGCCCGTCCCCGGGGCCCCGCCCGCCGGGCGCGTAGCCTCGGACCATGACCGTCTTCGACATCCCGATCGACGCCCTCAACGGCGGCCCCGCCAACCTGGCCCGCTACCGCGGGAAGGCGCTCCTGGTCGTCAACGTGGCCTCCCGCTGCGGCCTCACCCCGCAGTACGCCGGCCTCCAGACGCTCGCGGACTCCTACGCCGACCGCGGCCTGGTGGTGCTGGGCGTGCCCTGCAACCAGTTCGCCGGGCAGGAGCCGGGCAGCGCCGCCGAGATCAGTGACTTCTGCCAGGTCAACTATGGGGTTACCTTCCCGCTGACCGAGAAGGTCGACGTCAACGGTCCGGACCGGCACCCGCTCTACGCCGCACTCGTGGACACCCCGGACGCCGACGGGCACACCGGGGACGTCCGGTGGAACTTCGAGAAGTTCCTGGTCGCCCCGGACGGCAGCGTCGCGGCCCGCTTCGCCCCAACGGTCGAGCCCGACGCCAACGACCTGCGCGCCGCGATCGAGAAGGCCCTACCGACCCCCGCCTGACTCGCCCCGGGCAAGCGCCGCCCACCCCGCCCCGGGCCGCCTTGATCACGCTTGAATTGTTCGTCACCTGAGAGTGGCATGTCCCCGGAGAGCCGACTGGCGACCAGCGTGAGCAGTACGTTGTGCAGGACGGGCTCTCGGCGCAGCCAGGCGCCCGCCGTGGTGGCGAAGGTTGCGAGATCCTCGACGAGACAGCGCATGCCCGGCAGTCTGCGCAGCCGGTCGGCATCCCGGCAAGCGGAATAACCCACCACCCTAGTCGGGAATGCGTCGCGGGTGGACGGAGTTGGGAACCAACATGACAACTGTGGGACTGATCGGCAGCGGCAACATCGGCGGCACGGTGGCCCGGCTGGCGGTGGACGCCGGCTACGAGGTGGTGCTGAGCAACTCACGTGGGCCGGAGACGCTGAAGGATCTCGCCGACGAGTTGGGCAAGCACGCCAGCGCCGGCACCGTCCAGGACGCGGCGCAGGTGGGTGACCTGGTGGTGGTCAGCGTGCCGCTGAAGGCCTACCGGGCGGTGCCCGTGGAGCCGCTGGCCGGCAAGGTCGTCATCGACACCAACAACTACTACCCACAGCGCGACGGGGCCTTCCCGGAGCTGGACGCCGGCGAGATCACCAGCAGCGAGCTGCTCCAGCAGCACCTGCCGGAGGCCCGGGTGGTCAAGGTGTTCAACAACATCTACTTCAAGCACCTGGCCGCGCTACCGCGGCCGTCCGGAGCGGCAGACCGCAGCGCTCTCGCGATCGCCGGCGACGACGCCGCCGCGAAGGCCGAGGTGACGGCGTTCCTCGACCGAATCGGCTACGACGCGGTCGACGCCGGGTCGCTGGCCGAGGGGTGGCGCTACCAGCCGGACACCCCGGCGTACGGCGTGCTTTACTCCGCCGACCCGACGGACTGGGCGCACCCGGCCCAGGGCGGCGCCGAGAAGCTGCGCGCCGCCCTGGCCGCCGCGACCCGCTGAGCAACGCCGCCGCCCTCCCCGCGATCCCCTATCGGGTGGTGGTGCGGAGGGCGGCGGCGAGTTCGTCGTCGTAGCTGGCGATCGGCTGGCCGTCCGAGGCGTACGCGACGAGCCGCCCCTTGGCCATGGTCGCCGAACGGAACGAGAACGTCAGCGTCCCCGGGTACGCGTCGAGCAGCGGGACGGCCCGAGGTGCCCCGCCCGGGGCGGAGAAGTATTCCAGCCTCGCCACCTGCGGGGAGACCACGCCGTTGACCCGGACCTTGGTCTTCTCGGCTCGGGTGCCGAAGGTGACCGGCGCGTCGGTGCCGTAGGCGGCGCACTCGACCGGGCCACGGCAGACGAAGAAGTATCGCGGGTTGGCCACGTCGTCGAGGGCGTACGCCTTGAAGGTCGGGTCCGCTCCGGCGGGCAGCGGCTGCACGGCGAAGAAGGCGACCGCCACCGTGGCCGTGACGCCCACCCGCAGCCAGCCCCTCCCGGCCGCCGGCCGCCGGTTCGTGCGAGCGGCGGCGACCGCGACACCGCCGAAGCCGGCCAGACACAGCAGGCACACCCCGACGGCGCGGGCGTTCTCGAAGAGGAACTGCACGCCGGGCCGCATCGACACCGGGCTGAGGACCGCGCCCAACGAGACGACCATGGCGGCGAGCAGCGCCGCGCCAGCCGCCCGCTGGGTGACGCCGGACGCGCCGATCAGCAGCATCGCCGCGAGCACCGGCCACACCTGGTGGTGGGTCCAGGACACCGGGGACGCGGCGACGGTGGCGCAGCCGACCAGCACGGCCGCGTGTCCCGGGCGACCCTCCGACGTCAGGTGCCGGGCCCGCAGCAGGGCCGCCGCGCAGATGAGTGCCACCAGACCCGCCCAGAGCAGTGGCAGCGCCGACTCGTCGACGCCGACGCGCAGCAGCATCCCGTGCACGGACTGGTTGCCCAGCGAGGCCAGGTTGCCGATCCGCGAGGTCTGCCGCACCGCCTCGCTCCAGTAGGTCCAACTCTCACCCGGCAACACGATCGCGGCGAGAGTCGCGCAGGCCACGAACGTCGCCACCGCCCGACCGGCATCGCGGTAGCGGCCGGTGGCGAGGAAGTAGACCACGAACAGCAGTGGGGTCAGCTTGATCGCCGCGGCGACCCCGACCAGCACCCCGCGCAGCCGGGGTGGGACGACGCCCATGCCGTCCAGCAGGGCCATCAGCACGATGAAGATGCTGACCTGGCCAAAGCGCAGGTTGCTCTGCACCGGCGCGGAGAGCATCAGCACGGTGGCCGCCACCGCCACGACGAGCGGCCGCCGGGACTGCCGGGTGGTCAGCGCGACACCGACGGCCCCGGCGATGGCGACGACGGCCGCGCAGGTCGCGACCAGCCAGATCCCCTGCAGTACGCCCTCGCTCACGGCGGTGATCGGCCCCAGCACGAGGGCGGCGAACGGCGGGTAGGTGAACGGCCCGCCGTTGTCGGCCGCGTATTCGTACAGCGGCCGACCGTTGTGCAGGTCGGACAGCGCGCCGTAGTAGATGTGCAGGTCGGAGAGGCGATCCGGGCGCCTGAGAACGAGCACACAGGACACCAGTGCGACGACGACGAAGGCCGCCCACACCAGCGCCACCCGGCGATCCCGCATCGACCGAGAATAAAACAGCACGCCGGTCGATGTCGGCCCGCAAAAACATCCTTTCGGCAACTTGCGCTGGAGTCCCGTAAACGGGACCCTGTTCTCTGGGTTGCCGCCCGCTCACCGAACGTGCTTCCGGAGGCGACATGCAGACGCTCCGTACCGTGCCCCGCCGGCTGCTGGCCGGCTCCGGCGCGCTCCTACTCAGCACCGCCCTCGCCGCCACCGGCACCCCCGTGCCGGCCAGCGCCGCGACCAGCGTGGACACCATCGGATACGTCCGGCTCGCCCACCTCTCCCCGGACACTCCGGCCGTCGACGTCTACCTGACCGCGCCGGACGCCGCGAAGCCCAAGGTCTTCCCCGGGGTCGGCTACGGCGTGGTCTCCGACTACTTCGAGCTGGCACCCGGCCGGTACGCGGTGGCGATGCGCGAGGCCGGCGCCCCGGAGAGCGGTCCCCCGGTGCTGACCACCGAGGTCGCGGTGACCAGCGGTGACGCCTTCACGGTGGCCGGTGTCGGCCGGCACGCGGACCTGGGGTTGCGGGTGCTCAACGATGACCTCAGCGCGCCCGCGCAGGGCCACGCCAAGGTGCGGGTCGTGCAGGCTTCCGTGCGCACCCCCGTGCTGGACGTGGCCGCCGCCGACGGCCCGACGATCGCCAACGGCGTGCAGTTCGCGACCACGACCGAATACCAGCAGGTCGAGCAGGGCAGTTTCCGGCTGCGGCTGACGGGCGCTGGCGGGCCGAGTGCCGACGCCGAGGTGCGGCTCACCGGCGGCGCGGTCTACTCGCTGCTGGTGCTCGACGCGAAACAGGGCGGGCTCACCGCTGAACTGCGCCGCGACGCGAAGGGCGGCACGGTCGTCCCCGCCGGCGGGGTGGACACCGGCGCTGGCGGCACCGCCGGGGCCGGGCTCGGCGCGTACCCCCTGGTGGCCGGCGGGTTGGCCGCGACAGCCGTCGCGGTGACCCTGCTGCTGTGGCGTCGGCGGCGGCGCACCACCTGGTGACCAACGGGCCCGACGCGTCGATCCGGCGGCACCGCGACCGGCGGGTGCCGCTGGGCGCGCTGATCGCGGCCGGCGCGGCGGTCTGCCTGGCCGCCGGCACCGGGGTCGGGCTGGCCACCAGCGGCTCGGCGCCCGGGTCGGCGCCGCCGATGGCGAGCTGGCACCCCGGCTGCACCGACGACTGCCCGTCGGTGGCTGCGGCGTCCGTGCCGCAGGGTCCACCCACCCGGGTACGCGTACCCCGCATCGCTGTCGACTCCGCGCTCACCGTGTTGGGCCTGGACCGCGCCGGTGCGCTGATCCCGCCGAGTGACTTCGACGCCGCAGGCTGGTACGGCGGCGGCCCGGCACCCGGCGACACCGGTCCGGCCGTGCTCGCCGGGCACCTGGACTCCCGGCGCGGCCCGGCGGTGTTCGCCCGGCTCGGTGAGCTGCGCCCCGGTGATCGGGTGGAGGTGTGGCGCGGCGGGCAGCGGCTGTCCTTCCGGGTGACCGGGTCGGTGCGTGTCCGCAAGGATCGCTTTCCCACCGAAGCGGTCTACGGGCCGACGCCGGGTCCGGAGTTACGCCTGGTCACCTGCGGGGGCGACTTCGACCGGCGCAGCGGGCACTACCGGGACAACGTGGTGGTCTTCGCGGTGACCGAGGCCGCCGGCCCGACGCTGCCGGACTCCGCCGCGGGTTAGGCCACCGGTCGGCAGCTCAGGTGCGGCGTCAGAGCGGGCGATAGCCCAGGCGCCGCGTCAGAGCGGCCGACGGCCGGCGAAGCCGCACTCGGCCCGGTGGTACCAGCGCACGTCGGAGTCGCCCTCCAGCCAGCACCAGAGCACGGCGCGGCCGGCCCGCTCGCCGGGGAAGTCGAGCAGCACCGGGGCGATGCCCTTGACCTGGATGTCGTGCTGGTGCAGCTCGTCGACGACGGCGTGCAGCCGGGCCTCCAGGCCCTTCACCTCAGCCAGCCCGCCGAGCGCGCTCACGCCGTGGTCGGCCAGGTCGGCGCGCAGCTCGGCCAGGTCGGCCCGGACCCGGATCAACTCGTCGACGCGCGGTTGCAGGGTGGCCACCAGGTGCCGGGCCTGGGCGAGTGTGAACACGGGGCCAGTATGCGGCACACCCAGCCCCGCGACGCGCCCGCAACGGTCAGTCGGCCTGGGCCGCCAGCTCCCGGGCGCGGTCCCGGGCAGCCTCCAGCGCGGCGAGCAGCGCCGCTCGTACGCCGTGCTTCTCCAGCTCACGGATCGCGGAGATGGTGGTGCCGGCCGGCGAGGTGACTGCCTCGCGCAGCTTGACCGGGTGCTCGCCGGAGTCGCGCAGCATCACCGCGGAACCGATCGCGGTCTGCACGATCAGCTCGTGCGCCACCTGCCGGGGCAGCCCGAGCAGGATCCCCGCGTCGATCATGGCCTCGACGAGCAGGTAGAAGTAGGCCGGGCCGGAGCCGGAGAGCGCGGTGACCGCGTCCTGTTGCGATTCCGGCACCCGGATCGTCTGCCCGAGCGGCTTGAACATCTCCTCGGCCAACGCCAGGTGGGTCCCGGTGGCGTACGCGCCCGCCGAGATCGCTGTCATCGCCTCGTCCACCAGCGCCGGGGTGTTGGTCATCACCCGGACCACCGGGGTGCCCTCGGGCAGCCTGCGGTTGAAGAAGCTGGTGGGCAGACCGGCGCAGAGCGAGATGACGAGCTTGTCCGCCGGCACCTTGGGGCCGATCTCGTCGAGCAGAGCGGCGGCGTCCTGCGGCTTCACCGAAACCGCGAGCACCGCCGCCTCGTCCACCGCCGTCAGGTTGTCGACGACCCGTACGCCGTAGCGGGCGGTCAACTCCTCGGCGCGAGCCGGACGGCGGGCGGTGGCCACCAGCCGGTCCACCGGCCATCCCGAGCGCAGCAGCCCGGAGAGCATCAGCTCACCGATCTTGCCCGCACCGATCACCGCGACCGTGTGCACCCCGGCTGACATCTCGGCCCGTACCTCCTCGCGTGGGGTGGCGGCGCGGCGGACCCGCAGGCCCGCCGCGCCGCCGACCGTCGATCAGCTGCCGAAGAAGACCTCGGCCTCGGCGTACCGCTCCAGCGGAACGGTCTTCAGCTCGCGGGTGGCCTCGGCCAGCGGCACCCGGACGATGTCCGTGCTCTGCATCGCGACCATCTTGCCCCAGTCACCCTCGTTGACCGCGTCGATGGCCTGCAGGCCCAGGCGGGTGGCGAGCACCCGGTCGAAGGCGGTCGGAGTGCCACCGCGCTGGATGTGGCCCAGCACCACGGTGCGGGCCTCCTTGCCGGTCTTGGCCTCCAGCTGCTCGGCGAGCCACTGGCCGATGCCGCCGAGGCGGACGTGGCCGAACGAGTCCAGCTCCTGGTTGGCGAGGACCATCTGGCCGTCCAGCGGCTGGGCGCCCTCGGCGACCACCACGATCGGGGCGTACTGGTGCTGGAAGCGCTTCTCGACGTAGCCGGCCACCTGGTCGACGTCGAACTGCCGCTCGGGCAGCAGGATCACGTTGGCACCGCCGGCCAGGCCTGCGTGCAGGGCGATCCAGCCGGCGTGCCGGCCCATGACCTCGACGACCAGGGTGCGGTGGTGGCTCTCCGCAGTGGTGTGCAGGCGGTCGATGGCCTCCATCGCGATGTTGACCGCGGTGTCGAAGCCGAAGGTGTAGTCGGTGGCGCCGAGGTCGTTGTCGATCGTCTTCGGCACGCCGACCACGTGCACGCCCAGCTCGTAGAGCTTGGTGGCCACGCCGAGGGTGTCCTCGCCGCCGATCGCGATCAGCGCGTCCACGCCCTGCTCGGCGAGGTTGTCCTTGATCCGCTCGACGCCGTTCTCGATCTTGAACGGGTTGGTACGGGACGAGCCGAGGATGGTGCCGCCACGGGGCAGGATGCCGCGGACGTCAGCGATGCCCAGGGGCCGGGACAGGCCCTCCAGCGGGCCCTTCCAACCATCCCGGAAGCCCACGAACTCGTGACCGTAAGTGGCGACGCCCTTGCGGACCACCGCCCGGATGACCGCGTTGAGACCGGGGCAGTCGCCGCCGCCGGTGAGCACGCCGATACGCATGATCCGCTCATCCTCCTGGAGCATCAGGTAAAGCCCGATATGCCCCAGGGTATGTGTCAGGTCAGACCATCGGCGCCGTTGCCGGCCCGGGGCGGGCCGTCACTGCGCACTGTAGTCGGCCCGCCGGTACGGCGACAGCGCGCCCCGGGGCGAGGGCCTTCAATCGCCGCTCAAAAGGTCACCTGATGGCTCTCGCCGACCTCGGGCGGCTGGCCGGTGGCCGCCGCCTTCGCGTAGCCGAGCAGGTTGACCACGGTGCTACTCGGCGAGTCCCAGTACTCGGCGGAGCTGGCGTGCACCTTGATCAACGTGAGGCCGGGGGTGTCCAGCCCATCGGGAAACCACGCCTTGAGCAGCGGGTTCCACAGCCGCTCGGCGCGGGCCCGATCGAACCCCTCGGTGGCGGTGCCGGAGATCGACACCCAGGCGTGGTGCTTCTGGTCGGAGAAGGCGACGTTGACCTCCGGATTCACCCGGAGCTGGCGAACCTTGGCCGAGTCGGCGTAGGCGAAGAACCACAGGTCGCCGTCGAACTCGGCCTCCTGGAGCCCCATCGGCCTGCTCACCTGCCGCCCGTCCAGAGCAATCGTGGTGAGCATGCAGATCCGCGCGGCCCGGGCCAGCTCGGTCACCCGGGCGCGGGCCTCGGCGGCGCTGGTCGGCTGGTTGCTCATGGCACACTCCCTCGGCTCGGCTGGTCGAACCGATGCCCGGGACAGAACCGGTCAAACCTACAACGGCACGACCGCCACTCAGCGGGTCGTCATCGCCCGCCGGCTGTCATCGCCCGCCAGCGGGCCAGATTGTGCCGGGCGTCGACCAGCGCGTCGTGCCGGGCCGCGTCCGCATCCGGCAGAGAAGGCCGACCACGGTCGTCCCAGAGCTGCCGCAGCTCCTTGGTGTAGCGGGGAATCTCCCGGGGCAGCGCCGGCATCGCACCCCAGAGCTGAGCGAGCACCACGTGGTCGTACGCGGCGAACCAGGCCCACAGCTCCAACTGCTCCCCCGGCCGGTCCCGGATCGGCTCGACCAGGAAGTCGTACAGGTCGTCACGGATGCGCTCGCGTGACCGCCAGGCCCGGTCCGCCGGGGAGGGCAGCTTGTCCAGCACGTTGCGCCGGACCCAGGGCACGGCGCGGGAATCGTCGAACTCGGTGGAGACCGCGTAGAACTCGCGGCCGTACTCGTCGACGACACCGATCGAGACGAGGTCGACGGTGGTGCCGTCCTCGATGAACTCGCAGTCGTAGAAGTAGCGGTAGACCATTCCGGCCATCCTCGCCCACCGCCACACGGCCGTGCCCGGCGGGGCCCGCCCCGACGCTGACGGCGGGCCCGTTCGGCACCGGAAATAACGGTGGACAGCAGCTCGCGACAGTCACGGAAGTGCTTCGAGGGGTGTACAGCAAGCGACCGGACCGTCATGATCTGATGTGTACCGCTACCGGACGCCGAATCGGTGTCAGTTCACCTTGTCAGGGCCATCAGGTTCACCCGGTGAGCGAGTTTGTGGTCCATGACCGGGGAGGGGTTGGGCCGTGGAGATGCGCCTGCCGGAGCCGGGTGACGCGCTCACAGGTGTCGAGATGTTCGCCGGCTTGGAGCCCGAGGTGCGGCAGCGCGTCATCGCCGCCGCCGTCCCGCGCACCTACCGCAAAGGCCAGCTGCTCTTCGTGGAGAACGACCCCGGTGAGTCGCTGATCGTGCTGCGCCGCGGCGCGGTGGCCGTCTTTCGCACCGCACCCACCGGCGAGCGGGCCGTGCTGTCGGTGATCCGACCACCGGACGTGCTCGGCGAGGTCTCCCTGCTCGACGCATCCACCCGGTCCGCCTCGGCCGAGGCCATCGAGGACTGCGCGGCGCTCGCGCTCTCGCGGGGCGCGTTCATGGAGCTGGTGCACTCCAACCCCCGCATCCTGGACGCGGTGATGCGCTCGCTGGGCGGGCTGATCCGCCGACTCACCGAGCAGAACGCCGACCACGTCTTCCTCGACCTGCCCGGTCGGGTGGCCAAGACGCTGGTCCGGTTGGCCGGCGAAAGCCAGGCACCGATGATCACGATCGAGCTCAACCAGAGCCAGCTGGCCGAAATGGCCGGTGGTTCCCGACAGAGCGTCAACCAGGCGATCGGCTCGTTCGCCAGCCGTGGTTGGCTGCGTACCGAAGGTCGCCGGATCGTGGTGACCGACGTGGCCGCGCTGCGTCGCCGCGCCGGCATGAACGAGCGCTGACCAGCGCGAGGTCAGCGGTTGCCCACCAACAGCTGGGTGTTGTCGAGATCCGTCACGACGACGGGCATTCCACAGTGACCGACCGAGGACGCCACCAGCGACGGCAGAGCCGGCGGCTGCGGACACGGGCACGACTGGCACCGACCAACGGGTGAGGCCGGCAGACCCGTGGGCCCGCCGGCCTCATCCGGCCGATCAGTTGTCCGTGTCGTCGGCCGGCGGCGCGCCCGGCCCCGGACCGATCTTGTTCGGATCGGTCGGCTTACCGGACGTGGGCGTGCTCGACGAGGTGGTCGTGGTCTCCCCCGACCCGCCCGACTGGCCTTCCGGCTCTTCCACCATGCCCTGCTCCTCAAGTTCGGCGAGAGTGACCGCATCGACGTCGATCGTGTCGCCCGGGGCCCACCGCGTACCACCCGGATCGGTCCACGAGGCGGACAGTCGTACCTGCACGGCACTCTCCCTGACATGAAACTTCCTGATAGGGAACACTAACGCCGACCGATCGATGGCGTTGCCCGCCCGCACGTCGGGTAGCCGACTGGCCGGGGTGGCCGCGATACTGACCCCTCTCGCCCACGGAGCTGAACATCGACCTCAGATGTGGACACTGCGCCCGCGCGGCTGGTCCGGACGACCGCTTCTGCGGCGGGTGTGGCCAGCCGCTCGCGGTCACGTGCGCGCACTGCGGGCACCCCAACAGCACCGAGGTCAATTTCTGCACCAGCTGCGGTCAACCGCTGCGGGAGCACGTCGTCGTGGTGCAGGAGGACCGGCGCCAGGTCAGCGTGCTCTTCGTCGACATCGTCGACTTCACCAGGTACGCGGAACGGGCCGACCCGGAACAGGCCCACAGCCTGCAGCAGACCTACTTCGCCACCGTGCGACGGATCGTGCACCAGTACGGCGGGGTGGTCGAGAAGTACATCGGGGACGCGGCGATGGCGTTGTTCGGCGCGCCGGTGGCCACCGACAACGACGCGCTGCGGTGCGTCCGCGCCGGCCTGGAGCTTCAACGCAGCCTGGCCCACCAGCCCAACGGCACGCAGCCGCCGCTCGGCTTCCGGGTCGGCATCGCGACCGGCGAGGCCCTGGTCGACCTCTCGGCCACCCGCGACGGCGGGCAGGCCTTCGTCACCGGCGACGTGGTCAACACGGCGTCCCGGTTGCAGGCGTTCGCCCCGGCGGGCGGCGTCGTCGTCGACGAGAGCACCTGGTCGGCCACCCGCCACGAGATGGAGTACGCCGACCAACCACCGGTCACGCTGCGCGGCCGCTCCGCGGTGAGCCGGATCTGGCTGGCCGTGCGGGTCCGGCCGCACCGGGACCCGCACACCGCCGAGCTGACGCCGATGGTGGACCGGGAGCACGAGCGTGGTCTGCTGGTCAACGCGCTGCACCGGACGGTGACCGAGCGGACGTCCCAGTTGGTGACGGTGTTCGGCCCAGCCGGTGTGGGCAAGAGTCGGCTGCTTCGTGAGCTCGCGCGGCACGCCGCAAGCCTGCCCGGACCGCCGGTCACCTGGCTGGTCGGGCAGTGCCCGCCGTTCGGCGAGAACGTCACCTGGGCCGCCTTGGCGGACATCGTGAAGAGTTGGGTGGGCGTGCCCGAGGTCGACGACCCGGCCGCCCTGCGCGAGCGGCTGCGGGCCCGCCTGGGGCAGCTCGCCGACCCGCACGCGATCCGGCTGGCCGAGGCGCTCGGGCCGCTGATCGGCGTACCGGGCGAGCGACTCACCCCCGGCGAGACCGAAGCCTCCTGGCGGCGGTTCCTGCTCGCCCTGGCCGCCACCGGTCCGACCGTGCTGGCCTTCGAGGACATGCACTGGGCGGACCAGTCGATGCTCGCCTTCGTCGAGCAGTTGGGCGCGACGGCGCGTGGCGTGCCGCTGCTGGTCGTCGCGACCGCCCGCCCGGAGCTGCGGGAACGACACCCGTCGTGGACCGCGACGATCAGCGGCGCGATGTCCATCTCGGTGCCGCCGATGCACGACGCCGACATCGACACGCTCTACTCGCTGTTGCTCGGACAGTCCACACTGCCCACGACCGCGCGTACGCCGCTGATCGAGTTCGCCGACGGCAACCCGCTCTACGCCCAGGAGTACGCCCGGATGCTGCTCGACGGCGGCCTGCTCGACGCGGTGCGCTCGGCCGCCCGCCTCGACCCCGACGGTGGCGGGGAGATGCCCCGGACGGTGCAGGCGGTCATCGCCAACCGGCTCGACCTGCTCGACCCGGCCGACCGGGCGGTGCTCCAGGCCGCCGCGGTGGTCGGCGTGCAGTTCTGGGCCGCGCCGGTGGCGACGGCGCTGGGGCGGCCGGTGGAGTGGGTGGAGCGTGCGCTGGACCGGCTGCAACGGCGCGACCTGGTGTACGAGCAGGGCACGTCGACGATGCCCGGCCAGTCCGAGTACCGGTTCCGGCACATCCTGGTGCGCGACGTCTGCTACCAGCGGCTACCGAGGGCCGAGCGGGTCCTCCGGCACCAGCGCACCGCCGACTGGATGGCGCAGCTCACCGACGGCCGACAACACGACCTGGCCGAGGTGCTCGCCAACCATCGCTGGGCCGCACACGAGATCGCCCGGACCGTCGGGCTGGACACGGCCCCCTACGCCCCGCCCGCGCGGGCCGCGCTGCACCGGGCGGCCCGCCGGGCGTACGAGCTGCACGCGTTGGACACGGCCGCCGCGCTGGTCGGCCGGGCGCTGGCCCTCGACGTCGGGCCGGACCCGGCGCTGGAGCTGTTCGAGGCGGAGTTGGCGTTCTACCGCGACGGCGACGCGTTCCTGGTCGCCGGTGGCACGGACACCCTCAGCCGGCTGGCCGAGCGGCTCACAACCGGTGGTGACCGGACGGGTGCGGCGCGGGCCTGGACACTGCTCGCCACCGCGGCGTGGAGTCGGGCCGACCGTTCCGCGACCCTGCACTGCCTGGACCAGGCGATCGGCATCTACAGCGAGTTGCCGGACAGCCAGGAGAAGGCGGGTGCCCTGCTGGAGCTGGCCCGCGTGCACATGCTGAACGCGGAGACCGACCCGGCGTGCGCCGCGGCCCGGGCCGCGGAGATCCTCGCCGAGAGGCTCCAGCTGCGCGAGGTGCGGGCCAACGCCCGGATCACCCTGGCGGTCGCGCGTTACCTGGCCGGCTCCGACTCGGCGTACCCGGAGCTGGTCGAGGTGACCGAGCACTGCAGGGTGGAGCGCCTGACCAGTCGACGCCGGGCGGTGCAGAACCTGGCCTGGGCGTTGCAGGAGGAGGGCGACCTGGCCGGCTCGGCTCGGCTGGTCGACGAGCAGCTCACCCTCGATCTGGGCGGCGAGCACAGCCTGGCGACCAGCTTCGCCGACCAGTGGGCGCGGGCGTACTACGCGGGTGACTGGACGGCCGCGCTGGCGATGGCAGCGGAGTCGACCCGTCGGCCGACCGCGGAGTGGGACCTGCACATCGTGGCGGTCTCCGGCTGGATGCGCGGGCTGGCCGGAGCGGAGTCGGGCAGGGCTGCGGGACCGGGCGGGGCGGGTGCGGATCTGGTCGAGCAGGCGCTGGTGGCGGCCCGCCGCAGCGGGTTCCATCGGGTGCTGCGCTCCACCCTGGCGCACGCCGCGCTGTGCCGGGCCGTGCAGGGCCGCCGGGACGAGGCGATGGAGCTGCTGACCGAGTTGGACGAGGACTGGCGACGGACCCGGATGATCCCGTTCGCGGAGTGGGTGCCGGCCGTCGGGCACGTCGCCGGGGTACTCGGGGCCGACGCCGCCCGGCTGGTCCGGGAGTTGCTCGACCGGGCACCCCGGATGACCCCGTGGGCCCGCGCCGCCCGCCAGGTCGCCGACGCCACGCTGGCCCGGCACGGCGGGGACGCTGCCACCGCCGCAGGCCTGCTGAGGTCCGCGTCAGCGAGTTACGCCCAGATGGCCGATGTGACCGACGAGATCATCACGACGGCGTTGGCGGTCGGCCCGCTCGCCGAGATCGACCCACCCGCCGCCGCCACGGCCCGTGCCCGCCTGCACGACTTCGCCACCCGACACCACGCTCCCACCCTGCTCCACCTGCCCTGAGGGCCGCACCCGTCGGGGCGGTCCCCCGATCGCTGGCAGTGGAGCAGGGCGGCGCTCGGCGTGTCGGGTCACCCAGGCGCCAACGATCATCGAGATCGCACTTGTTGCGCAAGAAGGGACAAAGAACACCTGCCGCGACCTGCGGCGGTGGCCCTGACTTTGGAAGACGCGACACAACGCACTCCCGGAACCATGCCCTGACGTGTCACGATTCAGGGCACGGCGTGCGGACGGACGTCGAGGAGCCAGGGGCGGTCGCGTCGCGAGGCGCGTTAAGGGGGATGTCCGGGTGTCAGCGGGTGGGGCCCGCCGGGGACGGCGGGACAACGGGCTCGACGCGAACGAGTACGCCGTCGTCGGCGACGTCGATCCGCGCGTCGGCGAGCACCTGCTCGACGTGCTGGCCGCCGGCGGGATCGCCGCCTACCTGCAGCCCTCCGCCGACCTCAACCCGGTCACCCGCACCACCACCGTTCCGGCCAGGCCGGTCGACCGGCTCTACGTCGACCGCTCGCACCTGACCACCGCACGCGACTACCTGACCCAACTCGCCGACGAGACCACTCCGGAGCAGCCGCCGGCCCGTGACGAACCGGACATCGACGCCGAGTGGGCGCGGATCGTCGCCGGCTTCCACACCTCCTCCGCTACCGGTGAGCACCCGTGGCCGGCCTCGGAGGACGTGGACGAGCGGGACACCCAGGACGAGCCGTCCGCCGGCCCGCTGGCCCGCTCCGGGACCGATGAGCCCGGTCCGACCGCCACCGATGTCCGCCGGCTACCGTCCGCGACCGACATCTCCGGGATCTCCGTCGGGCGCGGCGCCCGGCCGGACGAGCCGTCGCTGCTGGACGGGCTGGACACCTTCGGCGCCGACCTGCCCGACGACGAGGACGACGAGGGTTACCACCCGCCGCCACCGCCGCCGCTGCCGCGGATCAGCAAGTACGCGGTGGTCGGCGTGCTCGGCGTGGTCGTCGGGTTCGTGCTGTTCCTCTTCCCATGGTTGGTCCCGGTGGACCGCTCGGCGGTCACCCTGTTCGGGTTCACCGGCATCCTGGCCGGTTTCGTCACGCTGATCTGGCGGCTGCGCCCCGGCGACGAGGACGAGGACGACCCGGACAACGGCGCCGTCGTCTGACCCTGGCTCGTATCTCGGGACAGCGCCGACCCGCCGAGGGCGTAACAGTGGTGTAACTTACTGTCAGTAGGAATACCGCCGTACGTCACTCCCTCCGCTGACTGACCGGTTTTTCCTTGTTCGCGGCGGTCAGCCCTCAGCTGATCGGAATGCCCGAGATGCGACAGAGTTCCCTCGTGGTGGTGGCCAACCGCCTCCCCATCGACGACAGCCAGGCGCCCGACGGGGCCTGCGAATGGCGACGCAGCCCGGGTGGGCTGGTCAGCGCGTTGCACCCACTCCTACGGCACACCCCGGCAACCTGGGTCGGCTGGGCCGGCGGCACCGGGCCCGCCCCCGCACTGCCGGACGTGGACGGCGTCCGGATGCACACCGTCGCGCTCAGCCCCGATGACCTGCGAGACCACTACGAGGGGTTCGCCAACGCCACCCTCTGGCCGCTCTACCACGACGCCGTCGAGCAGCCACAGCATCACCGTCGGTGGTGGGAGGCGTACCAGCGGGTCAACCAGCGCTTCGCCGAGGCGACCGCCGAGGTGACCGAGCAGGGCGGGATGGTCTGGGTGCAGGATTACCACCTGCAACTCGTCCCCGGCCAACTCCGGGCGCTGCGCCCGGACCTGCGCATCGGGTTCTTCCTGCACGTGCCGTTTCCACCGCCGGAGCTCTTCATGCAGCTGCCGCGCCGGGCCGAACTGCTGCGCGGGATGCTCGGTGCCGACCTGGTCGGCTTCCAGCGCGTGCAGGCAGCGCACAACTTCGCCCAACTGGTGACCAGGGTGCTGGAGCTGCCGGCCACCGACCGGCGGATCGGCATCGACGACCGGGTCGTCCGCATCGGCGCGTTCCCCGTCTCCATCGACACCGCCGAAATGAGCGCGCTCGCCGCCCGCCCGGACGTGGCCGCCCGCGCCCGCCGACTACGACAGGACCTCGGCGACCCCCGGCAGGTCATCCTCAGCGTCGACCGGATGGACTACACCAAGGGCATCGAGCAGCGCCTCAAGGCGTACAGCGAGCTGCTCGCCAGCGGTGACGTCAAGGTCCGCGACACGGTGCTGGTGCAGGTCGCGATGCCGAGCCGGGAACGCGTCGGTCAGTACCAGATCCTCCGTGAGCGGATCGAGCGTGAGGTGGGCCGGATCAACGGCGAGTTCGGCCGGGTCGGCGAACCGGCGATCCACTACCTGACCCAGCCCTTCGACCGCGCCGAGTTGGCCGCGCTCTACCGGGTCGCCGACGTGATGGCGGTGACCCCGTTGCGCGACGGGATGAACCTGGTCGCCAAGGAGTACGTCGCCGCCCGGGTGGACGACAACGGCGCTCTGCTGCTCAGCGAGTTCGCCGGCACCGCCGCCGAACTGTCCCAGGCGTACCTGGTCAACCCGCACGACCTGGAAGGGCTCAAGCAGGGCATCTGCGCGGCGCTGCGGGCCAGCCCCGACGACATCACGCAGCGGATGCGGGCCATGCGTGCCCACCTGAGCCAGCACGACATCCGGGCCTGGGCCCGCTCCTACCTCCGCGCACTGGACGAACGCGGCGCCCTGGTCGGCCATCCGACCAGCGCCAACGCCACCCCCGACGACGCCGCCCGGGTGCCCCGACCCGTAACCCCGACCGCCGCACAGGCCGCCCGCCAGACCAGCGGCTGACCGGGCCACCCGCCAGACTGACGGCGCGGACCTTGACCGGCGTGGGGCCCGCCCGGTTGCCCTGACCGGCGTGACGCCGGCTCGGTTGCCCTGACCGGCGTGACGCCGGCTCGGTTGCTCAGTGCGCTGCGGGTTCCTTCTCCAGCCAGTCCAGGATCGCGTCGATCGGCTCCGCCCAACGGGCGTCCAGCATCACGTCGTGGCCCATTCCGGGGAAGAGCAGCGGCGCCGAACCGTACCGGCGGGCCACCCGAGTCAACGTCGACGCGGGCACCACCCGGTCATCGGGGCTGCCCAGCACCAGCACCGGCGGTGTGCCCACGGCCGGCTCGGCCTCCGGCTCGCCCAGCAGCGCCCACTGCGCCCGCCGGCCCGCCCGACCAAGCCGTCCGACGTACCGCCGGGCCTCCTCGTCGGGCAACTCACGACTGAACAACTGCCCACGGTTGAGCCGCAACGGCCCACCGAACACCGCCGGCAACGTGCCCGCCGGGTTGCGGCGCAACGCCGCCCCCAGCACTCCCCAACCGCCGAAGACCGGCGCCACCAGCACCGCAGCCCGCGCCGGGTAGCGGGCCAACGCGTGCGCCACCACCAGAGCCCCGGCACCGTGCCCCACCAGCACCGCCTGGCGCGGCAGGCCCGCGGCCACCTGGACCACATCGTGCGCGTACGCCCGCAGCGTCGCCTCCGGCGCCGGCTCACTGCCACCGTGCCCGCGCAGGCTCACCGCGTACGCCGGGAAGCCCCGCGACGCCGCATGACCCAACCAGTGCTCGGCGAACGCCCACGCACCGTGCCCGAAACCGGGAACGAAGAGCAGCGGCGGTCGCCCCTCCTCCAACTGGGGAATGGCGCTGAGCACCTCCCGCCGGGCCGGCCGGACCGGACGGGACCACTCCCGGCCCCGCATGATCCGCAGCTCACTCCTCGCGCTCACCGGTCAGCCTTTCGTTCGCGACGCTCCGGTCGGCAACTCACTTGCCCTCCAGGTCGTGCAGGGCCCGCTGGACGGCGCGCAGGTAGTCGGCGTGACCGACCTCGAACCAGTGTCGGCTGCTCTCCTTGACCTGCCCGGAGTAGCGCTCCCCGGCCCGTTCACGCACCCGCCGCGCGAACGCCGCAGCCCGCTCCGGTCGGTCGCGGCGGGCCTGCAGCAGACGAGCGAAGAGCACCGTCTGCCAGTGCGAGAGCGTGAACAACCCGGAGTCCGGCTGCACCAGGCCGGCGACCGCCAGCGTCGGATGGCCCGGGGTGAACGCGTTGAGCCACAACGTGGGTCGGCCCGCCCCCGCACTGTCACCGAACACCGACGCGTCGAGGAACTCGAAACGCGGCAGGTAGCCGGTGGCGAAGATGACCACCTCGGGGTCGATCTCACGACCGTCGGACAGCTCCACTGCGTACGGGTGGAACCGGGCGATGTCGGGCACCGGGCCGATCCCACCGTGGCCCACGTAGTAGACGAGCTGACTGTTGGCGATCGGGTGCGTCTCGTACACCCGGTGGTCGGGCTTGGGCAGTCCGAAGCGGGTCAGGTCGCCGACGGTCAACCGCAGCGTCCAGTGGTAGAGCCACTGCCGCACCCGCAGCGGCACGCGCATCGCCAACAGGCTGTCATTCACCTGGTCGGCGGGGCGGCCGAGCACGTACTTCGGCGCGTACCAGTAGCCGCGCCGGGTGGAGTGCCAGCAGTGCGCCGCCTGCTGGGCGGCCTCGACGGCGATGTCGCAGCCGGTGTTGCCCGCACCGACCACCAGCACCCGCTTGCCGCGCAGCTGCGCCGGGTCCTTGTAGGACGAGGCGTGCATGATCTCGCCGCGGAACTGTTCGAGGCCCTCGTAGCGGGGCAGCTTCGGCGACCAGTTGTGCCCGTTGGCGATCACCACGGCCGCGTACCGGGAGGTGCGCTCCGGACCGTAGCCGCCGGTCGAGCGGGTGGTCACGTCCCACCGTTCCCCCTCGGCGGGCTCGACCCGGACCACCTCGGTGCCGAACCAGATGTGCGAGCGCAGGTCGAAATGGTCGGCGTACCCCTCGAAGTACGACAGCAGTTGGCTGTGGTGCGGGTAGTCCGGCCAGGAGTCCGGCATCGGGAAGTCGGGAAACTGGGTGAACGGCTTCGACGAGATCAGGTGGGTGCTGGCGTACACCGGGCTGCGGTCGTGTCGCCAGTTCCAGGCGCCGCCGACGCCCGTCTCCCGCTCGTAGCAGTCGACGCCGAACCCGTGCTCGCGCAGATTCTTGATGGCCGTCAGGCCGCTGGCCCCGGCCCCGATGACGCAGACCGTGTCGCCGCGGTCGGAGACCGGGGGGCCGTCGCTGCCCAGCCCGGACGAGGTCGCCTCCGGGTCGGGCCGGCCGTGGTCGGTGGAGGTGGACACCGGGACATCTCCTTTTGTGCGGCACGCGTGCCGGTCGCCGCGAAATCCTCTCCACAACGGGGCCGGATGTCCAGTCCTGACGCGGACAAATCGACGGTCGGGCCGGGTTGAGGTCAGCCGGTGGTGGGCAGCAGCAGGTCGACGAGGACCGGGAAGTGGTCGCTGGCCCGGCGGGTCTGCGCGGTGTCCACCACGTCGTAGTCGACCACGGTGATCCGCGGGTCGACGAAGAGCGCGTCGATGCGCCGGCGCGGGTCGGCGCAGGAGTAGGTGAGCCGGTCCGCCCGGTCGGCCGCCACCGCGGCGTCGGTCAACCCGCGGGACACGGTTGCCCACGCGGGCCCGTCCGGACCCTCGTTGAGGTCCGCCCCGGCCAGCACCGGGCTGGTCGCCGCGTCCAGCCCGCGCTTGAACTCGGCGGCCTGCGCCGGACGCTCGGTCGGGTCGGTGGACAGGTGCGAGCCGGCGAGGGTGAACCGGGCGTCGCCCACCCGGCAGTCGGCGTACGCGGCGCCGCGCAGGTGCCGGCCGGGGGTCAGCGGGAAGCGTTGGCATCGGGTGCCCCGCACCTGAACCCGCAGGCTGGTCAGCAGCAGGTTGCCCAGCGCGGGCAACCCGCCGGCGGCCACCACCAGGCCGAACGACTCTGCCAACGTGGCGGACTTCTGCCGCCACCGGAACCGGCGCGGCCCCTCCTGGACGATCACCACGTCCGGCGTCGCGGCCCGCACCACCGCCGCCAGCGCGGCGGTGTCGTCACGCTGACCGTGGATGTTGTACGACACCACGCGCAGCGGCACGCCCGCACCCTGGCCCATCCCGGACCGCTTCAGATCCTGCGGGCCAGGTCGGCGGCGCCGATCACCCCGGCGCTGTTGCCCAGCTCGGCCGGGAGCACCTGGGCCACCGGCAGGCGACCGCGCTGGGCGAGCGCGTCGAGGTACGAGCGGCGCGTCGGGCCCAGCAGCAGGTCGCCGGCGTCGATCACACCGCCGCCGACGACCAGGGTCTGCGGGTCGAGGATCTGCGCCATGTCGGCGAGGCTGGTGCCCAGCCACCGGCCGATCTGTGCGAACGCCTCGGCGGAGACCGGGTCGCCACCCTGCGCGGCGGCGGTCACCATCGGGCCGGTGATCGCTTCGGCCTCCCCGCCGGCCAGGGCCAGCAGCGCGGTGGCCCGGTTGGGCTCCTGCCGGGCGCCGGCTCGGGCGAAGCGCACGAGGGCGCTGCCGCTGGCGTACTGCTCGATGCAGCCCAGCCGCCCGCAGCCACACTGGTGCCCGTCCGGCACGGCCAGCATGTGGCCCAGCTCCGCGGCGATGCCGTGGGCGCCCCGCATCAACTCGCCGCCGAGGACGATCCCGCCGCCCACGCCGGTGCCGATGGTGAACATGATCATGGAATCGTCGGCGTCGCGGGCGGCGCCGTAGCGGAACTCGGCCCAGGCGGCCACGTTTGCGTCGTTCTCCACGATCACCGGCAGGCCGACAGCCTTGCTGACGTAGTCCCGCAGCGGTTCGTCCCGCCAGGCCAGGTTGGGGGCGAAGAGCACGGTCGAGCGGCTGGCGTCGATCCAGCCGGCCGCGCCGATGCCGACGGCCTCGATCGTCCGCCCGGCGGCCAGCTCGCCGACCAGCTCGATGATGACGTCGCGGGTCTTGCCGACGTCATCGGCGGGGGTGTCCCGTCGGGTCTGCACGAGGACTTCGCCGGTGTCGTCCACGACACCGCCGGCCACCTTCGTGCCACCGACGTCGACTCCGATGGTCAGCGTCACCGCTGCCGCTCCCCTCTGCTGTGCTGTCCGGCCCGCGTTCCGGCCACATGCCGGTCCGGGTCGGTATGTCCCGCGCTCAGGCGCCGTCGCCCGGTGCTTGCGCACCGGTGTCGTCCGGCACCCGCGAGGCGGGCACCGCGGGACGAGTGGTCGGTGCCGGCACGGTCGCCGGCCCGGCGTCGTCGACGGGTGGTGCGGCGGCCGGGGCGAGTGGGTCCGCCGTCCGGGTGGCGACCGACCAGACATCCCGCTCCGGCGCCGGCTGAGAATCATGCCCGGTACGGGTGGCATCGCGCCACACGTGGTCGTCGCCGACTGCGGTGGACGGGTCGCTCGGGGCTGGCTGCGGGAGCACGTCGTCGGTGCTCGCGGCGGGCGCCGACGATGGCGGGACGTTCGACTCGGCTGCCGGCTCGGATGGGCTCGTCGCGGGCGGCTCCACCGGGGAGAACGCGCGGAGCAGGCTGGCGACGCCTGCCGCGAGGTCACCGGCGCCGGTCGCGAGGCGTTCGGCGAATTCGGGACTAGGGTCGCGTAACGCGGCGATGCCACGACAGACCGGGCAGACGCAGCATTCGGCCGAACCGGTGGCGAAAGCACCGCCGGCGCCGGGGCGCCCGTCCGGGCCCGCACTGTGACCGAGGACACCGGCGAGCACCCCGCCCAACGAGCTGAATGCGCCACTGGCCGAGCCCGCGGAGGCCAGTCGCGCCCCTGCGAGCAGGGTGGCGACCAGCCGCTCCGCCTCTTCCCGGGCTGAACCCGGATCCGTTCCGCCCACCGTCGGCTCCTCTACCGTGCCACCGGACACGTCACTGCGCCGCACCGGTTGCTTCTACCCGGCGCTTGAGCTGCTTCAACGCGGTGTCCATGATCATCTTCTCGGCCTTGCGCCGAAACATCCCGAGCATCCCCACCGACAGGTCGACCTCCAGCGTGTAGGTCACCGTGGTGCTGCCATCCGGGTTACCCACCAGGTCGTACGAACCACGCTGGCTCTTCTGCATCTTCGAGGGGGCGACCAGGTGCCACTCGATCCGGGACAGGTCCTCGGCGTACTCGTAGGCGAGCACGTAGTCGTCGGCCATCACCCCGGCGTCGATCGTGAAGTGCACCTGACTGGCGTAGCCGTCCTCGTACTCCTCGACGACCTCGGCCTGACGCACGGCGTCGGTCCACTCCGGGTAGCGCGCGAAGTCGCAAATGACCGCCGTCACCTGATCCGGTGCGGCGCCGATGATGATCGACTGGGTGGAGGAGTCCGCCATGGGGGGAGGCTACCCGCATCCTGCCTGACCCACCGGGACCGCCCGCCGGGTAGGTTTCGACACAACCGACGCCCACGGTGGCCGCCGGCCCCCGCCAGTGCGAGCACGAAGGAGTGCAGGTGCGCGAGTTCTCCGTCCCGCCGATCGTCACCGTTGGCGATGCGGCCAACCTCACCGATCCGGTCTGGGACAACGCCGAGGTCGCGCCCGACGCCGTCCAGTTCGCCCGCCCCACCCCCGGCGCCGGCGGCACCACCACCGCCTGGACGGAGGTGACCTGCCTGCAGTTCCGTGACGAGGTGGCCGCCGTCGCCCGCGGGCTGATCGCCGCCGGCATCGAACCGGGCGTCCGGGTCGGGCTGATGAGTCGCACCCGCTACGAGTGGACGCTGCTGGACTACGCCATCTGGACCGTCGGCGCGGTCACCGTGCCGATCTACGAGACGTCCAGCGCCGAGCAGGCCGCGTGGATCCTCGAGGACTCCAACGCGGTCGCCGTCGTGGTGGAGACCGACGCGCACGCCGCCCTGGTCGCCGGCGTCCGGCACCGGCTGCCCGAGCTGGGCCAGGTCTGGCAGATCGACCTCGGCGCGGTCGACGAGCTGGTCGCGACCGGCGCCACGGTCGAGCTGGCCGAGGTCGAGCGTCGGCGCAAGGCGGTCCGCGCCCACGACCTGGCCACGATCATCTACACCAGTGGCACCACCGGCCGACCCAAGGGCTGCGTGCTCACCCACCGCAACATGTACACCGACATCGCCAACGCGGTGCCGGTGCTGCCGAACCTGTTCAACGCCGGCGCGTCCACTCTGCTGTTCCTCCCGCTGGCACACGGCTTCGCCCGGCTGATCCAGATCGGCCTCGTGCAGGCACGGGCCACCATGGCGCACTGCGCCGACACCAAGAACCTGGTCGCCGAGCTGCAGGCGTTCCGGCCGACCTTCGTGCTCTCCGTACCCCGGGTGTTCGAGAAGGTCTACAACGCGGCCAAGCAGAAGGCCGAGGCCGACGGCAAGGGCGGCATCTTCGCCCGCGCCGAGCAGGTCGCCATCGCGTACAGCGAGGCTCTGGAGACCCCCGGCGGGCCCGGCCTGGCGCTGCGCGCCCAGCACGTGGTCTTCGACCGGCTGGTCTACGGCAAGCTGCGCGCCGCGCTCGGCGGGCGGTGCCGGGACGCCATCTCCGGCGGCGCGCCGCTCGGCGCTCGGCTCGGTCACTTCTTCCGGGGCATCGGCGTGACGATCCTGGAGGGCTACGGCCTGACCGAGACCTCGCCCGCCGCCGCGGCGAACCTGCCCACCGGCACCCGGATCGGCACCGTCGGTCGTCCGCTGCCCGGCGTGACGATACGGATCGACGACGACGGCGAGATCCTGATCTCCGGCGACCTGGTCTTCCAGGGGTACTGGCGCAACGAGACGGCGACCGCCGAGGCGCTCAGCAGCGACGGCTGGTTCCGGACCGGCGACCTGGGCCAGCTCGACTCCGACGGCTACCTGAGCATCACCGGGCGCAAGAAGGAACTGATCGTCACCGCCAGCGGTAAGAACGTCGCCCCGGCGGTGCTGGAGGACCTGGTCCGGGCGCACCCGTTGATCAGCCAGTGCGTCGTAGTCGGCGACCAGAAGCCGTTCATCGCGGCGCTGGTCACCCTCGACGAGGAGGCGCTGCCGGCCTGGCTGGAGAGTGCCGGGTTGCCCGCCGACACCTCGGTCGAGCAACTACGCGAGCACGAGGCCCTGCGCAAGGAGATCCAGGCCGCGATCGACACCGCGAACCAGGCGGTCTCCAAGGCCGAGGCCATCAAGGTGTTCCGGGTCCTGCCCCGCGACTTCACCGAGTCGACCGGCGAGCTGACCCCGTCGCTCAAGGTCAAGCGTCAGGTCGTCCACAAGACGTACGCGGCGGAGATCGCCGATATCTACCGAGGCTGACTACCATCCGTCACGTGCCCGCATCCACAGCCACCGCACCGCACCCGCATCCCCTCGCCGCGGCCGCCCGCCTGGTGATGCTGGCGCTGATCGCCATCCTGACCCTGTTCGCCACCCGCGACGTCGCCCAGCTGTGGTGGATCGCGCTGTTGGCGGTGGCCGGGCTCCCGTCGCTGCTGGCCCCGCAGCACCGGCTGATCGCGCCGCTGAGTCGGGTCGCCGAGGTGGTGGTGCTGGGCCTGGCCGCGAGCCAGGTGGCCGCGGTGGCGTCGATCGGCGGCACGGTCGGCGGGCTCGGCGCCTCGGCGGTGCTGCCCTACCTGGCCGTCCCGGTGACCGTCACCGCGCTGCGCCGCCGCTTCCGTGAGGGCGCCGCCCTGCTCGCGGTCGCCGCCGCCACCCTGCTGGTCAGCGGCGCGCTGACCGAGGTCGGCGGACGGCTCCAGCTCGGCCAGGCGGGTTACCTCGCGGTCTGCGCGCAGTGGCTGATCCTGGCGGCCCTGGGCCTCTACGCCGCAGGCACGCTGCACCGGGTGATGGCGGTCCGCGGTGAGGGCAAACCCCAGCCGTACGCCGAGGCCACCCGGCTGCTGACCCAGCTGCGTACGGTGGCCCGGCAGCTGCCCGGGGCCACCCTGGACCCGGGCGGCATCTCCGAGCACCTGCTCGAGGAGCTGCGCACGGTGGCCCGGGCGGACCGGGGCGCGGTGCTGTCCGCCAGTGGCGGCGGTCGGCTCGTGGTGCTCGCCCAGGCCGGTGTCGACCGGGTGGACTGGGAGACGACGCTGGACGCGGACTCGGCGATCGCCGACGCCTGGGCCAGTCAGCAGGCACAGACCGCCGCGCGTTCGCAGTCCCGTTCGCACCGGGGCGCCGAGGTGTCCGCGCTGATCGTTCCGCTGGTCGCCGGGGTGCGCACGGTGGGGCTGGTGGTGCTGGAGGCGGACGTCGCGCACGCGTACCCACCGCCGGTGGTGTCCCGGGTGACCGCCCTGACCCGGCCGGCCGCACTGCGGCTGGAGGCGGCGCTGCTCTTCGACGAGGTGCGCTCGCTGGCCACCAACGAGGAGCGGCAGCGGCTGGCCCGGGAGATCCACGACGGGGTGGCACAGGAACTGGTGATGGTCGGCTACGGCATCGACAACGCCATGGCCACCGTCTTCGACGACGCCGACGAGACCGCCGAGGCCCTGCGTACACTGCGCGGCGAGGTGACCCGGGTGATCCAGGAGCTGCGGCTGAGCCTCTTCGAGCTGCGCAGTGAGGTGGACCGGCAGGGCGGGCTGGCGGCGGCGATCGCCGAGTACGCGCGCACCGTCGGTGCGTCCGGTGGGCTGCGGGTGCACCTCTCGCTGGACGAGTCCACGGCCCGGCTGCCGGCTGCCACCGAGGCCGAGTTGCTGCGCATCGCGCAGGAGGCGGTGACCAACGCGCGCAAGCACGCCGGAGCCTCGAATCTGTGGGTCACGTGCGAGGTCGACCCCCCGTACGCGCAAATAGAAGTGTCGGATGACGGTCAGGGGATGGCTGACCAGCGCCCCGACGGACGGTACGGTCTTGCGATCATGGCCGAGAGGGCGGAACGTATCCGGGGCCGGTTGGAGATCAGGCCACGGCAACCCAGCGGCACAACCGTGGCGGTGGTTGTTGGCACCTCGTCCCGCCGAGATAACGTGCGCGACAGCGCAGCACCAGAAGGGGAGTAACCCGAGGATGACCACAAGTCCGACACCGGCCACCCGCACCAAGGTCCTCCTTGTTGATGATCACGACCTGATTCGTAAGGGGCTGCGACACGCCTTCGAGCGCGACCGCCAGTTCGAGGTCGTCGGTGAGGCCGCCACGGCGGCAGAGGGCGTACGCCAGGCCGGCGCACTGCAGCCGGACGTGGTGATCATGGATCTGCGGCTGCCCGACGGCAGCGGCCTGGAGGCCACCCGCGCGCTGCGCAAGTCCAGCGCGTCGATGGGCATCGTGGTGCTGACCATGTACGCCGGCGACGACCAGCTCTTCGGCGCTCTGGAGGCCGGCGCGAGTGCCTTCGTGCCGAAGACCGCCCCGGCCGACGAGGTGGTGGCCGCCGCACGGCACGCCGCCTCCTCCCCCAGCGCGTTCACCGCCGCCGACCTGGCCGAGGCGATGAAGCGCCGGCTCGCCCCGTCCGGCCCGCAGTTGTCCCCCCGGGAGGGGCAGGTGCTGCGGCTGCTCGCCGACGGGATGAGCGTGGCGGGTATCGCCAAGCAGCTGTTCGTCAGCGAGTCCACGGCCAAGACCCACATCTCCAAGCTCTACGAGAAGCTCGGGGCGGCCAACCGGGCTCAGGCTCTGATGACCGCGCTGCGGCTCGGCCTGCTCGAGGCACCGGACGCGCCGAAGTTCTGAGCTGACCCCGCTCGTCGAGCGGGACATCACCACCGACGGTCCGCGCCGGCTTCCACTCCGGCGCGGACCGTCGCGCATCGACCGACGTCGGCGGGTAACCTTCCGGCGGGCTATGGTCTGGCGTGCGTGGCGGGTGCACAATACCCGCGCGGGCGACGTCGCCCGCCTCGCGGACTCGAGGGGTTAACGCATGCAGCGGCCGGACTGGGCACCCGACACCATCGACATCGAGCGCCCGAGTGTCGCGCGGATGTACGACTACTACCTCGGGGGCTCGCACAACTTCGCCGCCGACCGGGCTGCGGCGCAGGCGATGGTCGCGGCGGTGCCCGAGGCGCCGCTGATGGCGCAGGCCAACCGGGCGTTCCTGCGCCGGGCCGTGCACCACCTCGCCGAGGCCGGGATCCGGCAGTTCCTGGACATCGGCTCGGGCATTCCGACCGTCGGCAACGTGCACGAGATCGCCCAGCGGCTCGACCCGCAGTCACGGGTGGTCTATGTGGACGTCGACCCGGTGGCCGTGGCGCACAGCCGTGAGATCCTCGCCGGCAACGACCGGGCGGTGGTGGTGCAGGAGGACCTGCGGCACCCGGAGGCGATCCTGGCCCATCCCGACGTCCGCAAGCTGCTCGACCTGAGCCAGCCGGTGGCCGTGATGGTCGTGGCCGTCCTGCACTTCGTCTCCGACGACGACCGACCGGCGGAGCTGCTGCGGGTGCTGCGTGAGGCGTTGGCCCCCGGCAGCTACCTGGTGCTGTCGCAGGCCAGCGATGACGGGCGCAGCGATGACGAACGCGCCGAGGCGGAGCGGGTCTACCGGCGGACGGACAACCCTTTGTGGGTGCGCAGCCGCGCCGAGCTGACTGCGCTCTTCGACGGGTTCGAGCTGCTCGACCCCGGGGTGGTCTGGGTGCCCCAGTGGCGACCGGACTCTCCGGAGAGCGCGGAGGACGCCGAGCGCGCGGTCTTCATGGGCGGCGTCGGGCGACTCGGTGACTGAGCCGCCCGGGGCGAGCTCTCGCCCGGGCACGTTCGCCCGTGCCTGGGCGAAGGCGGTCTCCGGCACCAGCTACCTGCCGATGACCCAGGCGCAGCTGGAGTCCCTGCTGGACCGGCTCACCGGGCAACTGGCCGGCGCGTTGCTGACGGAGCCGTTCGACCTGCGTGCCGGGCACCGGGTCGGTGCCGAGCTGGTCGCCGCGCACATCGCCTCCGCGGAGGGGCTGGGTCGTACCGTCGAGGTCATCCAGCTCCGGTTGGTGCGCGACCTGGGTCTGGTGGCCGAGGACGTCGAGGACCGGATGGCCCGGCTGCTGGCGGCCGTGGCGACCGGCTACGCCCGCGCACTGCGCGACCGGACGCTCGACGAGCAGGAGTCGATCCGCCGGGCCGCGATGAGGGCCCGGACGCAGGCCGAGCGGGCGCTGCGCGCCAGCGAGGCCCGGTTCCGGCATCAGGCCACCCACGACCCGCTCACCGGTCTGCCCAACCGGACACTGTTCACCGAGCGGCTCACCGCCGCGCTCAACGAACCCGGCCGTGGAGCGCAGCGGGTCGGGGTGTGCTTCCTGGACCTGGACCGCTTCAAGGTCGTCAACGACACCCTGGGTCACCAGGTCGGCGATCGACTGCTGGTCACGGTGGCCGAACGGCTGTGCCGGGCCATGGGTGAGCACCTGGTGGCCCGACTCGGCGGGGACGAGTTCGTCATCCTGGTGGACCGCACCGGGGGCACCGACGACATGGTGACGGTGGCCGAGACGGCGCTGGCCGCGGTACGCACACCGGCGCTGGTCGACGGGCACGAGTTGCAGATTTCGGCGAGCATCGGCATCGTCGAACGCCAGGTGGCGGGAGCCAACCCCGGTGACCTGATGCGGGCCGCGGACAGCACCCTGCACTGGGCCAAGTCCGCCGGCGGGTCGCGCTGGGCGCTCTACGACGCCGAACGCAACCAACGCGAACTGGCCCGGTACGCGCTCTCCGCCGCCATCCCCGCCGCGTTGGAGCGGGGCGAGTTCTACCTCGACTACCAGCCGCTGACCTCACTGCGCGACGGCAGCCTGGTCGGCGTCGAGGCGCTGGTCCGTTGGCGCCACCCGGAGCTGGGGGTGCTGCGTCCGGACAGCTTCATCGGGTTGGCCGAGGAGACCGGCCTGATCGTCCAGCTGGGCGGGTGGGTGCTGGCCGAGGCCTGCCGCGAGGCGGAGGCGTGGTCGGCCGGTGGCGTCACCGCACCGTTCGTCAGCGTCAACCTGGCGGTACGGCAGGTGCACCGGCCCGGGTTGGTGCAGGAGGTCAGCGCGCTCCTGCGGCAGACCGGCCTGCCGCCGGAACGGCTCCAACTGGAGATCACCGAGAGCACGATGATGAGCAGCGCCGAGGAGCCGGTACGCGCCCTGCGGGTGCTGGCCGACCTCGGTGTGCGGATCGCCATCGACGACTTCGGCACCGGCTACAGCAATCTGGCGTACCTACGGGACCTGCCGGTGACCGAGCTGAAGGTCGCCGGGGAGTTCGTTGCCGGCCTGCGGTCGCCTTCGGTCGGCCGCACCGACGAGCGGATCCTCGCCTCACTGGTCTCGCTGGCGCACGCGCTGGACCTGACGGTCACCGCTGAGGGGGTGGAGACCGCCGGGCAGGCCGAGAGGCTGCGGGCGATCGGCTGCGACGCCGCTCAGGGCTGGCATTTCGGCCGCCCGGCCCCTGCCGACCGGATCCTGGCCCGCATCCGCTGAGCGCGCGGCCGGGTGACCAGTGCCCCGACAGTCGGTATACCTCAGAGTCATTTTCATGACACAGAGGTATATCGATCGGTGTGGCGAGGCCGCCCCGATGCGTCGACTGCGTCGACGCTCCGCGTCACCCTGCCGGCGCCAGGGAGTAGACAGCGTCTACGCCTGCCTGGTAGACACTGTCTATGAGCGACGAGGGTGGCGTGCGCGACCGGCTGGTGGCCGCCGGAGTCGACCTGGTGCTGAGCGAGGGCCAGGCGGCGGTGTCGCTACGGGAGATCGCCCGCCGCGCCGGGGTCTCACACGGCGCCCCGCGCCGCTACTTCCCCACCCACGTCGACCTGCTCTCCGCCATCGCCAGGGAGGGCTTCGACGACCTCACCGCCCGCGTCGAGCAGACGCTGCGCGACGTCGACCCGGACCCGCGTACCCGATTGGTCGCGCTGGCCCGGACGTACCTGGACTTCGCGGCGACCCACCGCGGCATGTTCGAGCTGATGTTCCGGCACGACCTGCTGGACAGCGGCCGGCTGCGGCTACGCGAGACGAGCCTGCCGCTGTTCGCCGTCCTGGCCGACCTGGTCGCCCAGGTCCGCCGGCCGACCGACGCACCCGCACCGGTGCTCGCCGGCGTGCTCTGGGCCAACCTGCACGGCATCGCCCAACTCTGGGCCTGGGGCAGCCTGCCCCTGGCCACCGGCGCACTCGACGACGAGGCCCTGCTGCGCGCCGCGCTCGACGCCCATCTCGGCCCGACGCTCGACTGAACCGCCCGCCCCCGGAGGACCTGTGCCCCTGCTGTACGACCTCATGAAGCTGACCGTCGGCACCACGCTGCGGCTGGCCTGGCGACCGCGCGTCGAAGGACTGGAGCACCTACCCCGACACGGTGGCGCGATCCTCGCCGGTAATCACCTCTCCGTCGCCGACGAACTGTTCCTGGCCAGCGCGACCCCTCGGCACGTCACCTTCTGGGCCAAGGCCGAGTACTTCACCGGCCGTGGCCCGGGCGGCTGGCTCAACCGGCGGATCGTCGCCGGCATGGGCGCCATCCGAGTCGACCGCGCCGACGGCCGGGCCGCGCTGCGCGCCCTCGACGCCGCCGTGCCGGTGCTGCGCGCCGGCGGTCTGGTCGCCGTCTACCCGGAGGGCACCCGCTCCCCGGACGGGCGGCTCTACCGGGGCCGCGTCGGAATGACCCGGCTGGCCCGCGACGCCGGGGTGCCGATCATCCCGGTCGGCGTGCTCGGCACCGCCGAGGTGCTGCCGGTCGACGCGCGGCTGCCCCGCCGACACCCGGTCACCCTGCGATTCGGCCCACCGATCCCGGTCGCCGAGCGCATCGAGGGGCCCCGCGACATCCGGAAGGTCACCGACGAGGTGATGGCGGCGATCCAGAAGCTCACCGGCCAGGAGTACGTGCCGCGCTACGCGCCACCCCGAGGGAGCACCGGCTGAGCGCGGGTGCCGATCAACCGGCGAGCAGCGCCGCCATCCGTTCCGCCTGCGCCTCCCAGCGCCACTCGCGCTCCACCCACGCCCGACCGGCGGCGCCCAGTTGGCGGGCCAGATCCCGGTCGGCGAGCAGCCGGGCGACCCGGTCGGCGAGCTGGGCGATGTCCCGCCCGCTTACGACGTAGCCGGTCTCCCCCTCGCGGACCGCGTCCGGGGCGCCCCCGGAGTCACCGGCCACCACCGGCAGGCCGGTCGCGGACGCCTCCAGGTAGACGATGCCGAGCCCCTCCACGTCGAGGCCCCGGTTGCGGGTGCGGCACGGCATCGCGTAGACGTCGCCGGCCGCGTAGTGCGCCGGCAACTCCGCCGACGGGACCGAGCCGGTGAACACGACGTCCCGCTCCACACCGGTCTGCCGGGCCAGCTTCTCCAGGGTCGCCCGGTACGGCCCGCCGCCGACGATCAACAGCGCCGCGTCGGGCACCCGCCGGCGGATCTCCGGAAGCGCCCGGATCAGCATGTCCTGACCCTTGCGCGGCACCAGCCGGGACACACAGACCACCACCGGCCGGTCGGTCAGACCGAGCCGGGCCCGGACCTGCTCACCGTCCACGGTCGGGTGGTAGGTGTCCACGTCGACCCCGGGCGCGAGCCGGCGCAACTCGGTCACCCCGCCCAGCACGCGGGCCAGCCGGCTACGGGTGTACTCGCCGAGGTAGGTGGTGACGTCCACGCCCCGACCGATACGCCGCAGCGCCGGCCGGGCGGCCGGCAGCGCCGCCCAACCAACCTCGTGGCCGTGGGTCAGCGCCACCACCCGGCGTACGCCGGCCCGCCGACGCAGACCGGCGGCGAGCAGCCCCAACGGAGCCGCCGCGCCGAACCACACCGTGTCGCAGTCGTACGCGCGAGCCAACCGCGCCGCCCGGCGGGCGATCAACGGGGTGGGCAACAGCACCTTGGTGCGCTCCCGGATCACCTCGAACGGCTGGTCGGCGTCGAACTTCGCGGCCCCGCGCCAACTCGACGCGTAGACGACCACCGAGCCAGCTGGTTGACGCACCGCGAGGTTGTGCACGAAGGACTGAATGCCGCCCGGGCGGGGCGGAAAATCGTTGGTGATCAGCAGCGTGCGGGTCATCGGCCGGCCTCCCGGGCGTACGCGCGGGCGGCGGCCATCCGCTCGACGGTGGACGGGTGCGAGGCCGAGTAGAGGTATTCCCAGCGCGGCGGGTCGGGGTCGCCGAGGTTGACCGAGCCGAGCCGGCGCTGCATCGACTCGAAGGCCTCCGGGTCACGGGTCAGCGCGAGCGCGTGCGCGTCGGCCCGCGCCTCCACCCGTCGCGACATCAGCGCCTGCACCGGTGCGGCGACCAACCCGGCCACCGTGACGAGGGCCAGCAGCAACGGGAAGGCGCGGGGTTGGGCGACCGCGTCGACGCCGGCCAGCCGCAGCAGCGGCCCCCACGAGCCGAGCAGGTAGAGCGCCACCACGGCCGCCGCGGCACCCAGTGCCCCGGTCAGCGTGCCGACCGTCACGTCGGAGTCCTTCGCGTGCCCCAACTCGTGCGCCACCACCGCGGTCACCTCCGCTGGAGTCGCCTCGCGCAGCAGCGTGTCGTAGACGACCACCCGGCGGGTCGGTCCGAGACCGGAGACGTACGCGTTGACCGCCTTGGTGCGGCGGGAGGCATCGGCGACCAGCACGTCGCGCACCGGCACCCCGTCGCGGGCGGCCATGCTCATCAGCTCGGTGCGCAGCGGGCCCTGCTCCATCGGGGTGAACTTGTTGAAGACCGGCTCCACCAGCACCGGCAGCACGAACGACAGCAGGATCACCAGCAGAGCCGCACCGGCCGCGCCGAACGCCCACCACCAGCGCGGCGCGAACCGGATGACCGCGTAGAAGCCGAACAGCGCCACCGCGCCGATCACCGCACTGACCGCGTACGACTTGAGCAGGTCGACCGCCCAGCCGCTCCAACCGTTGGTGCTCAGCCCGTAGCGGGTGAGCACGCTCTGGCGCCAGGCGGCGAACGGGAGTGTCACCAGGTCGGCGACGAGCACCACGGCCAGCCCGCCGAGCACCGCCTGGGCGGCCCAGTGCCCCCCGAACGGCCGGCTCACCAGCTCGACCAGGCGACTGCCCAGCGGGGTCAACCCGAGCGCGAGGGCGACCAGCAGCCCCACGGCCAGCGCGGCGTATCCGCCGGGGCGCAGCGCCGCCCGGAACTCCCGCCCCTTGGCCACCTGCTCGGCCGGCAGGTCCCGCAGCGCGGCGAGCTGGTCGGCGCGCGGGGCTGGCGGTCGGTGCCACGGAATGAACAGCGCGGCGATCACGACCAACACGACGGTCAACCCGGCCAGGGTCAGCAGGGCCCAGCCACGCGGAGTCACCGGAAACCCGCCGTCGTCGTCGACGGGCGGGCGTCACCGCAGCACCCGATGGGCCGGCCGTCGTCGCGTCGTACCCCGCTCATCTGGCCGCTCCTCCCGCCGTGAGCGCCCATCCTATGGCCCCCGGTGGCCCGCTCCGGGCGCGGTGTCGTGCTCCGGTGACCCCCAGGCCCGGAGGCGCGGGCGCCCGGCTCAGGCGACCCGTCCCCGAGCGCGATGTCGGGCGTCGCTGTGCCGACCGGGTGCGGCCAGCAGCTCGACGTCGCAGCCGGCCCGGGCGAGCACCTCGATCGCCTGGACCTCGGCGGCGACCAGCCCGGCCGCCGGGGACGTCTCGTCGAACAGGGCACTCACCAGACAGTCGGAACAGCCGTCATCCCGCCTCGCGCACCCGCCGCAGTCGATGAGCATCACGCCTCCTGATCGGCTCGCGACGCACGGTCGGCACGCTGTCGTCGCCGCCCGAGCACCGTCGGTCACATCGACGCTAACCACCGGGTACGACAGAAACCGCGCCCGACCGGCCGTTTGAGGGCGAGATCCACTCCAGGTCAGCGATATCGGGGTATCCCGACCAGCCGGACACCCCGACATCGCCGATCAGGTGTCGATCACAGCCCGCTGTGCCCTCAGGAACGGGCGAGCCGCCGCAGCAGCGAGTCGGCGCCCAGCGGGTACGCCCCGTGCCGGCGTACCCCGTCGGCGACCTCACGGTCGGACGACACCACCACCACCGGGCGACCCGACGGCTCGGCGCGGACCAGCCGCCGGATCAGCTCGTCAGCGGTCTCGCCCTTGCGGGAGAAGAGCACCCGGACGCCGCGCGGCGCGGGTGGCAGCCCGTGCATCCGCTCGGCGCCGTCGAACACGACGGTGACCTCGTCGCCGGTCTGCGCGGCGATCCCACCCAGCCCGGTGATCAGGCGTTTACGCTGCTGCTCCAGGGACATGTCGCCGAAGCCGCGCTTGGTGACGTTGTAGCCGTCCACCACCAGGTGCGCCCTAGGCAGGGCGAGCAGTTGGTCCAGTCGGGCCGGGTCGTCGGTGTCGCGGGCACGTGCGGCCGGGCTGGCCGGGGCGGTGCCCGGCTGCTCGGCGAACGCGTCGGCGACGAAATCGGCGGGGAGTTTGTCGACCGGGTCGAGCGCCAGCTCCCGGCGCAGCCCGACAGCGGCCTGGCCGATGGTCTCCAGCAGCAGCCAGAGCCGGGCGTCGTCGACCGAGCGGGCCTCCTTGGCGCTGGCCCGGGCCACGCCGGCGGCGGACTCGGCCTCGGCCAGCCGGGCGCGGGCACGGCGTAGTTCGGCGTCCACGTCGGCGCTGGCACGCGCGGCCCGGCCGCGCTCGGTGGCCAGCAGCTCGGTCGCCTTGCGCTCGCGGGCCTGTGTCTCCCGCAGGGTGCGGGTGACCTGCCGGAACTCCTCGCGGAGCTGACCCAACTCCTCGCGGACGCGGGCCAGCTCGTCACGCAGCTTCTCGGCCTCGACCCGGGCCACGGCGCGATCGTGCTCGGCGCGGGTGGCCCGCTGCTCAGCTTCCCGGACCAGCTCGGCGACGACCGCGCTGTCCGCCTCGGCACGCACGGCGGCGCCGCTGGCGTCGATCAGCTCCCGCCAGCCGCGCGGCCGGGCCAGGTAGGCCAACGCGGCGACCTCGACCGGGTCGGCGGCGGCGGGCGCGGTGCCCTCGACGACGGCAGCGCCGAGGTCACCGGCGTCGGTCAGGATCCGGGCGGTGACCCGCTGCCGGAACAGCGGGTCGGCGGTGAGCTGGGCGGCGATGGCGGGAGCACCGAGCCGGGCCCGCCGGTTGGGGGCGAACTTGGCCACTCGGCGCAACGGCACCGGCACCTCGTCGGCGGGCAGGGTGGGCAGCACCGCGGCGGTCAGCGTCACGATCCGCTGCCGGACCGGCTCGGGCAGCGTCGGCTCCGGCTCGGGCAGCGTCGGCTCCGGCTCGGGCAGCGTCGGCTCCGGCAGCGTTGCCTCCGGCTCGACAGCTGGATCGTCGCCCGGTGCCGGGTCGGATGCGCCTGATGTCTCGCTGACTACGTTGTCGTCCGGGTTGCCCGCAGCACCGTCGAGCGCGACCAGGTCCTCCTGCGGGAGGTGGTCGTCATACGGCTCGGTGAGGGGCATGTGGCAAGTCTCCCACCGCGACCGGGCCCACCGCCCGGTGAGTGAGCCGATCTCTCATCCTAGCCCCATGGTGACGGATGGGACGGCTGCGACGGGAGTGTCGGACCGGCGCGCTAGCGTGCCGCCGATGGCACAGGCGGAGTACGTCCAGGAGTCACTGGCCGGTCTCGACCCGGCGGTGGGCGGGGTGGATCCGGCGCTGCCGCTCTACGCGACCACCTTCGTGGTGGTCGACCTGGAGACCACCGGCGGCGCGCCGGACGGCGGCGGCATCACCGAGATCGGCGCGGTCAAGGTGCGCGGTGGCGAGCAGTTGGGCGTGTTGGCCACCCTGGTCAACCCGGGGCAGCCGATCCCGCCGTTCATCACCGTGCTCACCGGCATCACCCAGGCGATGCTCGTGCCGGCGCCGCCGATCGAGCAGGTGCTGCCGAGTTTCCTGGAGTTCATCGCCGACGCGGTGCTGGTGGCCCACAACGCCCCGTACGACGTGGGCTTCCTCAAGGCCGCCTGCGCGAAGCACGGCTACCGCTGGCCCAACCCCCGCGTGCTCGACACGGCGGCGCTGGCCCGCCGGGTGCTGACCCGCGACGAGGTGCCCAACCGCAAGCTGGGCACCCTCGCCGCCTACTTCCGCACCGCCACCCAGCCCAACCACCGGGCGCTGGACGACGCGAAAGCCACCGTCGACGTCCTGCACGGGCTGATCGGTCGGCTCGGCGGGCACCGGGTGGACACGGTCGGCGACGCCATCGAGTTCGCCCGGGCGGTCACCCCGACGCAGCGTCGCAAACGACACCTGGCCGAAGGGCTGCCCAAGGTCCCCGGCGTCTACATCTTCCGGGCCGCCGACGACCGCCCGCTCTACGTGGGCACCTCGGTCGACATCGCCACCCGGGTGCGCAGCTACTTCACCGCCGGCGAGAAGCGTGCCCGGATCTCCGAGATGCTGGGCGCGGCCGAACGGGTCGAGGCGGTGGAGTGCGCCCACTCGTTGGAGGCGGAGGTCCGCGAGCTGCGTCTGATCGCCGCGCACGCCCCGCCGTACAACCGCCGGTCGAAATACCCGGAGCGGATGGTCTGGCTCAAGCTCACCGACGGTCCCTATCCCCGGCTCTCGATCGTCCGCGACCTCTCCCCCACCGACACCGCCTACCTCGGGCCGTTCACGTCCCGGCGGGCCGCGGAGTTGGCCGCCGCCGGTTTCCACGACGCCGTGCCGCTGCGCCAGTGCACACACCGGCTCTCGCTGCGCACCGTCACGCCGGCCTGCGCGCTGGCCGAGCTGGGTCGCTGCCCGGCACCCTGCGAGCACAAGATCACCCCCGAGGAGTACGACGACAGGGCGGTCGCCCCCTTCCGCACGGCCACGGCCAGCGACCCACAGCCGGTGGTGGACGCGCTGCTCGCCCGGATCGAGGTGCTCTCGGTCGACCAGCGCTACGAGGAGGCCGCGGTGATGCGGTCCCGGCTGGCCGCGGTGCTGCGGGCCACCGTGCGGATGCAGCGGCTGGCCGCGCTGACCGGCATCGTCGAGCTGGCCGCGGCACGGCCGGCCGCCCGGGGTGGCTGGGAGTTGGCGCTGGTGCGGCACGGTCGGCTGGCCGGCGCCGGCGTGTCCCCGCCGGGCGTTCACCCGCGGCCCACGCTGACCGCCATCCGGGCCACTGCCGAGACGGTGTCTGGCGGGCACGGCCCGGTGCCGGCGGCCACCGCCGAGGAGTCCGAGCGAATCCTGTCCTGGTTGGAACGACCGGAGACCCGACTGGTCGAGATGTCCTCCGGTTGGTCCTCCCCGGTGGGTGGCGCGGGGCGGTTCCGTGACCTGCTGGCGAAGGCCGAGAGCGGCGCGTCCCACCAACTCTCGACCGAACGCTCATGACCAACTGACCGATCGGACTACGTCGACTCGCTTAGGCTGTTAGAGAAGTGCAGTCCTGCCCGATTAGTGGGCCTGCTCCCCGCCGCCGGTCTTCGGCGATGCGGAGCCGGGGTGAGGAGGTGTCCCTCGTGGACGTCGACGCCGGACACGGCGCCGCCCTGGGGGGCGCCCTTCCGACACAGCCAGGTGAGCTGCCGCTCGCGCGCCGGCTGCGGTCCTTGCTCAGCTGGCCGACCACCGACTCCGACCCGGTCACCCAACTGGTTCGCACCCACCGGGGCATCCACGCCGGCACCGACCCCGCGGTGCTGCGACGTGCGTACACGATCGCGGAGAACATGCACCGCGGGCAGTTCCGCAAGAGCGGGGAGCCGTACATCACCCACCCCCTCGCGGTGGCGCAGATCTGCGCGGAGCTGGGGATGGACACCACCACCCTGGTCGCGGCGCTGCTGCACGACACCGTGGAGGACACCCGCTACACCCTCCAGGCGCTCTCCGAGGACTTCGGCGGCGAGGTGGCCCACCTGGTCGACGGGGTGACCAAGTTCGACAAGGCGTTCTACGGCAAGGCCGCCGAAGCGGAGACGATCCGCAAGATGATCGTGGCGGCCGCGAAGGACGTCCGGGTGCTGATCATCAAACTGGCCGACCGGCTGCACAACATGCGGACCCTCGGGGTGCGCTCCGCGTCATCGCGGGAACGGATCGCCCGCAAGACGCAGGAGGTGCTGGTCCCGCTCTGCGACCGGCTGGGCATCCAGACCCTCAAGCGTGAGCTGGACGACGTGGTGCTGCTGCACCTGCAGCCCGACGAGCACGCCCGGCTGGCCCGGCACGTGCACGACCGGCCGGGTTGGGACACGTACCTCAACTCGGTGGTCACCCGGGCCCGGGCCGCCCTGAAGCGCAGCCGGGTCGACGCCGAGGTGAGCCCGCGTCCCCGGCACCTCTACTCGATCTGGAAGGACACCATCGCCGGCGGCCACACCGCCCCGTACGACCTGCCCCGCATCGTGGTGGTGGTCGACGGCCCGGCCACCGACTGTTACGCCGCACTTGGCGCGATCCACGGCACCTGGCGACCGGTGCCCGGCCGTTTCAAGGACTTCATCGCCTCACCGAAGAACAACCTCTACCGCTCGTTGCACACCAGCATCTGCGGCCCACAGGACCGCACGGTGGAGGTGCTGATCCGCACCGAGGAGATGCACCGCTCGGCCGAGTACGGCATCGCCGCCGGCTTCCGTTTCCCCCGTTCGGCGAGCAGCAGCGCCGCAGCCCGCGCCGAGCAGTTGGACTGGCTGCGCCGGGTGCTCGACTGGGAGCCGGACGCCGCCGACCCGGCGCAGTTCCTCGAGTCACTGCGCTGCGACCTCGCCGAGGGCCAGATCCAGGTCTTCGCCGACGGACGGCAGGTCGTGCTGCCGGCCGGCGCCACGCCGGTCGACGTCGCGTACGAGTTGGGCACCGAACGGGGCGACCACTGTCTCGCCGCGCGAATCAACGGTCGACTGGCCCCGCTGAGTTCGGAGCTGGACGAGGGCGACGTGGTGGAGATCTTCACCGAGAACGAGGGCGACAACGGCTTCGAGGCCGGTGTGGCGTCGCGCGGCCCTCGCCGGGAGTGGCTGACCTTCGTCAAGTCGCCGCACGCGCAGATGCAGATCAACCGGTGGTTCGCCGAGCACACCGAGCCGGGCATCACGATCAGTGACAAGGTCCGCCTCGGTCGGGCCACCATCGGGCTCGCCCTGCGTCAGCACAACCGAGGCCTCGCCAGTGACCTGCCGCTGCTGCGCCTCTCCGAGGAGTTGGGCTATCCCGACCTGGAGACCCTGCTGGTCGCGGTCTTCGACCGGGTGATCGAGCCAGACACCGTGGTACGCCAGCTCATCGACCTGGTCGACCATCGACAGTGAGCCGGCCGGCCCCAGCTCGTCCGAAGGACATTCGTGACCACTAACCTGGGGTCATGATCCCCCGCTCCCGCGCCACCGGTCGGGCCCTGTTCTACCAGGCCTTCTATCGCCTGCCGCTGCCGGTGCGTCGGCGCCTGGTTCGGCTGGCCGTGCCCAAGTACATCGTCGGGGCGGTCACTCTGGTCCGCGACTCCGAGGCGACTGGCGCGGGTCGGTTGCTGATGCTGCGCCAGCCACCCGGCAAGGGCTGGTCACTCCCCGCCGGCCTGCTGGACCGCGGCGAGGCCCCGGTGGTCGGCGCGGCCCGCGAGCTGTTCGAGGAATCCGGCATCCGGCTCCCCCCGTCCCGGCTGCGTCCGGCGGTGCCGAACGCGATCGTGCACGCCAAGGGCTGGGTGGACACGGTCTTCGAGACGGAGGTGCCGGCGTCCACCACCGAGCTGACGGTCGACGGCGCGGAGGTCTTCGAGGCCGCGTGGCACCCCCTGGACGACCTACCGAAGCTGACCTGGCCGACCGCCCGACTGCTCGCCTACTACGACATCGGGCCGCTGGCTGGGCAGTTCCCGCCACCGGTCCCCGACGACATGCCATGACCGGCATGGTTGGCGGGCCGGCGGAGCTGTGCGCGGTGGTGCTCGCCGCCGGCGAGGGCACCAGGTTGCGCCCGCTCACCGAACGGGTGCCCAAGGCGCTCTGCCCGGTGGGCAACGTGCCACTGCTGGACCGGGCGTTGGCCCGGCTGGCGGGGCTGGGCCTGGCCGGTCCCGCCCGGGTCGCGGTGAACGCCTGCTACCTCGGCGACCAGGTGGTCGCGCACGTGGGCGACCGCGCACACCTGTCCGTCGAGCCAGGCGACCCGCTGGGCACCGCGGGCGGGGTGGCCAACCTGCGGGACTGGATCGACGGGCGGCCGGTGCTGGTGGGCAACGCCGACGCGTACCTCGCCGACCCGGCGGCGCCCCCGGGCCCGGACGTGGCCGCCCTGCTCGACGGGTGGGACGGGCACACCGTACGCCTGCTCGGCCAGCCCGCCGCGGACCCGGCGGCACCGGGCACCTTCTCCGGGCACTGCTTCACCGGCTTCTCCCTGCTGCCCTGGCGGTTCGTCCGCGATCTGCGGGTCGTCCAGTCCGACCTGGTCCACGCCGTGTGGCGCCCGGCGGAGTCGGTGGGTGCCCTGGAGGTGGTGGCCTACCCGGGCACCTTCTACGACACCGGCACCCCGGCCGACTACCTGGCGGCCAACCTGCACGCCGCGGCCGGCGGCACCCTCGTCGACCCGTCCGCCTCGGTGACCGGCCGCTGTGTGGAGTCGGTGGTCGGCGCGGGCGCCCGGGTGCACGGCGATGTGGAGCGCGCCGTGGTCTGGCCGGGCGCGACGGTGCACGAGGGCGAGCGGTTGCGCGACGCGATCCGGGCCGGCGACAACCTGACCGTGCCGGTCACCTGTCCACCACCCTCGGCCTCGACCGGGCGGAAAACATCTAGCATGGGCGACGACGCCGACGAACGGAGAAATGTCCCGTGATCACCGCTATCGTGCTGATCGACTGCGCCACCGACGCGATCCCCGAGGTTGCGGAGACCCTGGCCAACCTTTCCGGCGTCAGTGAGGTCTACTCGGTGGCCGGGCACGTCGACCTCATCGCCATCGTCCGGGTCCGCGAGTTCGACCAGATCGCCCAGGTCATCGCCGGCAGCATCTCCAAGGTGCCGGGTGTGCTCAACACCGAGTCGCACATCGCGTTCCGGGCGTACTCCCAGCACGACCTGGAGGAGGCGTTCGCGATCGGCCTTTCCAGCGCCGACTGACCCACGCACGCACGGCGGCCGGTCCACCGCGCGGGTGGACCGGCCGTCTGCTGTCGCTACGTCAGCTCTCGCTGGGAGCCGGCGTTTCGGTGGTGCCGCCACCCGGAGCCGGAGCCTCGGTGCCGGTGCCACCCGGAGCAGGCGACTCGGTGCCGCCACCCGGAGCCGGCGACTCAGTGCCGGTGCCACCCGGGCTGGGCGTACCGCTGGCGCTGGTCTGCGGAACCGGGATGCCCAGCTTGTTGGCGAGCTGCACCAGCTCGTCGTAGTGGGCCTGCAGCGTCGGCAGCGCGGTCTGCGCCAGCTGGACCACCGACTGCTCGGAGCCCTGCGAGATCTCCGTCTGGGTGGCCTGGATGGCCTGGACGTGGCCAGCCAGCTCACTGGTCACCCAGAGCCGGTCGAACTCCGCACCACTGGCGTTGTTCAGCTTGTCGATGACCGCCTGCTGATCGGCGCTCGGCTCGTTCGGCAGCTCCACCCCGAGCTGGGACGCGGTCTGCTGCACCGTCTGGTCCAGCTGGGTGTGGTCGGTCTTCAGCATCGCGCCCAGGTCCTTGACCCCCTGGTCCTGACCCTTCTGCTGGGCCAGGTCACCGGCGGTGATTTCGAACAGGTTGACCTGGTGTACCGCCTGCAGGTACTGGGTGTCCTGCGTCGACGGCTGTGCCGCGGCCTGCGCGGCCGCAGCCGGCGCGACCCCGACCAGTACCAGCGCGGCCAACAGGCCGAGGCGTTTGATACCCAACATGCTTCCCCCCCTTGAGACGTTGGACCGCACGCTTACCCGACTCACCGGGGTTATTCCTGCGATCGCCTGTCGCGCGGGGTCGACCGGTCCCGCCGTGGCAGTCCGACTCCGCCTCGGATGGGCGGTGGGTGCGAATACGACGTGGCGCCCGCCGGAATCCGGCGGGCGCCACGTAACGGTGCGTTCAGGCGGTCAGCGGCGGCTCTCGCCGCTGCCGATCTCCTCGCGCTCGGGGCGGGCCTCGACCGGCGGGTGCCCAGGCGAGACCGGCGCCTCGACCGGCTTCTCGATCGGGTAGAAGAAGCCCCGGATGGCCGGGCCGAGGGCCCCCAGCCGGTTCATCTTCTTCGGCACGACCCAGCCGACGTATTCCAGCTCGCCGTGACCGTCCGCGTGCCCGTTCGACGCGCTGAGCGGCTGGTGCACCTCGACGAACCGGCCGTCCGGCATGCGCCGGATGATGCCGGTCTCCACGCCGTGCGCGAGCACCTCCCGGTCGTGCTGCTGCAGACCCAGGCAGAGCCGGTGCGTGACGTAGTACGCGATCGGCGGGACCACCAGCAGACCGATCCGGCCGGCCCAGGTCATCGCGTTCAAGCTGATCTGGAACTTGTCGGCGATCACGTCGTTGGCGCCGGAGAGCGTCAGCACGATGTAGAAAGCGACGGCCATGGCGCCGACCGCGGTGCGGGCCGGAACATCGCGGGGCCGCTGGAGCAGGTTGTGGCTCTTGCGGTCCTTGAGGTGCCGGGCTTCCAGGAACGGGTACATCGTCGACAGGCCCACCAGGATGCCGGGCAGCACGACCGTCGGCCAGAACAGCGGCGGAATGACGTACCCGTCACCGAGCGGAATGTTGATTTCCCAGGCCGGCATGAGTCGGGTCGACCCGTCGAGGAACATGACGTACCAGTCGGGCTGGCTGGCGGCGGAGACCACCCACGCCTCGTACGGGCCGAACAGCCAGATCGGGTTGATCTGCAACAGACCGCCCATCAGCGCGATGACGCCGAAGACGACCATGAAGAAGCCGCCCTGCTTCAACGCGTACCGCGGGAACATCCGCTCGCCGACCACGTTGTTGTTGGTCCGGCCGGGGCCGGGCCACTGGGTGTGCTTCTGCTTGAAGACCAGGCCCAGGTGGACGCTGATCAGGGCGACCAGTAGAGCCGGGATGAGCAGCACGTGGGCGATGAACATCCGGCTGATGATCATCGTGCCGGGGAACTCGCCACCGAAGATCGACGAGGTGACCCAGGACCCGATCACCGGGATGGACAGCATGATCGCCGAAGCGATCCGCAGGCCGGTGCCGGACAGGCCGTCGTCCGGCAGGCCGTACCCGGTGAAGCCGGCCAGGAAGCCGACCCAGAACAGCAGCGAACCGATGATCCAGTTGGTCTCGCGCGGCTTGCGGAAGGCACCGGTGAAGAAGACCCGCAGCATGTGCACGACGATCGCGGCCATGAACAGCAGCGCAGCCCAGTGGTGCATCTGCCGCATCACCAGACCACCCCGGACGTCGAACGAGATGTCCAGGCTGGAGGCGTACGCGGCGGACATCGGCGTGCCCTGCAACGGCGCGTAGCTGCCGTCGTAGACCACCTCGGTCATCGCCGGCTCGTAGAACAGGGTCAGGAACACACCGGTCAGCAGCAGCACGACGAACGAGAACAACGCGATCTCGCCGAGCAGGAAGGACCAGTGGTCCGGGAAGACCTTGTTCAGCAGCTTGCGCAGCGGGGTGGCCACCGCGAAGCGGTCGTCCACTCCCACCGCGGCCTTGCCCGGCGTCGCCGCAAGGTCAAACTTTCGACGCTTCATGGCCGCTCCCAGAAATCAGGCCCGACGGTCTCGGTGTAGTCGGACTTCGCCACGAAGAAGCCCTCGGAGTCCACCTCGATCGGCAGCTGCGGCAACCGCCGGCTGGCGGGGCCGAAGACGGGCCGGGCGTTGTCGGTGATCAGGAACTGGGACTGGTGGCACGGGCAGAGCAGCCGGTTGGTCTGCTGCTCGAACAGGCTGGCGGGGCACCCGGCGTGGGTGCAGACCTTGGAGAACGCCGCGTAGTTGCCCCACATGTAGTCGCCGTGGCCGATCCGTTCGTTGGCCCGGCGCGACTCCTGCGCGTCGCTGTCCCGAAGGTGGATCAGCAGCGTCGGCGAGTCGGCGTGCCTGTTGCTCACGCCGTGGTCGATGCCGGGGAAAACGGTCAGCTGCCCACCGGTGCTGATGTCCGCAGGGCGGACCGGCCGGCCGTCCTCGCGGACGAGGCGGATCGGCTGACCGCCCTCGGCCGTGGCGAACCCGGTCGTGAACATCTGGTTGTTCTTGTGCGGCTGGGAGATCAGACCGCCGACCAGCGGCGCCGCGAGGACGGCGCCGACCGGTGCCAGACCGGCCAGCAGCGAGATGCCCAGCAGCGGCCGACGCTTCACACCCAGCTCGTCCGCCATGTACAGCATGGTCTCGCCGGTGATGGTGCGACCTTCGGAATCCACCTGGCCCTCGTGCCGGTCCTGGATCGAGACCTCCTTGGGCAGCAACTTCTTGCCCCAGGTGAGGATGCCGAAGCCGACGGCGAGCAGCGCGATGCCGAGGCTGGCGCCCAGCAGCGGGGTATACCACTTGTCGCCGCCACGGCCCGGCTCGTACTGCCACGGCCACCAGATGTAGACGGCCAGGAAGACGGTCGCGGCCAGGCCGGTGATCAGGAAGAGCCCGGCGACCACGCGGGTCAGACGACGCTCCGCCTTGGTGCCGGGCAGCACCTGCGGCTCGTAGTGGACGATTTCGATGTCGTCCCGCCGAGCGCCCTCACGAACGATGTCGAACCGGGTCAGCTTGGGGTCGTTCACGTCGAGCGGCTCCCGGCCCTGCGGGGCCTGGTGCTCGGTGTGGGTGCTCATGCCGTCACCTCGCTACGGGTGGTGCCGAGCGGCACCACAGCACTGATTCGAATGATCCGCTCGGTCACGACTTGCCCGCAATCCACAGGCTGGCGAAGACGAGCGCCACGATGCCGATCAGGAAGATCGCCATGCCCTCGGTGGACGGGCCGTACCGCCCGAGGTTGAACCCACCCGGGTCCTGGTCGTGCTTCAGCGTCTCCTGGATGTAGGCGATGATGTCGGCCTTCTGCTCCGGCCGAAGCTGGTTGTCGCCGAACACCGGCATGTTCTGCGGGCCGCTCAACATCGCCGCGTAGATCTGGCGGTCGGTCGCGGGGTGCAGGCTCGGGGCGAACTTGCCCGAGGAGAGCGCACCGCCGCCGCCACCGAACGCGTGGCACTGCGAGCAGTTGATCCGGAACAGCTCACCGCCGGCCGCGACGTTGCCGTCCTCGCGGAGTTCGTCGCCGTCCGGCACGACCGGGCCGCCGCCGAGCTCCTGGATGTACTGGGCGAGCTGACGGGTCTGCTCATCGGTGAAGACCGGGGGCTTGCGGTGCGCCTGGGCCTCCTGGCGGGCCAGCGGCATCCGCCCGGAGCTGACCTGGAACTCGACCGAGGCCGCGCCGACGCCGACCAGGCTCGGCCCGCGACCCTCGACACCCTGGGCGTTGCGGCCGTGACAGGTCACGCAGCTCACGTCGAACAGCGCCTTGCCCTCGGCGGCGGCGCCGGTCAGCTGCGGGTTGTCCTGCGCCTGGGCACCCGGGGCAAAGACGGTGTAGGCGCCGCCGGCGAGCATCAGCGCGGCGATCAGCCGGACCGCGGCGCCCAGCCGGCGGCGGCCCCTGCTGCGCGCGGCGGGCCGCTCGCGCAACCGCGCGAGCAGACCGCGTCGGCGGTCGTTGTCAGAAGTCATGAGCGGTGTCCTTAACCGGTTGGACCTGTCTCAGGGGACGGAGCAGCAGCGCGGAATGTGACGCGCAAGATCACTGAAGCCAGTAGATCATGGCGTACAGCCCGATCCACACGACGTCGACGAAGTGCCAGTAGTACGACACGACGATCGCCGAGGTCGCCTGCGCCGGGGTGAACCGGCCCATGGTCGTACGGACCATGAAGATGATGAAGGCGATCAGACCGCCGGTCACGTGCAGGCCGTGGAAGCCAGTGGTCAGGTAGAACACCGACCCGTACCCGTCTCCGTTGATCTTGACGCCGTCGGCGACCAGGTGGCGGTACTCGTTCAGCTGGCCGAGCACGAAGATCAGGCCCATCACGAAGGTGACGGTGAACCAGCGCCGCAGCGCGTGCACGTCACCCTTCTCCGCCGCGAAGACGCCGAGCTGGCACGTCACGGAGGACAGCACCAGGATCACGGTGAAGGTGGTCGCGTAGGGGATGTTCAGCGATTCGGTGTGCTTCTCCCATTGCTCCGGCGCAGCCGCGCGGATGGAGAAGTACATCGCGAACAACGCCGCGAAGAACATGAGTTCGCTTGAGAGCCACACGATCGTCCCGACGCTGACCATGTTCGGTCGGGTCAGAGAATGGATCCGGCTCTTGTCAATGGCTGGGGCCGCAGTCACGCCGTCATTATTGCCCCTGACCGGGGCCCGCGATCAGCGGGGTGGCAAACCTGCGCCTTCCGTGGCCCGAGCGTCGGGGTCCGGTTCGCCTGGCCTAGCCTGAAAAGCGTGCTACACGTCGATCCGATCTTCGCCGCCACCTCGGCCCCACCGCCCTTCACCATCAGCGCGGTGCTGACCGAGACCCGCCTGGACAGCTGGCTGGCCCTGGGCCTGGTGCTCGCCGCCGGCCTGTACCTGTACGGGGTATACCGGCTGCGCCTGCGTGGGGACCGCTGGCCGATCGCCCGTACCGTGTTCTTCCTCGGCCCCGGCCTGGGCGGAATCGCGCTGGTCACGGTCAGCGGGCTGCACGCCTACGACACCGCCATGCTGTCCGTGCACATGATCCAGCACATGGTGCTGTCCATGGTGGCGCCGATCTTCCTCGCGCTGGGCGCGCCGATGACCCTGGCCCTGCGGACCCTACCGGTCAGGCCACGCAAGCGCCTGCTGGCGATCGTGCACAGCCGCGTCGCCCGGGTCTACAGCTTCCCGCTGGTGGCGTTCGCCATCTTCGTGGTCAACCCGTTCGCCCTGTACTTCAGCGACCTGTACCGCTTCACCCTCGAACACGCCTGGGCGCACGAGCTGGTGCACGCGCACTTCATCATGACCGGCTGCGTGTTCTTCTGGCCGCTGCTCGGGCTCGACCCGCTGCCCGGCCGCTGGCCGTACCCGGCGCGTGCGCTGCTGATGCTGCTCTCCGTGCCGTTCCACACCGTGCTCGGCCTCACCATCATGCAGAGCACCACGCTCTTCGGCGGCGACTGGTACCCGTCGCTCAACCTGAGCTGGGCCGACCCCTGGGACGACCAGATGGTCGCCGGCGGCATCCTCTGGGCCGGTGGTGAGTTCGTCAGTGTGACCATGCTCGCGGTGCTGGTGGTCCAGTGGGTCAAACAGTCCGAGCGGGAGGCCCGCCGGGTCGACCGCGAGCTCGACCGCCAGGAGGCCCGCGAGCGCGCCGCCGACGCCACGAGCGCCTGAGCTGCCCGGACGGTACGCCCCAGCGGACCGCGCCGGGCGGGATGTCGGCTACGTCACGCCGACCGGTACGATCCACGGGCAGCTACGAGGTGGGAGCCAGTCCAGCCAATGAGTGAGCGCGGCGAACGAATCATCAGGCGCGGTGCGATGGTGCCTCATGACGGCACTGCTCACAGTCCGGCTCCCGGCCGAGGCCATCTTGAGGCTATGGGATATCACGAAACGGCCGGTACCCGGACCGTTCGGCGAAGCGGAGTGCCGGCATGAGCGATCGTCTTTGCACCGTCCTGCTCTACAGCGACGACCCGCAGGTCCGTGATCGGATGCGGATGGCCGTCGGCACTCGGCCCGCGCCCGGGCTGCAGATCGAGTTCGTCGACGCGTCGACCTACGCGGAGACCATCCGGCTGGTCGACGACTACGAGATCGACCTGCTGCTGCTCGACGGCGAGGCGAGCCCGGGCGGCGGCATCGGCATCGCCCGGCAGATCAAGGACGACCGGGACGACGCTCCCCCGACCTGCCTGGTGATCGCCCGCGCCGCCGACCGATGGCTCGCCGCGTACGCCGAGGTCGACGCGACGCTGATGCACCCGCTCGACCCGGTGACCACCGGCGGCACGGTGGCCGAGTTGCTGCGGACGCACGCACCCGCCTGACGTCCCCAAGCTCTCCGGCACCGTCACGGCGCCGGGTCTCCTCGGCGCCGATTCCAGCCCACCCGCACTTCGCACGCTTCGGGAGGCCCGCCATGGGCGATCGGACCTGGCCGCACCTGCTCAACTCGCTGCTGCGCGGCGAGGAGCTGCCCACCGCCGACACCGCCTGGGCGATGGGCGAGATCATGTCCGGCTCGGCGGGCGCGGCGCAGGTCGCCGGCTTCGCGGTGGCGCTGCGCGCCAAGGGCGAGACGCCGGCCGAGTTGGCTGGGCTGGTCGAGACGATGTTGAGCCGGGCGGTCCCGGTCGAGCTCTCCGACGAGCTGCGCTCCACCGCGCTGGACGTGGTGGGCACCGGCGGTGACCTCGCCCACACGGTCAACATCTCCACCATGGCCGCCCTGGTCGTGGCGGGCACCGGCGTCCGGGTGGTCAAGCACGGCAACCGGGCCGCGTCGTCCTCCTGCGGCACGGCCGACCTGTTGGAGTTCCTCGGCGTCCCGCTCGACCTCGACCCGGACGCGATCGTCCGCTGCGTCACGGAGGCCGGCATCGGGTTCTGCTTCGCGGCCCGCTTCCACCCGGGGATGCGGCACACCGGCCCGGTTCGACGGGAGCTGGGCGTGCCCACCGTCTTCAACTTCCTCGGCCCGCTGACCAACCCCGCCCGGCCCCGCGCAGGTGCCGTCGGGTGCTTCGACCTGCGGATGGCCCCGGTGATGGCTGACGTGTTCGCCGCCCGCGGTGACTCCGTCCTGGTGATGCGCGGCGAAGACGGGCTCGACGAGTTCACCACCGCCGCACCGACCCGGGTCTGGGCGGCACAGGGCGGCACCGTACGCGAGGCCGTGCTGGACGCGACAGCCCTGGGGATACCCCGGTCCACCCTCGCGGACCTGCGGGGCGGTGACGCCACGTACAACGCCGGCGTGGCCCGTCGCCTGCTGGCCGGCGAGACCGGCCCGATCCGGGACGCGGTGCTGGTCAACGCCGCCGCGGCGCTCGCCACCCAGGGCCCGCTCGACGGCGACCTGACCGAGGCGCTGCGCGCCGGCCTGGACCGCGCGGCCGAGTCGATCGACTCCGGCGCGGCCGCCGCGACCCTCGACCGCTGGATCGAGACCGCCACCACCGTCTGATCCGCCGCCCTCTGAGCCGCCGCCCGCTGAACCGCCGCCCTCTGAGCCGCCGCCCTCTGAGCCGCGCGTCCAACCCGCCGCTCCCGCCGGGTCTGGCAGCGGCGTGGGCGTGCGTTCCGGGGTGTGATCGACTCAGGGTCCTTGAACCCGTGGTGTCGCCGAGCCGCCCGGACACCCGACGGCGGTGATGTCGACTGGATCATGCAGCGTGACCTGCGGATCGGATGCCGACGAGCCTGCCGTCGGACCGCCGGGCCAGCGGTGGGCGGGGATTTGTCGGACCCGCGTGGAAAACTGCAGCCGAGTAGTTCTCCGTTCCGGTTGTGCGCTGCTGTCGCACCCGCGGGCGGGTCCACCTGACATGAGAAGGAGACGCCCCGTGTCGCACCGCGAGCTCTACTGTGACGTCTGCGAGGGCGTGGCACCGTTCGAGGTGCCGCCCTGCGTCGACGGCCACGGCACCGATTGTCCCGAGCTGATCTGCACCGGCTGCGGCGCCGCCGTGGTGATCGCCACGTTCGCCTACCCCGTCACCCGACTGGCCGAGCGCCGACGCCGCCAGCCCGCCCGTCGCCACGCCGCCTGAGACCCTTCCGCCAAGCTCAGGCCCGTTCCACCCGGTCCCGGTTCCGAGCGGCCCTGCCTCCGACCGGCGCTGCTCCCGAACGGCTTTGCCTTCGTCCGGCCCGCTCGGCCCGGCCCGGTCCGAAACCACTCCCCCGTCCGGCATCACTCCGCGCCGGGCCGGCCACGTTCAGCCCTCGCCTCGGCCGCGCAGCGTCTCGATCGACTCCATATCGCCGACGTTGTGCCATCCCGCCACGTTTTTACCCCCACATCGGCGATATGGAGTCGATCACTCGAGCGCCAGCGCGGCGGCCCGTACTGTCGCGCTCCGTTGGGCGCCGTCGGCGCCTCAGCGGAGGCGCTCGGCCGAGGCACGACGACCGCACGCTCGGCCGAGGCACGACGACTGCACGGCCGGCCGGGACACGGCGACCGCACGGCCGGCCGGGACACGGCGACCGCACGGCCGGCCGGGACACGGCGACCGCACGGCCGGGGCACGACGACGGCACGGCCGGCCGGGGCACGACGACGGCACGGCCGGCTGGGACACGACGACGGCACGGCCGGCTGGGGGAAACTCGAAGGCCCGCTCCCCTGGGGGAACGGGCCTTCGTGGCGTACGGGTCGGTCGCGGCGGCGACCGGGTGGGTCAGTGCTCGGCGGTGCGCCGGGTGCCGGTGTAGTACTCGAACAGCAGCCCGCAGGCGGAGAAGACGACCGCCAACAGGCCGGCGCCGATCAGCCAGTACTGCCAGAACACCATGCCGAGCGCGGCAATCGCGGCGGCCAGTGCCAGGCCGAACGGCCAGTAGCTGCCCGGGCTGAAGAAGCCGACCTCGCCAGCACCGTCAGCGATCTCGGCGTCCGCGCGGTCTTCCGGTCGCAGGTCGATCCGGCGGGAGACGAACCAGAAGAAGCCACCGCACATCGAGCAGAGCAGGAAGGACAGCAGCAGGGCTATGGTTCCCACCCACTCGACACCGCCGGACGCGCCGTGCGTCCAGGTGCCGTAGAGGATGGTGGCACCAAGAAGGAACCCGGCGATGACCAGGAAGATACGCCACTCGGTCTTCATGCGGCTGCCTCAGCTTCCCGTGCGGGCCGGAACGTCGTCCGGGTTGAAGTTGTCCTGCGTCCGCCGGGTGTCGAACGGCTGCGTCGTCTCCGCGTACGGCTGCTCACCGATCTCGGTCAGCGCCTCCTGGGTCGACTTGCCGCCCTGCTTGGCAGCCAGGAACTGGTCGTACTTCTCCGGCGAGACGACCCGCAGCTCGAAGTTCATGAACGCGTGGTAGCTACCGCACAGCTCGGCGCAGCGCCCGACGTAGGCACCCTCGGCGTCCAGGCTGGAAACCTCGAACACGTTGCGGATCTTGCCCGGCATGACGTCCCGCTTGAACAGCAGCTCCGGCACCCAGAACGAGTGGATGACGTCGCGGCTGGTCTCCTCGAAACGGATGGACCGGTTGGTCGGAAGCACCAGCACCGGGATGACTTCACTGGTGCCGAGCGTCGACGCGGTGGTGCGGGCCTCGGTGCCCTGGCCGTCGCGGTAGTTGAACTGCCAGTTCCACTTGAAGGCGACGATCTCGACCGTGACGTCCGGGTTCTTCGACAACTTGTCGACGTCGGTCTGCACGATCGCCGTGTAGTAGAAGAGCACGGAGACGATCAGGATCGGCGCGATGGTGTAGAGGAACTCCATCGGCATGTTGTAGCGGGTCTGCACCGGCAGCGCGTTGCCACGCTTGCGGTAGCGCACGACGCACCAGAAGATCAGGCCCCACACGAAGACGCCGACGGCGAGCGCGGCGATGCAGGAGGCGATCCACAGGTCGTACATCCGCTTGGACTCCGCCGAGATGCCGCCCTGCGGCCAACCGAAGCCGTCAAACGTCTGACCGACATCACAGCCCGTGAGCAGGACCAGCAGCGCCACGCCACCGAGACCGAGCCCGGCCAACCGACCAGCACCACGCCCCCGGCGTCCACCGACCCCTGGCGAAGCGCTGTGCCGTACGGCCGACGGCCGTACCTCCGAACTCCTTGCGACCACCTGGTCCTGCCTCCCTAGCGCGCCGCGGTGCGTCCTTCGTCAGCACCGGCGGCAAAGGCGTCACCGACGGTCGCAGATTACTCGACCATGACGGACTCGACCGTGGTGGGGTCACTGTCCGCCCCCATCGGGGGGATCCTGGGCATACCGCCGCGATAGCGTGTGGATCTGTGAGCGCGAGGAGTGAGCCGGCGTTGCGAGCCCCGCAGCCGCGAACAAAAGGCGGCACCGTGAACGCGAGGAGTGAGCCGGCGTTGCGAGCCCCGCAGCCGCGAACAAAAGGCGGCACCGTGAACGCGAGGAGCGAGCCGGGGTTACGAGCCCCGCAGTCGCGAACGAAGGCGGATCTGTGAGCGCATCCCCGGTCTACCTGGACGCGGCTACTGCCGCGCCGATGCATCCGGTCGCACGGCAGGCGTTGTTGGCCGCCTTCGACGATGGCTGGGCCGACCCGGGCAAGCTCTACACCCAGGCCCGCCGGGCGCGGCAACTGCTCGACGCCGCCCGCGAGGCCACCGCGCTGACGCTCGGCGTCCGTGCCGACGAGGTGTCCTTCACTCCCAGCGGTACGACCGCAGCCCACGGCGCGGTGCTCGGCGGGCTGACGGGGCGGCATCGGGTCGGGTCGACGCTTGTGCACTCGGCGATCGAGCACTCGGCGGTGTTGCACGCCGCGGAGCGGCACGTGGCTGCGGGCGGGACCGCGGTCGGGGTGCCGGTCGACCGGTTGGGCCGACTGGACCTGGCCGCGTGGTCGGCCGCTGTGCGGGCGCCCGGGGTCGCGCTGGCCGCGCTGATCACCGCCAGTCACGAGGTGGGCACCGTGCAACCGGTCGCCGAGGCGGCCGCCGCCTGTGCCGAGGTGGGGGTGCCGCTCTACGTGGACGCCGCGCAGTCGGTCGGCCGGGTGCCCGTGCCGACCGGCTGGTCGGTGCTCACCGCGAGCGCCCACAAGTGGGGCGGCCCGCCCGGGGTGGGGGTGCTGGCGGTCCGTAAGGGCACCCGCTGGGAGTCACCGTGGCCGGCCGACGAGCGGGAGGGTGGGCGTACCCCCGGGGTGGTGAATCTGCCGGCGGTGGTGGCGGCGGCGGCGAGCCTGCGGGCGGCGGCGGCCGACGCCGCGGCGGAGGCGACCCGGCTGGCCCCGCTGGTGGACCGGATCCGGGCGCGGGTCGCGGCGGAGGTGCCCGACGTGGAGGTGGTCGGCGACCCGGTGCTCCGGCTCCCCCACCTGGTGACTTTCTCGTGCCTGTACGTCGACGGTGAGGCGCTGCTGCACGCTCTGGACCGGCGGGGCTTCGCCGTGTCGTCCGGCTCGTCGTGCACCTCGTCCACGTTGCGTCCGTCACACGTGTTGGAGGCGATGGGGGTGCTCTCGCATGGCAACGTGCGGGTCAGCCTGCATCGGGAGACGACCGAGGCGGACGTCGAGCGGTTCCTCACCGAACTGCCCGGGATCGTCGCCGAGTTGCGCGCCGAGGCTGGGGTGGTGGGGCTGTGACGATGCCGGACGAGGTGATCGACTGCCGGGGGCAGCGCTGCCCGCTGCCCGTGATCGCGGCGGCCCGGCGGCTGCCGCAGGTGCCGGTGGGCACGGTGGTCCGGGTGCTCGCCGACGACCCGGCGGCGGCGGTCGACATTCCCGCCTGGTGCCGGATGCGCGGTCAGGAGTTTCTCGGGTCGGTCAACGGCCCGGAAGGCCCCGCCTACGACGTCCGCCGCTCACACTGACCCCACCCCGCCCCATCCTCGGCGATCTTGCACTTTCTGCGGTGACAAACACGCACGAAAAGCCGCGAATCGGCGGCACAATGTGCAAGATCGCCGAGAATGGGAGTGGGAGCTACGCCGGGAGGAGGTGGGGGCGGATCTCGTCGGCCGCGGTGTCGCCGTAGGACTCGGCCATCCGCTTGACGAACAGGTCGCGCCGGACGTCGTACTCCTGGGTCCCGACGGTCTCCAGGACCAGCGTGGCCAGCAGCGAGCCGACCTGGGCGGCCCGTTCCAGGCCGAGCCCCCAGGAGAGCGCGGTGAAGAAGCCGGCCCGGAATCCGTCGCCCACACCGGTCGGATCGACCGCCCGGATCTCCCGCGCGATCGGCACGTGGATCGGGTCGATGCCACGCCCGGCGATCTCCACACCGTGCTTGCCCAACGTGGTGACCCGCACCTTGACCAGGTCCAGCAGTTGGTCGTCGCTCAGCTGCGCCTTGCTCTGCAGCAGCGACTTCTCGTAGTCGTTGGTCATCAGGTACTCGGCGCCTTCGATCAGCGCCACCACGTCCTCGCCGGGCATCCGGGCGAGTTGCTGGGAGGGGTCGGCCGCGAAGGCGTACCCACGGGTGCGGCACTCGGCCGAGTGCCGCAGCATCGCCTCGGGGTCGTTGGCACCGACCAGCACCAGGTCGAGCCCGCCGAGCCGGTCGGCGACCGGGGCGAGCTCGATGTTGCGCGCCTCACTCATCGCGCCCGCGTAGAACGACGCGATCTGGCACATGTCCGTGTCGGTGGTGCAGACGAACCGGGCGGTGTGCGCCACCTCACTGATGTGCACCGAGTCGCAGTCCACGCCGTGGCGCTCCAGCCAGGAGCGGTAGTCGGCGAAGTCCGCTCCCACCGCGCCGAGCAGCACCGGGCGCAGCCCGAGCTGGCCCATGCCGAAGGAGATGTTCGCCGCCACGCCGCCGCGACGGAGCACCAGGTCATCCACCAGGAAGGAGAGGGACACCTTGTGCAGCTGATCGGCGATGAGCTGGTCGGCGAAGCGACCGGGGAAGCTCATCAGGTGATCGGTGGCGATCGAGCCGGTGACGGCGATCTTCATGTCAACCCTCGGGGTCGGGAGCAGGGCGCGATCAGCCTACCGGCCGGACGACCCGACACCGACCGGTCGGTCGGTCATCGGCAACCGGCCCGGCACCGCCGCTTCTCCGACCGTTCCCAACGGGTACGACTTCACACCGCTACGACAGCGGGGCCGTCCCGAAGGACGGCCCCGTCTGTGCTGGTGTGTGACTCAGTTGAACGAGTCACCGCAGGCGCACGAGCTGCCCGCGTTGGGGTTGTCGATGGTGAAGCCCTGGGCGTCGATCCGGTCGGCGAAGTCGATCGTCGCGCCGGAAAGGTACGGGGCGCTCATCCGGTCGACAACGACCTCGACACCACCGAAGTCGGTGACGACGTCACCGTCGAGTGAACGCTCGTCGAAGAAGAGCTGGTACCGCAGGCCGGAGCAGCCGCCTGGCTGCACGGCGACGCGGAGCCGCAGGTCGTCGCGGCCCTCCTGCTCGATCAGGGCCTTGACCTTCTGCGCTGCGACGTCGGTGAGGACGACGGAAGTAGGGGCCTGGGCCTCGGTCGACTCGGTCTGCGCTGGCGTGGTCACGTGGAAGTCTCCCTGCGCGGTTTGGGTCCGGACGCACTGGCCAACGCCGCGCGCCGTCCAGTGATTCCCGGTTGTGGTCCTTTGCCGATGGTACGCCGCCCCGGCCGGGCTCACCCGCGTGGCGTAACCCCCGCCGCAGGTCGATCCGCTCCTGAGCGGGCCGGCGCAGTGGTCGGGGCGTTCAGCGGCTCCACTGCCGGGCCAGCCGGGCACCCAACTCGCGGAGGCCCTCCGCGGGTCGGCTCAGGGCGGCGTCGAGCCCGCCGCTCTCCTCGCCGCCGAAGTGCTCGACCAGGCTGTACGCGTCGGTCACCCCGGCCGAGGCGGCCTCCCGTCGGCCGGTGCTCACCTGACCGGCCACCACCACGCAGGGCACCCCCCGGTCCCGGGCGGCGCCGGCCACTCCGGCGACCACCTTGCCGCGCAGCGACTGGTGGTCGAACGAACCCTCACCGGTGATCACCAGGTCGGCGGTGTCCAGCGCGGCGTCCAGTCGGGTGGCCCGGGTGACGAGGCCGATTCCCGACTCGCAGCCGCCGCCCAGGGCGAGGATGGCCGCGCCGATGCCACCGGCAGCCCCACCTCCGGGCAACATGCCGAGCCCCTCCGGGCAGCCCGCCAGATCCCGTTCCAGCACCGCCGCGAAACGCTCCAGCGCGGCGTCGAGCAGCAGCACGTCGGCACGGTCGGCGCCCTTCTGCGGACCGAACACGTTGCTCGCGCCGTGCAGGCCGAGCAGCGGGTTGTCCACGTCGGTGGCCGCGACGAGCCAGACGCCCCGCAACCGGGGTACGCCGTCCAACGCGTCGACCGCGGCGAGCGCCGCCCCGCCGTACGGCAGCGCGGCGCCGCCCGGGTCGAGCGGGGTCACGCCCAGCGCGGCGAGCATTCCGGCGCCGGCGTCGTTGGTGCCGGAACCGCCCAGCCCGATCACCACCGTCCGGGCGCCGCTCTCCACCGCGGCGGCCACCAACAGACCCAGCCCGTACGAGGTGGTGGTCTTCGGGTCGCGTTCGGCCACGGAGAGCAGGTGCAGGCCGCACGCCTGGGCGCTCTCCAGGTAGGCGGTCGAGCCGTCGGCGGTGAGCAGGATCTCACCGGCTGCCGGACGGCCCAACGGGTCGACCGTCGACACCGGCACCCGCCGGCCGCCGAGGGCCTCGGCGAGCACCTCGACGAAGCCCGGCCCACCGTCGGCGAGCGGCCGGATCAGCAGGTCGTCCCCGTTGGTGACGGTGCGCCAGCCGGCGGCCACCGCGGCGGCCACCTCCGGTGCGGGCAGGGTGCCGGCGAACTTGTCCGGGCAGAGCAGCACGCGCATGCCGAGCAGTGTGGCAGCCCACACCGAGGGAAGCTGCGTCGCGCTCGCGCTGTGGGACCATGGGTCACGTGACTTCGACCTGGGTGGAACCCTCCAACACGGCGACGGCTCTGCTGCTGCTCGGCCGGGGCAGCGACCCCGACACCGAGCGTGGCGTCGAGTGTCCGGGCGACCTGCCGGCGCCCAGCGATCCGGATCTGGTGGCCCGAGCCACGGCCGCCAAGGCCAAGCTGGGAAGCAAGGTCTTCGTGCTGGGGCACCACTACCAGCGCGACGAGGTGATCCAGTTCGCTGACGTGACCGGCGACTCGTTCAAGCTGGCCCGGGAGGCCGCGGCCCGCCCGGACGCGGAGTACATCGTCTTCTGCGGTGTGCACTTCATGGCCGAGAGCGCCGACATCCTCACCACCGACTCCCAGCGGGTGATCCTGCCGGACCTCGCGGCGGGCTGCTCGATGGCGGACATGGCGGTCCTGGGCCAGGTCGAGGCCGCCTGGGACACCCTGACCGAGCTGGGCATCGCCGGCGAGACCGTCCCGGTGACGTACATGAACTCCTCGGCCGACATCAAGGGCTTCGTCGGCCGTAACGGCGGCGTGGTCTGCACCTCGTCCAACGCCAAGCGCGCCCTGGACTGGGCGTTCGAGCAGGGGTCGAAGGTGCTCTTCCTGCCCGACCAGCACCTGGGCCGCAACACGGCGGTGCTGGAGATGGGCCTGTCGTTGGACGACTGCGTGCTCTACGACCCGCACAAGCCCGGTGGCGGGCTCACACCGGAGCAGCTACGCGACGCCAAGATGATCCTCTGGCGGGGGCACTGCTCGGTGCACGGCCGGTTCACCCTCGAGAGCGTCAACGACGTACGGGAGCGGGTGCCCGGGGTCAACGTGCTGGTCCACCCGGAGTGCCGGCACGAGGTGGTCACCGCCGCCGACTACGTCGGCTCCACCGAATACATCATCAAGGCGGTCGAGGCGGCTCCGGCCGGTTCGGCGTGGGCGCTCGGCACCGAGCTGAACCTGGTCCGCCGGCTCGCGCTGGCACACCCGGACAAGCAGATCATGTTCCTGGACAAGGCCGTCTGCTACTGCTCGACGATGAACCGGATCGATCTGCCGCACCTGGTCTGGGCTCTTGAGGAGCTGGTCGCGGGCCGGGTCGTCAATCAGATCACCGTGGACGCCGACACCGCGCACCACGCCCGGGTCGCGCTGGACCAGATGCTCGCCCTGCCGGGCGCGGACACCCCGGCGCCGACCGCGTCCTGATCACGATCCGTAGTGCTCTTGGTACGCAAAAGCGCCGGATCACCGATTAATGCCACACACGCCGATGTGACCGAGTCCTTTTTCGTCACCGAGGGCTATGCTGCCGGAGCGACGACACACGCGGGCCGTTTCAACTTGGCCGCATTCGGGGTAGCGACAACGTTCAGGCTCCCCCCCAACAACACGGCAGCACCGACGCGCTGGAGGTTGCGTTGACCGACGACGTCCTGGTCGTACACGGAGGCACTCCGCTTGAAGGGCGGATCCGCGTGCGCGGCGCGAAGAACCTGGTTTCGAAGGCGATGGTCGCCGCGCTACTCGGCGACAGCCCGAGCCGACTGTTCGACGTGCCGAAGATCCGCGACGTCGAGGTGGTCCGGGGTCTGCTCGGCCTGCACGGCGTCAAGGTCACCGACGGCACCGAGGACGGCGAGCTCGTCTTCGACCCGGCGAACGTGGAGAGCGCCAGCACCGATCAGATCAACGTGCACGCCGGTTCCAGCCGGATCCCGATCCTGTTCTGCGGCCCGCTGCTGCACCGGCTCGGGCACGCGTTCATCCCGGATCTGGGCGGCTGCCACATCGGCCCGCGCCCGATCGACTTCCACCTGCAGGCGCTGCGGGAGTTCGGCGCCACGGTCGACAAGCGGCCGGAGGGTCTGCACCTGTCCGCGCCGAACGGGCTGCACGGCACCAAGTTCGCCCTGCCGTACCCGAGCGTCGGCGCCACCGAGCAGGTGCTGCTGACCGCGGTGATGGCCGAGGGCGTCACCGAGCTGCGCAACGCCGCGGTGGAGCCGGAGATCATCGACCTGATCTGCATCCTGCAGAAGATGGGCGCGATCATCAAGGTCCACACCGACCGGGTGATCGAGATTCAGGGCGTGCCGAAGCTGCACGGCTACACCCACCGGCCGATCCCGGACCGGATCGAGGCGGCGAGCTGGGCGGCCGCCGCCCTGGCGACCCGTGGTCACGTCGAGGTGCTCGGCGCACAGCAGGCCGACATGATGACCTTCCTGAACATCTTCCGCTCGGTCGGCGGCGAGTACGAGGTCACCGACGCGCGCGCGCCGAAGCTGGGCGACCCGGGCCAGGAGGGCGGCATCCGCTTCTGGCACCCGGGCGGCGAGCTGAACGCGGTGGCGCTGGAGACCGACGTGCACCCCGGTTTCATGACCGACTGGCAGCAGCCGCTGGTCGTGGCGCTCACTCAGGCCCGCGGCCTGTCGATCGTCCACGAGACGGTCTACGAGCAGCGGCTGGGCTACACCGAGGCGCTCAACTCGATGGGCGCCAACATCCAGGTCTACCGGGACTGCCTCGGCGGCACCCCGTGCCGCTTCGGCCGGCGCAACTTCAAGCACTCGGCCGTGATCGCCGGGCCGAGCAAGCTGCACGCCGCCGACCTGGTCATCCCGGACCTGCGGGCCGGGTTCAGCCACCTGATCGCGGCGCTCGCGGCCGAGGGCACCTCCCGGGTGTACGGCGTCGACCTGATCAACCGGGGCTACGAGGACTTCGAGGCGAAGCTCGCCGACCTGGGCGCGCACGCCGAGCGTCCGTAACGTGCAACACCTTCCGTCCGCTACGACAGCTCCAATTCGACGCGTCGAGACCTGGAGCCGTCGGCCCGGTGCACCGCGATGTGCACCGGGCGCGGACCGTTGGCTACCCTTGCCGCGTGCCGTCGCTCTTTCGCCGCAAATCCACTGACCTCGTCGACGAGGCCGTCTCCTCGGTGACCCCCGAGGAGACCGCCGAGCGTTCCCGGGGTTACACCCCGGCCAAGGGTCGGGAGACGCCGAAGCGGCCGACCGTCGGCCGCCGCCCGGCCGGCCCCAGCCGCCCCCTCACCAAGGAGGAGGAGCGGGAGCGCCGTCGTCAACTGCGCACCGAGGCCGCGTCGGAGTTCCGCCGCGAGGGCGGCCCCCGCGACCGTGGCCCGGAGCGGCTGCTGGCCCGCAACGTCGTCGACTCCCGTCGTACCGTCGGCACCTGGTTCTTCGGCGGGGCGTTGATCGTGCTGATCGGGTCGAACGCGGCCATGCCGCCGCTGGTCCGGTTGATCTCCAACGTGCTCTGGGGCGCGCTGGCCCTGGGCGTGGTCGTCGACTCGGTGCTGATCTGCCGCAAGATCAGCAAGCTGGTCCGGGAGCGCTTCCCGAAGTCCGACCAGCGGATGGGCTCGCTCTTCCTCTACGCGGTCATGCGGTCGATCACGTTCCGGCGGATGCGCGCCCCCGCCCCCCAGGTCAAGCTCGGCGACAAGGTCTGACCCGACGCCGGTCGGACGGGGCGCGATTCCCCCCACGTACCCGCCAAGATCCGCACAACTTCCCCGAAGTTGTGCGGATCTTGCTTTGGGTGGGCTGCAGCGTTCGACACCGTCCGCGAGGGCAAGCACGCCGTGCGGCATCCGGGCGTCCGCTGTTCGTTGTACCGTGCGCTTGGTTCATCATGCTGAACAGGCTGATGCTGTTCGTCGCAACGAACGCTGATCCGATGGAGCGAACGCATGCCTCCGGAACCTGCCGCCCCGCTGGCCACGATCGCCGCCGCCCTGCGCCGGGAGCGGGAGCGGGTCGGCGTTTCGCTGACCGAACTCGCCCGCCGGGCGGGGGTGGCGAAGTCCACGCTCTCCCAACTGGAGTCGGGCACCGGCAATCCGAGCGTGGAGACGCTCTGGGCGTTGGGCGAGGCACTCGGCGTGCCGTTCAGCCGGCTGGTGGAGCCGCACCACGAGGGCGTACGGGTGATCCGGGCAGGGGACGGGCCTCGGGTCCGCTCCGAGCACGCCGACTTCACCGGGACGCTGCTCAGTGCCGGGGCGACACACCTGCGCCGGGACGTCTACCTGATCGAGTTGGAACCGGGCGCGGTCCGAGCCGCCGACGGGCACGCCCCGCGCAGCGTCGAACACGTGGTGGTCGCCGCGGGCCGACTGCGGGTCGGCCCGGAGGCGGCCTCGGTCGAGTTGGCCCCCGGCGACTACGCCACGTTCCCCGGTGACGCCCCGCACCGCTACGAGGCGCTCACTCCCGGCACGTTCGCCGTCCTCATCCTGGAGCATCCCTGACCGAGGGCGACGTTCAGCCCGAGCCGGGCCGTCGCCGAATGCGGTATGGTCGAAGACCAGATTGGGTTATAAGACCAAATGTCCGAAACCATTGGGATAACGTTTGCACCCGTGGGCGGCGCCACAGTGGCGGTGAGCGAGCCCACGCCGTTACCCTCCATCCGCAGCCACGGCCTGCCGGTGCAGGCGACCTGACCGGCACGCGAGGCCCCAGCGCGACAATTTGCAACGAGGTGACAACGCCGTGAGCGAGCGGACGCGAGCCGGCCACCGGGGCGTGGCAGGCGGCGACCGGACGCCCGGCGGTCACCCGGCGCCGGCTGCGAGACGCTCACCTCCAGCGGGAATCGGCCGAGTGGCCGGGTGTGGCGACGGGCCCCGCCGATGAGCGGCCGCTACACCGACCCGTGGCCGGACCCGAACGAGCCGTCCTGGGTGGTCGAACCGACCACCGAATGGCACCCCCAGTTCCCCGGCCAGCGCTACCCCGGCGACATCGGCATGCCCCACCAGCCGCCGCCGCGTGGCCGGGCGACCGTGACCGGCCGGGCCGAGGTGCCGCCGCTCGCGCCCACCCGCCCGGACGGCACCTACCTCGGCCGGTCCTGGGCCGACGAACCACCGGCAGAGCCGGCACCCCACAGCCGATCCTGGGTGGACGACGAGCCGGGCGAGACACCGACCTACGGCCGACCCAGGTCCGACGAGCGCCCGACCGACGCGTCCAGCCTCGGCCGGCCCGACGGCGCAGACTCCCGCCACTACGACCACGAGCCGTACCGCCGGCCCCTACCCGAACCGCCCCGCCGCGACGACCGCCGCTCCCCCGAGTCGGACCGGCGTACCGCCTGGTCCGACCGACGCCCCGCCGACGAGCGAGGACCGGCGCGCGAGGCCGCCTGGCACCGGGACCAACCCACTTCCGAGCGGTACGACAGCCGCCGCCCGCGACAGGAGCCGACCGAGTGGGACCGGGGCCACCCGGGCACTCGACCGGTCTCCCCCGCACCCCGGTCCGATTCCGGCCGGGTGCCGGAGCCGGACGATGCGCCGCGTCGGCGCGGCACGCAGGAACGACCGGCCGCCGGTTACGAGCGGCACCCCGGCGACGGGTACGGCGTACGACCCACCCGGGACCACGACGGCCGGATGACCGACGACCGGGTCTCCGACGCCGCCGACCCGTGGGCGCCCGTGGACGGCGGCACGCGGTACCGCGCCGACGGGTACCCGGACCGGGCCGCCGACGACGTCCGCCGCCCGGAACGGCGCTACCGCCCGGACGAGGGGGCCGGAGCGGCACCGCCCCCCAACGGTGGACGACGGCACCGGCCCGAGCCGGAGATGCCCGAACAACCCCGCCGCGACGACGAGCGGCGCCGGCCCGACCCCGACCCGCACCGGCAACAGCCCCGCGAGAGCGCGGCCCGCGCCGAGGCGTACCCGGACCGGCGTCCCCGCGAGGAGGTCCGGCCGGACGCGTACCGCGAAGACGGACGTCGCGAGAACGTGTACCGCGAGGATCGGCCTCGCGACAACGGGCACCGTGAGGATCGGCCGCAGCCCGGCCAACGGCCGGACGGAGGCCTGCCCTGGCCGCCACCGGGTCCGCTGCGCCCGGACCGCAGCCGCGAGTCGGACCGCCGCACCGAACCGCACCGCACCGCGGACCCACACCGCATCCCGGAGCCCCACCGCACGCCGGACCCGCACCGCACGCCGGACCCGCACCGCAGCGCCGAGCCGGTTGTCCCGCCGCGCCCGGCTGCCCGGCCCGAGCGACCAGCGGCCACCCCGTCCCGGTACGAGGACCGACCCGTGCGCCCAGCCGCGACGGCACCGCCGGCACCGGTCTCGGCCGGCCGCGCTGTGCCGGTCCCGCCGGTTGCCCCGGAGCGACCGGTCCCGCCGGCGCCCGTCTCCCCCGCCGCACCCGGCCGAGATCGACCGGTGTCATCGGTGCCCGTCTCCCCCGCCGCGCCCAGCCGAGACCGACCGGTGTCATCGGTGCCCGTCTCCCCCGCCGCACCCAGCCGAGACCGACCGGTGTCGGCCGCTCCGGTATCCCCTGCCGCCGACGTACCCATCTCGGGTCCACCTGCCGCACGCCTTCGGCTGGAGTACCTGCCCGCGCCAGTGGACCCGCCGATCGCCGACGAGCGCTCGGATGTCCCGTCGGCTGGGCACAGGACACCAACCGAAGCGGCACCGGCTGCCGGGGCGCACCCCACCCCACCACCGCGCTACCCCGGCCCGGACAACGGGGACCGCCCGGTGGACCATCGGCGCGGCGGGGATCCGACCCCAGACCGCCACCGGGTCGGCGGCACGCCGGGTACCACCGCGCCGAGCGACCATCGCCCGGCCCCGCCGGAGCGCCCGTTCCCGTCGGACCGACCGGCCCCGTCGGACCGACCGCAAACCTCGGACCGACCGCACGCCCCCGAACGACCGTTCGCGCCGCAGCGCCCGCACTCGTCGGAGCCGGCGGACCCGACGGCCGCGGCACGCCCGGCGGTCGCGCCGCCGCCAACCTGGCAGGTCCCGGACCCGACATCTGCGGCCCCAACGTCTGCGGCCCCGGCCCCTGCGGCCCCAACGTCTGTGGCCCCAACGTCTGCGGCTCCGACGTCTGCGGCTCCGACGTCTGCGGCTCCGGCGTCTGCGGCTCCGGAGCCTTTGGTCGAGGACGCCGGGGTGGCGCTTCCGCTGGCCCCTGGGACACCGCGCCGCTACGTACCGCCGCCGCCCTCGGAGGGGCCGGTCGCCCCCGTTCGGGCGTCGGAGGAGGTCCCGGGCACCCGTGGGCCGGACGCGTGGTTCAGCCCCGCTCAGCCGGCCGAGACCGACCAGGGCGAGCCTGCGACGGACCGGCAGTCGGCCGACTTCACCGACGACGAGTCGACGGCGGGCGACCCCGGCCTCTCCACCTCGCCGACCACTGTGGACACGGATCCGTCGACATCGACCGTCAACGTCCATCGCGACCTGGTCGACGAACCCACCGACGGGTCGGCACCGACCGACGCCCCCGCGCCGCTTGCTCGCCCGACCTCCAGCGCCCCCAGCGCCTGGGCGGACGACCCGGTCGACGATGCACCGGCAACCGTCGAGCCAGGATCGGTGGAGGGCGACCGGCCCATCTCCGGCGTGCCTGCCATCGCGCTACCGCACCACCGGGCCGAAGCCGCCGCCGAGGCCGCGCACCAGCCGGCCGCCGCTCGTCCGGTCGGAGACGACGCCGAGCCGATTGAGCACGACCCGACCGACGACGCCGAGCCGCACAACCGGCCGCCGGACGCGGAGGACATCCCGGCCACCGCAGGGCCGACGGACGACGCCGAGCCGCACAACCGGCCGCTGGACGCGGAGGACATCCCGGCCACCGCAGGGCTGACGGACGACGCCGAGCCGCACGACCGACCGTCGGATGTGGAGCGCGATCCGAGCACCGCAGGGCCGACGGACGACTGGCAAGCCGACGACTGGCCGATCGACGCCGGGCCGCCAGCCCAACCCGTGACGTCTGACGACGACACGTACCCTCCCGTCGCGGCAGCACCCGTGTCGGCCCCGCCGGTGTCCGACAACCCCGCACCGAGGGTCCCGGCACCGGCCGCCGCGCCCATCTCCGCGCCGCCAGCGCCCCCGCTGCCGGCCGCCGCAGAACCCATCTCCGCGCCGCCCACGCTGCAGGCCGCCGCAGAACCCATTTCCGCGCCACCCGCGTCGGCACAGCCAGCCTCCGTGGCACCCGTGTCCGCGCCACCGTCCGCCGCTGCCCCTGTGTCCGCCCCGCCGACCACACCGGTACCCGAGTTCGCAGCACCCGTGTCCGCAGCACCTGTCTCCGCCGCACCTGTCTCCGCGCCTCCCGCACCGGCAGAGCCGGCCGCCGTGGCACCCGTGTCCGCGCCGCCCATCTCCACGCCGCCTGCGGCCGCGCCACCGCCCCCCGTAGCACCCGTCTCCGCACCGCCGACGCCCCCCGTACCCGTGTCGTCGGCAGCGCCCGTGTCCGCGCCACCCATCTCCACGCCACCCACGTCGGCCACGCCGACATCCACACCACCCGCATCGGCCATGCCCACATCGGCGCCACCCGCGTCGGCCATGCCGACGTCCGCGCCACCCGCGTCGACCGTTCCCGGCCCGAGGACCGGCTCGGGCGGCGAGACCGTGCCCGTCTCCGCACCACCCGGCGACGCTCCGCCGACGACAGCCCGACCGTCACTGGCCGACCCGGGTGATCCGGAGCAGGTCCTCGCGGCGTACCGCTGGCGACTGGACCCGGTCACCCTGCGCGAGGAACTGACGGAGCCGGACGACCTGCGGGCCATCCGGCGGCGGCTGACCGAGAAGCTGGGCTCGGCGATCGACAACCGCGCCCGGGCCCGGCTGCTCAGCCTGCGGGCAGTGACCTCGAGGATCCTCGGCGACCTGGACGACGCGCTGGCCGATGGTCGGCTCGCCCTCACCTACGCCGAGGCCACCGGTGAGCTGCGCCGGACCGCGCTAGCCCAGGCCCGGCTGGCCCACGTGCTGCGCTGGCGCGGCAGCTTCGCCGAGGCGGACCAACTCTTCGCACAGGCCAACTCGGTCGAACTGCCGGACCGGTTGCGGGCCGCACTCCACGAGCACGCCGGGCGGTCGTGTTACGACCAGGGACGACTCATGGAGGCCTGCCAGCACTTCGAGCAGGCGCTGGATCTGCGTGGTGCGGGCGACGCCGAGCTGCTGGACCGAATCCGGGTGGCTCTCGACGCGGTCACGGCCCGAGCTGCGACGGACGGCTTCGGGCCGTACCGCCGGGGTCGGGACGAGGTGCTCGACCGTGACCGGCCCCCGCTGCCGGAGCGGGACGGGCCGCTGTGGGGTTACACCAGCCAGGACGACGACCTGGTCATCCCCGCCCGGTACGCCGAGGCGCAGCCGTTCCACGACGGGTTGGCCTGGGTCCGCCGGCCGGACACCGACCGGTGGTCGCTGATCAACCTGCTCGGTACGACGGTGATCCCGCCGTCCTTCCGGGCGGCGCACCCCTTCAGCGACGGCTTGGCCTGGGTGGTCGGCGAGGGCGGCTGGACGGCGATCGACGCGACCGGCGCGGTGCACGTCGCACCCAACTTCGCGGAGGTACGACCGTTCCGCCGCGGGCTGGCGGCCGTTCGGCGCGAGGGGTGGGGGGCGGTCGATCGGACCGGCCGGATCGTCGTGCCGACCCGCTACCACGGGTTCGTCACCGAGTTGGCCGACGGCCAGCAGGTCGACGGTTTCACCGACGAGGGACTCGCCGTGGTCGACGTGGCTGGCCGGCGGGGCGTGGTGGACCGCACCGGCGCGGTGCTGGTCCCGCCGACGCACGCGATGCTGGCCATCCACCCGGTGGCGTTCCTGGTCGCGAGCGGTACCGGGCGGTGGGGTGCCCTGGACCGGCGCGGCGCGGCGCTGATCGACCTGGTGCACCGGGATCGCGCCGAGGTGCTGACGGAGATCGATCGACTACTCACCGATGCGAACCCCGTGCTGTAAGTGATCGGTCGACGATGGTGATCCACTAGAGCTAGGGTCGGTACATGGAATTCCGACACCTGGGCCGCTCCGGCCTGATGGTCAGCGAGATCTCGTACGGCAACTGGATCACCCACGGTTCGCAGGTCGAGGAGGACGCCGCGTTCGCGTGCGTCCGGGCCGCCCTCGACGCGGGGATCACCACCTTCGACACCGCCGACGTGTACGCCGGCACCCGGGCCGAGGACGTGCTCGGCCGGGCGTTGCAGAACGAGCGCCGCGAAGGCCTGGAGATCTTCACCAAGGTCTACTGGCCGACCGGGCCGGGCCGAAACGACCGGGGCCTGTCCCGCAAGCACATCATGGAGTCGATCAACGGCTCGCTGCGGCGGCTGCGCACCGACTACGTGGACCTCTACCAGGCTCACCGCTACGACACCAGCACCCCGCTGGAAGAGACGATGGAGGCATTCGCCGACGTCGTCCACTCCGGAAAGGCGCACTACATCGGCGTCTCCGAGTGGACCGCCGCGCAGCTGCGCGCCGCCCACCCGCTCGCCCGTGAGCTGCACATCCCGCTGGTCTCCAACCAGCCGCAGTACTCGATGCTGTGGCGGGTCATCGAGGCTGAGGTCGTGCCGGCCAGCGAGGAGCTGGGCATCGGGCAGATCGTCTGGTCGCCGATGGCACAGGGCGTGCTCTCCGGCAAGTACCTGCCGGGGCAGCCGCCGCCGGCCGGTTCCCGGGCCACCGACGAGAAGTCGGGTGCGAACTTCATCTCCCGGTTCATGAACGACGACGTGCTCACCCGGGTTCAGCAGCTCAAGCCCCTCGCTGAGCAGGCCGGGCTCAGCATGGCCCAGCTCGCCGTGGCGTGGGTCCTGCAGAACCCGAACGTCTCGTCGGCGATCATCGGCGCGTCCCGCCCCGAGCAGGTGCACGACAACGTGAAGGCGGCCGGCGTGAAGCTCGACGCCGCGTTGCTCAAGGCGATCGACGACATCGTCGAGCCGGTCACCGAGCGGGACCCGGCGAAGACCGAGTCCCCCGCGCAGCGTCCCTGACGCCAGTCCGGCCCGGTCGGCGCGAATCTCTCGCGCCGGCCGGACCGGGTTCGGTCAGCTCCGCCCGTCGCCGGGCAAGGTCAGCTCCGCCCGTCGCCGTTCGGTCAGCTCTGCCAGAAGCGGATCAGGTCGAGGCCGGTGGCGTAGAGCCACGAGGGCAGACCGAGCAGGTCACCCACCGCGAAGACCGCGTCGAAGAACCAGCCGCCGATGCGCGGGTTCCACAGCAGCGCGAAGAGCAGCAGGAAACCGTACGGGGCGAACAGGTCGTACATCTTGCGCCACTGCGGGTTGAGCCACGGTTGGATCATGTTGCCGCCGTCCAGGCCGGGCACCGGCAGCAGGTTCAGGAAGCTGGCGGTGAGCTGTAGGAAGGCGAGCAGCGCCACCCCGGCCCAGAACTCCAACGGGCCACCCGACTCAATGCCGATCCGCAGTGCCGCCACCAGCACCAGCGTGAACAGCACGTTGGTCGCCGGGCCGGCGAGGCTGACCAGGGTGTGCCGTAGTCGGCCCGGGATGGCGTGCCGGTCCACCCAGACCGCACCGCCGGGCAGACCGATGCCGCCGAGCAGCACCACCACCACCGGCAGCACGATCGACAGCAGCGGGTGGGTGTACTTCAACGGGTTGAGCGTCAGGTAGCCGCGGTGGGCGATGTCCCGGTCTCCGGCCCGGTAGGCGACCACCGCGTGGGCGTACTCGTGCAGGCAGAGCGAGACCAACCAGCCGGACACCACGAACAGGAACACGTTGAACCGGACGCTGCCGTAACCGTTCCAGGTCAGCACCCCACTGACCACGAAGAGAGCGACCAGGCCGAGGAAGACCGGGCTGGGCCGGAACGCCGCCTTCGGTACGCCGAGAACCAGCCCGTCGGCCCCCGGCCGGTCGTAGGCCATCACTCGGCCGTGGGCAGCAGGCTCATCCGGTACTCCACCCGGTCGTCCTCAACGAGCGCGACCGAGGTGACGCCGGACGCCGCGAGCTCCCGCCAGGTCTGACCGATCCAGGATTCGGCGTCGGCCTGGCTGCCGAACGACTCCGCCGGTCCCTCGACCGTCTGGCCGTTCGTGCCCTCGTACCGCCAGCTCCACGCCATGCCGCGTCTCCCCTCGCCGCTGAAGTCCCCGTGGGACGAACCCTCGCCAGCGTAGTCGGCCCGGCGCGCAACGGCCGCTCGCTCGCCCCCGCGGGGTCCATGGGTGGATCAATCCCGTTGGCGGCGGCCGGTACGGTGACCCGGTGCTGACTCGGGGAGTGCTGCTCGGTGACCGGTACCGGCTGAGCGAGCGGGTGGCGACAGGTGGGATGGGCGCGGTCTGGCGCGGCACGGACGTGCTGCTGGAACGCGAGGTCGCCGTGAAGGTGCTGCTGCCGTCGCTGGTCGCCGACCAGGAATTCACCGCCCGGTTCCGGGCCGAAGCGCGGATGCTGGCCGCGCTGCGGCATCCTGGCGTGGTCGCGGTGCACGACGTCGGGCAGGCCGTGCTCGCCGACGGCGGCCAGGTCGACTACCTGGTGATGGAGTACGTCGAGGGTGAGCCGTTGTCCGCACGGGTGCGCGCGGCGGGGCGGCTGGATCCGGCCACCACCATGTCGGTGCTGGCACAGGCTGCGGACGCGCTGCACACCGCCCACCTCGCCGGCATCGTGCACCGGGACGTAAAGCCGGGCAACCTGCTGGTCAAGGCGGACGGCAGCGTGGTGCTCGTGGACTTCGGCATCGCCCGTTCCCGCAGCATGGCCGGGCTGACCGCCGCGAACATGGTGCTCGGCACCGCCTCGTACATGTCCCCCGAGCAGGCCACCGGACAGTCGGTCTCGGCCGCCACCGACGTCTACGCGCTCGGCGCAGTGGCGTACTTCTGCCTCGCCGGGCAGCCGCCCTTCCACGGCGACAACCCGCTCGCGGTGGCGCTCCGGCACGCACAGGAGCCGCCGCCGGCGCTGCCGCCGGGCACCCCACCGGCGGTCGCCGCGGTGGTCGCCCGCGCGCTGGAGAAGCGTCCGGCGGACCGGTTCGGCAGCGCCGCCGACATGGCCGCTGCCGCCGCCGATGCCCGCGACTCGACCCTGGCGAGCATCCCGGTCTCCGCCCGCCCACCGTGGGCTCTGGCCGCACCCACCCCCGGGACGCCCTCGGCCCTTCCGGCCACCCCGCCCGTCCCGACCCCCACGCCGCCCGTCCCGACCCCCACGCCGGCCGCGCCGGCGCCCTCGGCCGGGCCGACGCCGACCGGGCGACCCGCGCCGATCGGGGCCGCCGCCGTGGGCACGCCGCCAGGCTTCGCGGCCGCACCGGTGACCGGGTCGGGGTCGACCCGGGAGGACGTGTTCCGGGAGAGGTCGTCCGGCCGGCGCCGGCAACTGCTGATCGTGGCCGGCGCGGTCGCTCTCGTGGCGCTGATCGCCGTGGCCGTGGTGGCTCTGCGGCCCGGTGGGGAGCCGGGTGGGACGGAGCGTCCGCCGGCGCTCGCCGGCGGATCGGCGGCGGTCCCGGACGACGTCGCGCTCGACGACGGGGGTGCGAGCACTTCGGGCCCCCCGCCCAGCGGCACCCCGAGCGCCAGCCGCACCGCGACCCCCGCGCCGACCGGCTCCAGCGTGCGGACCGACGCGCCGACGACCGCCCCCGACCCGCCCACCACGACGCCGGGCAGCACCCCCACCGGGAAGGCCAGCAGCCGACCGACGCCCACCGGCAGCGCGGCGGGCCGGCCCAACCCGTACACGGCGGCGCAGGCGTGCGGCAGCGGCTACCAGGTGATCGACTCGGCGACGCTGACCGGCAGCGACGGCCACCGCAAGGGCCGGGTCTTCCTGATGTACCACCCGGGCACCGGCGGCAACTGCGTGGTCACCCTCAAGGACACCGCGGTCGGCGCGAAGACTGCGGCTTCGGCGTACCTGGAGGTGCAGGGTCGGGCCCGTAGCACCGACAGCGGGTTCTTCGACTACTACGCGGGGCCGGTGCGGGCCAGCGCCGCCGGGACGTGCGTGAAGTGGGGCGGTGCCACCGGCGGGGTCAGTTACGGCAGTGGGTTCGAACACTGCGACTGAACGACGGCGAGCACCGGGCCGGCAGGCAGTGGGAGCACCGGCGGCCTTAAGGTACGGGCATGTCCGTAGACGGGTGGAACACGGTCCTGGTGCTCGGCGGGACCCGGTCCGGCAAGTCCGAGTTCGCCGAGTCCCTGGTCACCGACGCGCCGGTGGTCCGCTACCTCGCCACCGCGCCTGAGGGCGACCCGGAGGACACCGAGTGGGCGACCCGGTTGGCGACGCACCGCGCCCGACGGCCGGGCAGCTGGACCACCGAGGAGACCGCCGCGGAGCCACGCCGGCTGGCCGACGTGCTCGCGTCCGCCGAGCCCAACGAGACGCTGCTCGTCGACGACCTGGGTGGCTGGGTGACGGTGCTTCTCGACCCGGACCACCAGCCCGCCGACGACGTGGCGACGATCACGGAACTGGCCGAGGCGGTCCGCACCTGCTCGGCGCGGGTGGTGCTGGTGAGCCCCGAGGTGGGGCTGTCGCTGGTGCCGACCACCCCGCTGGGCCGGGCGTTCACCGACGCGCTGGGCGCGGCCAACCGCGCGGTCGCCGACGCCTGCGACGCGGTGGCGCTGGTCGTCGCCGGCCAGCCGGTCTGGCTGAAGCCGGTCGCCACCACGACCGTGCCAGCCGCTCCCGCTCCCGCGACCGCGACCGCGACCGCATCGGTCGTGGCGAGCGGGGCCGACGCCGAGCCCACCCCCGAGGTGCAGCTGCCCGACGTGCTGACCCACACGCCTCCGGTAGTCCCGAACCAGGAGCCCGGAAACCCCTGGGCGGCACCGACCATGGCGCTGCCGGTGGTGGCCACCGGGTTGGTCATCCAGCCGGGCATGGAGTTGCCGATGCCCGACGAGTACGCGGGCCCGCAGGCGGTGGACCGACTGGCCACGCTGGACGTACCGGGGGCCGGTCTGGGTGTGCTGGACCGGGTCGTCGGTTTCGCCGCCGCCACCCAGGGCACCTCGACCCCGCAGGCCTGGGGTTCGGTGCGGGTGTTGCTGCTGCACGGCGACCATGCCGGCGGGGCGTCGGCCGGCACCGTTGCCGGTGAGTCTGCGCGCCGGGCCGCACAGGCCCGCGCAGGCCGGGGCGCGTTGGCGCGGCTGGCCGCCGAGAGCGGCGCCAGCCTGCAGGTGGTGGACACTCCGGCCGCCGCTCCGATGGAGGAACAGCCGGCGCTCTCACCCGATCAGGTGGAGTCCGCGCTGCGTTACGGCTGGAGGCTGGCCGAGCAGGCCGCCGACGCGGGCGTACAACTGCTGGTGCTGGGGGCGTGCGGAGCCGGCACCGAGGCCGCGGCCGCGGCGGTGCTCGCGGCGACCGCCGGCGCGGAGCCGCCGGCCGTGCTGGGCCGGGTGATCACCGATTCGGGCGAGATCGACGACGCGGCGTGGATGATCCGCTGCGCGGCGGTACGCGACGCCCTGCACCGCACCCGCCGCTCGTCGCGCGGCGCCAAGGAAATCCTGGCCGAGTTGGGCGGCGGCGACGTGGCGGTGGCCACCGGCGTGCTGCTCGGCGCGACCGCCCGCCGGCTGCCGGTGCTGCTCGACGGGCCGGTCGGGGTGGCCGCCGGCATGGTCAGCCGCGACCTGGCCGGGCAGGCCCGGCACTGGTGCCTGCTCGCCGACCACGGCGGGCACCCGGCGGTACGGCTCGCCGCCGACGTGCTCGGTCTCACCCCGCTGCTCGACCTGCGGCTGGATCTCGGCGAGGGCGCGAACGCGCTGGTCGCGCTCCCGCTGCTGCGCTCGGTGCTGGCGCTGGCCGCCGCTCTGCCGGTCCACCCGTCGCTGGGCGGTGACGAGTCGCTCGGCGGTGTCGAGGAGCCGGGCCCGGCCCCCGACGAACCGGAGCCCGACTTGACCGAGCCAGACTTCACCGAGCCCGACTTCGCCGAGCCGGAGCCGGAGGGCCCGGGCCCGGCCAGCACCGGGGCGGACGAGCAGCCGGCGTCGGGCTGGCGTGCCGGCTGAGTCGCGGTTCCTCGCGGGAACCCGGCTGGCCCTCACCACGTTCACCACGCTGCCGGTGCGGGCCGGACGAATCGACCGCCCCGTCGCCGGCACCGCGATGGCTCTCGCCCCGGTGGTTGGCGCGCTGCTCGGTGCCCTGCTGGCCGGCGTGCTGCTGCTGACCGGCGCGTTCGCTCCCCCGTTGGTGGCCGCGGGTGTGACGGTTGGCGCCGCGGCGCTGTTCACCCGCGGGCTGCACCTGGACGGGCTGGCCGACACCGTGGACGCGCTCGGCTCGTACCGGCGGGGGGCGGCCGCGCTGGAGATCATGAAGAAGCCGGACGTCGGCCCGTTCGGGGTGGTCGCCCTGGTGGTCGTACTCCTGGTGCAGGCGGCGGCGCTCGCCGACCTGGCGGGGCGGTCCTGGCCGGCGTGTCTCGCGGCGGTGGCCGCGGCGACCGCCGCCGGGCGGTTCGGCGTCACGGTGGCCTGTCGGCGGGGTGTGCCGGCGGCCCGGCCGGACGGGCTCGGCGCGCTCGTGGCCGGCACGGTCGGCCCGGTGGCACTGGCCGTCGGCGCGGTCGCCGTCGCGCTGCTGGCGGTGCCCGCGGTGCCGGGCCGCCCATGGCAGGGGCCGCTGGCCGTCGCGGTCGCGCTCGCCGTCGCGGTCGGTCTGCTGACCCACGTGGTACGACGGCTGGGCGGGATGACCGGGGACGTCCTCGGCGCGACCGTCGAGGTGGTCACCACGCTGGTCTACCTGGGTCTGGTGCTGTCCGGCTGAACCGGGCGCGGCGGGCCGGGTAGCGTTCGGCTCGACAGACAGCACCGGCGTCGGCCACCGGGGGATCCCAGAATGCTCATCACGGACGACTTCCTGCCCGTACCGGTGCCGGAGTCGCTCAGCGCGACCTACCTGGTGCCGATGGCGGGGCTACCGAAGGTCAGCGCGAAGACCGCGGTGGCGGCGCTGACCGGCCGGCTGGCCGAGCCGGTGCACGGCCTGGCCCGGCAGATGCTGGACAGCCCGCTGATGAGCGTCGACACCCGGCCCATCGCCGACTTCCCCGAGTTGCCGCCGGACCTGCTCACCGCGTTCGGCGCCACCGAGGAGCAACTGGCCCGGCTCGCCGCGGCGACCCACCTGGTGGTCGTGCAGGCCGAATACCGGCCCGGCTGGCCGCCCGCGCACGAGTGGGCGGCCCGCGCGGTCGCCGCTGCTGTGGCGGAGTCCGTCGACAGCGACGTGGTGGACGTCTTCGGCCTGCAGTTCCTCGACCCGGCGACCGCACTGCGCTCACTCCCCGACGAGCAGGGCCGAATCCGGCTGGTCGACTGGGTGCTGGTGCCGTACTCGTCGGACACCGAAGGGCTGTGGTTCACCACCAAGGGGCTGCGCCGCTTCGGGCTGCTCGAGTTGCAGACCCAGGGGGTTCCCGACCACCTCACCCGAGCCTGGGGTGCGGTGATGACCGGAGCGGCACGCCGGCTGCTGCGGGACTGGACCGACGGGCTCACCGGCGAGGAGGTGCCGGCGTTCGTGCAGCTGCCGGTGCTGGCCACGGTCACCGGGCACGACATCGCGGTGGCGTACGGCAACCCGGAACAGCACGGCGCGACCGCCCCGGTGCTGCTGCGCCTGGAACTGGACCCGGCGACCGACCCGGAGGCCGACTCGTTCCTCAGCCTGCGACCGCCCGCCGGACACCGGGGGCCGGACGGGCGCTACTACGCGGCAGCCTGCGCGACCCTGTTCTCCGGGATCCAACCGGACGTGCGCTACGCCCGCTCGGGTGACGCGATGAGCCGGGCGGTCGCCACCGCCCGGGCGGCCCTGGGTGACGCGCGGGCCCGGTTCGTCGCGGGCCAACTCCCGGCGGAGTCGCAGCTGGTGGTCAAGTACGGCCTGCCCGGCGACGACGGCCCGGAGTACGTCTGGGCGGGCGTCACCTCGTGGGAGGCCGCGGAGCGGATCGTCGGTGTGAGCGCCAGCGACGCCGCCACCGACCCGAGCGTCCGGATCGGCGCTCCGGTGGTGGTGGAGGCGACCGACGTAGTCGACTGGGCGGTCCTGGACGCCACCGGCGTCATAGAGGGCGGCTGGACCCAAGCAGTCCTAGACTCCGGCGAACCCCCAACCCCCTAGCCCCCCACCCCCACTCCCCCTGCCCCGCCCACCCGGCCCTGCCCCGCCCCACGGCGTTGATCATGAGGTTATTGCCACCGCCGTCGGCGTGTCGTGGCAATAACCTCATGATCAACAGAGCGGGGGCGGGGGCGGGGGCGGGAGCCCGGAGGGGGTTACTTCACTGAGGGGTTTACGAAGGGGGGTTTGGTTAGGGTCAGGGGGGCTCGGCGGCCGCGGATGTCGACCTCGACCTCGTCGCCTTCGGACAGGTTGGCGTCGGTGTTCAGGAGGGCCAGCGCTATGCCCTGCTTGCGGGTTGGGGAGAAGGTGCCGCTGGTCACCTCGCCAACCTGGGTGTCACCGACGTGCAGGGTCATCCCGGGCCGCGGAATGGCCCGGTCTACGGCCACCAGGCCGCGCAGCGTACGCCGGGGGCCGGCGGCCTTCTCGGCGAGCAGCGCGGCACGGCCCCAGAAGGCCGGCTTGTCCCAACCGACCGCCCAGCCGGAGCGGGCCTGCACCGGGGTGATCTCCAGGGAGAGGTCCTGCCCGTGCAGCGGGTAGCCCATCTCGGTACGCAGCGTGTCCCGGGCGGCCAGGCCGCACGCCCGCAGGTCGAACGCCTCCCCGGCGGCGAAGAGCGCGTCCCAGACGGTCACCGCGTGCTCCGCCGGCACCACCAGTTCGTAACCCAGCTCGCCGGTGTAGCCGGTACGGCAGACGGTCAGCTCCACCCCGGCCAGGTTCGCCGCGGAGAAGCTCATGTAGCCGTGCTCCGTGGGCAGGTCGAGAGCGGCCAGCAACTCGGCCGAGCGGGGGCCCTGCACGGCCAGCACGGCGTACGCCTCGTGCTCGTCGGTCACGGTGACCTGCGCGGGCGCCGCGGCGCGCAACCGACGCACCACCTCGCCGGTGTTCGCCGCGTTCGGGATGAGGAAGACGTGGTCGTCGGCGTACAGGTAGGCGATGATGTCGTCGACCACACCGCCGGTGGCGTCGTCACAGCAGAGCGTGTACTGCGCCCGGCCCGGACCGATCCGGCCCAGGTCGTTGCTGAGGCAGGCGTTGACGAAGTCGGCCGCGTCGGGGCCGCTCACCCGGGCCTTGCCCAGGTGCGACACGTCGAAGACCCCGACCGCGGTACGCACCGCGGTGTGCTCCTTGAGCACCCCGCCGCCGGCGTACTCCAGCGGCATCTCCCAACCCCCGAAGGGGGCGAACTTGGCGCCGGCGGCGATGTGCCGCTCGTGCAGCGGGGAACGGCGCAGCCGGGTCGCGGCGGCGTCGAAGGTCACGTCGGTCATGGGTGGCAACTTACCGGGGGCAACGTCGCTGGTTAGCATCGGCGGGAGCCCGCTGGCGCTGTCGGCGGGACAGCCATCACGTCCGGCGGGTACGTTCCGCCGGAGACCTTCACCGCTGGTACGCGACCCCGCGACCGGCCCGGCCCGCCCGGAGTAGCTTCAGTGACATCACCCCGCACCACCAACCTGAGCCTGGTCGACACCGACCCGGCCGAGCTCGCCGTCGACGCGATCGTGATCGGCGTGCACAGCCAGCCCGGAGAGCAGGGCGCCACCAGCGGCCTCGCCGGCACCCTGCTGCTCGCCAGCGGCGCGGAGAGCATCGCCGCCGCCTTCGACGGCAAGCTGACCGAGACGCTGGCGCTGCTCGGCGCGACCGGTGGGCCGGGTGAGGTCATCAAGCTGGCCACGCTGGGCACGGTGACCGCCCCGCTGGTGGCCGCAGTCGGGCTCGGCCCGGAGCCGTCGGGTGCCGCCCCGGCGCCGGAGACGCTGCGTCGGGCCGCGGGTTCGGCGATCCGGGCTCTGGCCGGTGCGTCCAAGGTCGCGCTGGCCCTGCCGCTGCCCGACGACTCGGACGCGTCGGCTGAGCTGCGCGCGGTCGCCGAGGGCGCGCTGCTCGGCGGGTACCGGTTCGCCGGCTACAAGACCCGCCCCCAGCCGACCCGGCGGGAGCCGGTGGCCGAGGTGCTCGTCGCGGTGCCGGACGCCGGAGACGCGGGTGCCCAGGCGGAGGTCGTCCGGGCACAGGTGGTGGCGGATGCGGTCCGGCTCACCCGGGACTGGGTGAACACCGCACCGAACGAGCTGCGTCCGCCGTCGTTCGCCGACGCGGTCGCCGACGCCGCCCGTGCCGCGGGCCTCGGCGTCGAGGTGCTGGACGAGGCGGCGCTGGCCGCCGGTGGGTACGGCGGCATCGTCGCGGTCGGCCAGGGCTCGGAGGCCCCGCCCCGGCTGGTGAAGCTCACCTACACGCCGGAGGGCGGCGGTAACGGCAAGCGGGTCGCGCTGGTCGGCAAGGGGATCACCTTCGACACCGGCGGCATCTCGATCAAGCCCGCGCAGGGCATGTGGGAGATGAAGTCCGACATGGGGGGCGCGGCTGCGGTGGGCGCGGCCATGCTCGCGATCGCCGCTTTGAAGCCGACGGTGGCGGTCAGCGCCTACCTGCCGATGGCGGAGAACATGCCGTCGGGCACCAGTTACCGGCCGGGTGACGTGATCACCATGTTCAACGGCAAGCGGGTCGAGGTGCTCAACACCGACGCCGAGGGCCGGATGGTCCTGGGCGACGCCATCGCCCGCGCCTGTGCGGACGGCACCGACTACCTGTTCGAGACCTCGACCCTGACCGGCGGCCAGGTGGTCGCGCTGGGTAAGCGGGTCGCTGGTGTGATGGGCACTCCGGAGCTGTGCGAGCGGGTCCAGGTGGCCGGCGACGCGGTCGGCGAGCCCGCCTGGCCGATGCCGCTGCCGGAGGACGTGCGTAAGGGCATGGAGTCCGATGTGGCGGACATCTCGCAGGTCAACGCCGGGATGGACCGGGCCGGTCACATGCTGCAGGGCGGGGTGTTCCTGCGCGAGTTCGTGACCGACGACGTGGCGTGGGCGCACATCGACATCGCGGGGCCGAGTTACCACTCCGGCGAACCGACCGGTTACTGGACCAAGGGCGGCACCGGCGTGCCGGTCCGCACGCTGGTGCAGCTCGTCGAGGACGTCGCGGCCAACGGCTGACGGAAGTAGGCGGAGGGGCCCCGGTTCAGGGGCCCCTCCGCGCGTCTCAGCTCCGCTCGGGTCGACGCTTGCGGCGCTCGTTGAAGTCGCGCATCCGCTGCGGGTAGCCCATCAGCCGGACGTCGTACACCGGGATGCCCATCCGGTACGCGAAGCGTCGGGCACCGTCCGGGCCGTCGATGCGGCGGCGGGTCCACTCTCCGTCGTCGGCGATCAGGATGACCGTGGTCTCCGTCACCGTCGTCCGGGGCTCGATGTACGCCTCGACCCCGCGCCGGCTCCGAATGAAGTTCTCCAGATGGTCCAGGTCGCCCCGATCGGCGGCACGGTCATGGCTCGGCACAGTCGCCTGTTTGCGGCGCCGGAACAACCCCACCGGACCTCTCCCCCACGTTCCGTCATCGACAACGGTGCCAAGGGTACGTGTCGATGACGTGTCGTTGGGCACCTCGGTACGCACCCTGTGCCCGGTGGTGACAAGATGACCGAGGTGGGGTGTGTCTGTGTTACACCTCTGTGACCCCCGATGCAGCGACGCGACCTGGGAGTTGGACGTGAGCGAGCCGAACGAAGCGACCTTCGACATTGTCATTCTCGGAGGTGGCAGCGGCGGCTACGCGACCGCGCTGCGCGCCGTCCAGTTGGGCCTGAAGGTCGCGCTGGTCGAGAAGGGCAAACTCGGCGGCACCTGCCTGCACAACGGCTGCATCCCGACGAAGGCGCTGCTGCACGCGGCCGAGATCGCCGACCAGGCCCGCGAGTCGGAGCAGTTCGGTGTGAAGGCCGAGCTGATCGGCATCGACATGGCCGGGGTCAACTCGTACAAGGACGGCGTGATCGCCCGCCTCTACAAGGGCCTGCAGGGCATGCTGAAGGGCAACAAGGCGATCACCATCGTCGAGGGCCACGGCAAGCTGGTCGGCAAGAACGTGGTCGAGGTCGACGGCAAGCGCTACACCGGCCGCAACGTGGTCCTGGCCTCCGGCTCGTACGCCAAGAGCCTGCCGGGCCTGGAGGTCGACGGCGAGCGGATCATCACCAGTGACCACGCGCTCACGATGGACCGGGTGCCGTCGTCGGTGATCGTGCTCGGTGGCGGCGTGATCGGCGTCGAGTTCGCCAGCGTGTGGAAGTCCTTCGGTGTGGACGTGACGATCGTCGAGGCGCTGCCCCGACTGGTCGCCGCCGAGGACGAGGAGTCGTCCAAGGCGTTGGAGCGGGCGTTCCGCAAGCGGAAGATCAACTTCAAGGTCGGCAAGCCGTTCGAGAAGGTCGAGAAGACCGAGAGCGGCGTCAAGCTGACCATCTCCGGCGGCGAGACCGTCGAGGCCGAGCTGCTGCTGGTCGCCGTGGGTCGCGGCCCGAACACCGCCAACCTCGGGTACGAGGAGCAGGGCGTCAAGATGGACCGCGGCTACGTGCTGACCGACGAGCGGCTGCGCACCAGCGTGCCGAACGTCTACGCGGTTGGCGACATCGTGCCCGGCCTCCAGCTCGCGCACCGGGGCTTCCAGCAGGGCATCTTCGTGGCCGAGGAGATCGCCGGGCAGACCCCCGCCGTGATCGACGAGGTCGGCATCCCGCGCGTCACCTACTGCGACCCGGAGTTGGCGTCGGTGGGTCTCACCGAAGCCAAGGCCAAGGAGCAGTACGGCGCCGACAAGGTCAAGACGTACAACTACAACCTGGGTGGCAACGGCAAGAGCCAGATCCTCAAGACCACCGGCTTCGTGAAGCTGGTCCGGGTCGAGGACGGCCCGGTGGTCGGCGTACACATGATCGGCGCCCGGGTGGGTGAGCTGATCGGTGAGGCGCAGCTCATCTACAACTGGGAGGCCTACCCGGCCGAGGTCGCCCAGCTCGTGCACGCCCACCCGACCCAGAACGAGGCCCTGGGCGAGGCGCACCTGGCCCTCGCCGGCAAGCCGCTGCACGCACACGCCTGATCATCCAACCGCGGCGTCCGGCGACGGGCGAAGATCCCACCAGGGGAATGAAGGAGTCTCAGAAAATGCCGGTATCGGTCACCATGCCCCGGCTCGGCGAGAGCGTCACCGAGGGCACCGTCACTCGCTGGCTCAAGCAGGAGGGCGACACGGTCGAGGTCGACGAGCCCCTGCTCGAGGTCTCGACCGACAAGGTCGACACCGAGATCCCGTCGCCCGCGGCGGGCGTGCTGAGCCGGATCGTGGTCGGCGAGGACGAGACCGCCGAGGTCGGCAGCGAGCTGGCCGTCATCGCCGGTGAGGGCGAGTCGACCGGCGGCGGCGAGGCCGCCCCGCAGGAGCAGCAGCAGGCGCCGGCCGCGGTCGAGCCGGTCAGCGAGCCGACCGCCGCCGCCGAGGGCACCGCCGACGAGGTGGCGCAGGACGAGGCGCCGGCTCCGGCCGCCGCGCCGTCGGGCGAGGGCACCGCGGTGAAGATGCCGGCCCTGGGTGAGAGCGTCACCGAGGGTACGGTCACGCGCTGGCTCAAGCAGGTCGGCGAGACCATCGAGGTGGACGAGCCGCTGCTGGAGGTCTCCACCGACAAGGTGGACACCGAGATCCCGTCGCCGGTCGCCGGCACCGTGCTGGAGATCAAGGTCGCCGAGGACGAGACCGCCGCGGTCGGCGCCGACCTGGCCATCATCGGCGTTGCCGGTGCGGCCCCCGCGCAGGCGAAGCCCGAGCCGAAGCCCGAGCCGAAGGCGGAGGCCGCGCCGGCGCCAAAGGCCGAGCCGAAGGCGGAAGCCGCGCCGAAGCCGAAGGTGCAGGAGCCGACGCCGGGCCTGTCGTACAACGAGCCGGACGCGGAGACCGAGAGCTCGGCGCAGCCGGCGAAGACCGAGCAGGCTTCGCAGCCGGCCGCGGCGGCGCCGACGCCGCCGCGCCCGTCCGCCCCCGCGCAGGGTGGTGGTGAGGAGGCCGCCGGCTACGTCACCCCACTGGTGCGCAAGCTCGCCAGTGAGCACGGTGTCGACCTGTCCTCGGTCAACGGCACCGGTGTGGGTGGCCGGATCCGCAAGCAGGACGTCCTCGACGCGGCCGAGAAGGCGAAGGCCGCCAAGGCCGCTCCCGCCGCCGCGCAGCCGGCCGCCGCACCGTCGGCGGCCCCGGCCAAGCCGGCCGCGAAGCCGCAGCCGAGCAGCAAGCGGGGCACCACCGAGAAGCTGCCGCGCATCCGGGCCACCATCGCCAAGCGGATGCAGCAGTCGCTGCACGAGACGGCCCAGCTCACCACGGTGGTCGAGGTCGACGTCACCAAGGTCGCCAAGCTGCGGGTGAAGGCCAAGGACTCGTTCCAGGCCAAGCACGGCGTGAAGCTGTCCTTCCTGCCGTTCTTCGCACTCGCCGCCATCGAGGCGCTCCAGACCCACCCGATCATCCAGGCCAGCATGGACCTGGACGGCGGCACGATCACCTACCCGGCCGCCGAGCACCTCGGCATCGCCGTGGACACCGAGCGCGGGCTGCTCGTGCCGGTGATCCACAACGCCGGTGAGCTCAACATGGGCGGCATCGCCAAGCGGATCGCCGACCTGGCCGAGCGCACCCGGGCCAACAAGATCACCCCGGACGAGATGGCCGGGGCGACCTTCACGTTGACCAACACGGGCAGCCGGGGCGCCCTCTTCGACACCCCGATCGTGCCGTCGCCGCAGTCGGCGATGCTCGGCACGGGTGCCGTGGTGAAGCGTCCGGTCGTGGTGAACGACCCGGAGCTGGGCGAGGTCATCGCGGTCCGGTCGATGGTCTACCTGGCCATGTCCTACGACCACCGGCTGATCGACGGCGCCGACGCCGCTCGCTTCCTGACCGCGGTCAAGGAGCGGCTGGAGGCCGGCAACTTCGAGTCGGAGCTGGGCCTGGCCTGATCCCGCACCAACGCCGAAGGGCGCCCCGGTCGTCGACCGGGGCGCCCTTCCGTTTGCGACCTCAGCCCATCGTTTGCGACCTCAGCCCATCGTTTGCGACCTCAGCCCATCGTTTGCGGCCTCAGCCCTTCAGCAGGGCGGTCGAGACCTGCCAGAGCCGCTCGGCGGCCTCCGGGTCCAGCGCGTAGTCCGCGACGCCGGTCCGCCCGCCGGGCTGGGCGGGGGCGGCCTCCTGGCAGTCCTCGAAGTAGCGCCCACCCACACCGTCGAGCAACGGCGACGCGGCAACCAGCACCGAGGTGGCGGCACCCTGCTCGACGGTCTTCCAGGCTGCCGCGTTGCCCGCGCGGAGCCGGTTGAGCTCCTCCTCGCTGACGTAGCGCTGCAGGTTGGTCTGGATCGCGCCGGGCATCAGCGAGTTGGACAGGATGCCGTCGTCGCCCCAGCGGCGGCTCGCCTCCACGGCGAAGAGCACGTTGGCCGTCTTCGACTGCCCGTACGCCTGCCACGGCTCGTACTCCCGACGCTCGTACTGAATGTCGTCGAAGACCACCGGTGAGCGTAGGTGGGCGGCGGAGCTGACCGAGACGATCCGGGCCCCGCCACTGGCGGCGAGCGCCGGTCGCAGCCCGGTGGCGAGCGCGAAGTGCCCCAGGTGGTTGGTGGCGAACTGCATCTCCCAGCCCTGCGGGGTGCGCATCTCCGGCGCGGCCATGATCCCGGCGTTGTTGACCAGGATGTGCAGCGGGCCGTCCCAGTTGGCCACGAAGTCGGCGACCGAATTCTGGTCGGCGAGGTCCAGCGGGGCGACCATGACCCGGTCGTTGCCGGTGGTGCCGGTGATGTCGTTGGCGGCCTTCTGGCCGGCGTCGGTGTTACGGACGGCCAGGGTGACCTCCGCACCGGCGCTGGCCAGGGCACGGGCGGTTTCCACGCCGATGCCGGACGACCCGCCGGTGACGATCGCCCGCCGCCCGACGAGGTCCACGCCCCGGATCACGTCCATGGCCGTGGAGTTGTGGGCGAACGAAGTGGTGATCGGCTTGCTCGTCGTCATGATCCATCCTTGTCCAGGGTGGGTCGGACCGACCGGCCCTGCTGCCGGAGGCCGCTGGCGGCCATGATTCGGCCTTCGCGCCGACAGACGGCGCTCCGGACCGAATGAAGGCCGGTCCAGGTGTTTTCCCGCCCCGGGCCAGAGGTAACGCCCGACACCGCCGCCATCGCCGTTCGGGCCACCGACCAGACCGGACGCTGCCAGAGTGGGACCGTGGGCGGCTACCGGCGGGGTGGGCAGCTGGGGCCTGCCGTCCCGATCGCCCCCGGTGCCCGGGTGGACAGGTTCGAGGTCTTCTTCGACCTGGTCTTCGTCTTCTCGTTCTTCATCATCACCCGGGCGACCGCCGCGAACATCTCCGGCAAACAGGTGCTGCATGCCGGTCTGGTGCTCGCCGTGCTCTGGTGGTGCTGGGTGGTGCACAGCCTGGTCGCCACCCGGGTCCGGCTCGGCGAGGGCTACGTCCCGGTGCTCATGGTGATCGCGATGGCCGCCCTGTTCGCGTTCGCGCTCGGGCTGCCGCAGGCGTTCAGCGACCCGAAGGGCAGTGCGGCCGGCCCGATGCTGGTGGCCATCAGCTACGTCGTGGTCCGCGGCATCCACTGGATCCTGTATCAGCACGTGGTGCGGGACAGCCCGCAGGAGCGCCGGCAACTGCGGCGGTTCGCGCCGGAGCTGGCGGTGAGCATCGTGCTGCTGCTGGCCGCCGCGCTGATCCCGCCGCAGATCGGCGACCCCGACCAGGCCGCGACGGTCCGCGACAGCCTGTGGATCGCCGTGGTGGTGGTGCAGTACGCCACCGGTTTCATCGTCGGCACCTGGGGTTGGGGGGTGACCAGCGCTGAACACTGGACGGAGCGCTACGACCTCATCCTGATCATCGCGCTGGGTGAGTCCGTGATCTCCACGGGTGTGGGCGGCAACCTGCTCGGCAAGGCGGTCACCTGGCCGGCAGTGGCGGCCGCCGCGCTCGGCATCGTGATCACGGCTGCGCTCTGGTGGGCGCACTTCGACTTCATCGGGCCCGCCGCCCGGATCGCCCTGCACGCGGCGGAGGGTGGCCCGCGGGTGGCGATGGCTCGTGACGCGTACGCGTACATCTACCTGCCGATGATCGCCGGGGTGATCCTTTTCTCCATCGGCAACGAGGAGATCCTCCACAAGATCACCGACCCGGCCGGCGGGGTCGCCGAGAAGATCGAGGGACCGGCCGTACCGATGTTCTTCGGCGGGTTGATCTGCTATTTCGCCGTCAACATGTTGTTTCAACTGCGTACCCTGCACACCATCAGCTGGACCCGTGTCGGCGTCATCCTGGTGCTCACGGTGGCCCTGCCGATCGCCCAGCACCTGCCGGCACTCGGCGCGCTCATCCTCGCGACCGTGATCTGTGTGGGGCTGGTGGCCGTGGAGGTGCTGGTGATGTCGAGTTCCCGGCAGGCGCTGCGGGCCGCCGTCTTCCAGGAGCGCACCAGCCACGAGGCCCATGAGGCTGCCTGGCGTGCACGCTGGCACGACGTCGAGGAGACCGACGAGCCGACCAGGCCATGACCCACTGGGATCAGCTCCGGTGCAGCGTCGCGGTGCACCCGGCACGAAGGCCGTCGTGGGCATGGAGGCGCGGGGACAGCATGGGACAAACGTGCACCCAACCGATTCACCGACCGGCCGGCTCGCTGCCGTCGGCAACCAGATGATCGAGATCCACCTCTGGCTCAGCGCGGAACTGGCCCGTCTCAGCGCAAGCCTCGACACCGCGGGTGATGCCCGCCCGTCCCGGGACCTGCGGGCGCACTGCCTGACGTTCTGCACCGCACTTGGGCGACACCACACCGGTGAGGACGCGGGCGCGTTTCGCCTGCTGGCCGAGCAGGTCCCTGAGCTGCGCCCGGTCATCGCGAACCTGATCACCGATCACGAGGTGGTGGCGGGGGTCCTGGAGCGGGTCGAGGCGTTGCTGGCCGGCGACACGGCGGTGCCGTTCGCCCAGGTGGGCGCCGAGCTGGACGGGTTGGCCGCGCTGCTGGAGTCGCACTTCCGCTACGAGGAGAAGCGGCTCGTCAGCGCGTTGAACTTCCTCACCGGCCGACCCGGTACCGCCGAGGAACTCCTCGGCCTGACCGCGCCGCCGAGGCACTCCTCAGCCTGACCGCGCCGCCGAGGCACTCCTCGGCCTGACCGCGCCGCCGGCTGACGGGTGTCCCGTCTAGACGCGGGAACGGGTGGCTGCCCCGGCCTGCTCGACCTCCGGCACCGGGCCGGGCAGCCGCTCGTAGAAGCGGATCTTCTCCCGAAGGTGGTCGTACTGAAGCTGGAGCAGACGCATCTGCTCCTCGACCTGGGTCGCGTGCCGTTGCAACAGCTCGCGCCGTTCGTCGGCGGTGTGCTCGCCCTCGCGGGCGAGTTGCGCGTAACGGCACATCTGGGCGATCGGCATCCCGGTGTCGCGCAGGCAGCGGAACAGCACCAGCCAGCCGAGGTCGTCATCGGTGAAGACCCGCTGTCCGCCCGCCGTCCGCTCCACGTCGGCGAGCAGGCCGATCTTCTCGTAGTACCGCAGGGTGTCGAGGCTGAAGCCGCTGCGGCGGGCGGCCTCCGAGGGGGCGTAACCGCTCATGGCCCGAGATGCTAGTACTTGACCTGGAGCGCGCTCCAGGTTGGAGGCTGATCACATGACGACGACACGGACGCTGGGACGCAGCGGCATCACGGTGAGCGCGATCGGGATGGGGTGCTGGGCCATCGGTGGCCCGCTCTGGGGTAACGACGGGCAGCCGTTCGGTTGGGGCGAGGTGGACGACGACGAGTCGATCCGCACCATCCACCGCGCGCTCGACCTCGGAGTGACCCTGTTCGACACGGCGAGCAACTATGGCGCCGGGCACAGCGAGCGGATCCTGGGCCAGGCCCTGGCCGGTCGGCGGGACCGCGCGGTGATCGCCACCAAGTTCGGCAACGTCAGCGAGGAGAGCACCCGGCGGGCGCTCGGCACTGACGCCAGCCCGGCGTTCGCGGTCCGCAGCCTGGAAGACTCGCTGCGCCGGCTCGGCACCGATCACGTCGACCTCTACCAACTGCACATCAACGAACTGCCGGTGCCCGCCGCGCTCGACCTGATCGGCACCCTGGAGGCCCTGGTCGACCAGGGCAAGATCCGCGCGTACGGCTGGAGCACCGACGACCCGGCCTCGGCGGAGGCGTTCGCGGCGGCCGGCCCGCACTGCGCCGCCATCCAGCACGACGAGTCGGTGCTGCGCGACAACGCCGCGGTGCTGGCGGTCTGCGACAGTCACGACCTGGCCAGCCTCAACCGTGGGCCGCTGGCGATGGGGCTGCTCACCGGGTCGACCCGGGCTGTCGGGGCGGACGACGTGCGCGGTCGGGCGCCGGAGTGGCTGGAGTGGTTCACCGACGGCCGGCCGACGCCCCGCTGGGCGGCCCGGGTGGAGCAGGTCCGCGCGGCGCTCACCGCCGACGGGCGGACCCTCGCACAGGGCGCGCTGGGCTGGCTGCTCGCACGCAGTCCGCGTACCGTGCCGATCCCCGGCCTGCGCACGGTCGCACAGGCGGACGAGAACCTGGCCACCCTGACGCAAGGCCCCCTGAGCCCCGAGTCCTACGCCGAAGTGGAGCGTCTCCTGGCGGACCTACGCCCAGCCCTCAAGGCCTGACCCATCCGCGGGGGCGCATCCGTGGGCGGTGTTCTGGGCGAAGATGGGGGTATGCGGATCCTTCTGGCCGGCGCGTCCGGCTTTCTCGGCACTCGACTGGCCGACCGGCTCGTCGCCGACGGGCACCAGATCACCCGGTTGGTCCGTCGTGCGCCGCGCGTGCCGCAGGAGCTGCGGTGGGACCCGGCCGCCGGGCAGCTCGACCCGGCCGCCGTCGCCGGGTCGGACGTCGTGGTCAACCTTGCCGGCGCGGGCGTCGGTGACAAGCGCTGGAACGACGACTACCGGCGGTTGATCCGCACCAGCCGAGTGGACAGCACCACCACGCTGGCGACCACGATCGCCGGCCTGCCGGCGGCCGATCGGCCGAAGACGCTGCTCAACTCCTCGGCCGTCGGTTGGTACGGTAACACCGGCGACCGGGTGGTCGAGGAGGACTCGCCGGCTGGCGAGGGCTTTCTGGCCGACGTCTGCCGGGTGTGGGAGGCCGCGACCCGGCCGGCCGAGGACGCCGGGGTACGCGTGGTACGACTGCGGACCGGACTGCCACTGCATCGCGACGGTGGGCTCCTCAAGCCGCAACTGCTGCCGTTCAGGCTGGGCATCGCCGGCCGGCTGGGCAGTGGCCGGCAGTGGTTGCCGTGGATCTCGATGGCCGACTGGTTGGACGCGACCCTCTTCCTGCTCGACCACGATGACATCGCCGGCCCGGTCAACGTGGTGGGCCCGAACCCGGTCACCAACGCCGAATTCACCCGGGAGTTCGCCCGGCAACTGCACCGGCCGGCGATCATCCCGATCCCCGCGTTGGCGCTCAAGGTGGCCCTCGGCGGCTTCGCCCACGAGGCCCTGACCAGCACGAGAGTCGTGCCAACGGTCCTGACCCGAGCCGGGTACCCGTTCCGCCACCCCACCCTTCCCGAAGCCCTGCACGCGGCTCTGAACCCGACGCGGTGAGCTGAGCCGCCGGGCCGAGGCCGGCGGCGTCGCAGAAGGCGGCGTCGGGGGCTCTTCAACGGCTGGGCACGACAACGCCCTGCCTACCCCCGATGGTTCGGCCCTGGGCAGAATCGGCGCTCACCGGCTGGCCGATGGGCCGGCGTGGGCCGATGGCGACCTTCTCCCTGCAAGCCACTCCCACCGACGCGGCGAGCTGGGTCGAGCTGGCCCGCCGGGCCGAGGCCGCCGGCTTCGACGCCCTGCTCGCCGCCGACCACCCCGGCGACGTGACGTCACCGTTCGTGGCGCTGGCCGCCGCCGCGTCAGTGACCTCGACGATCGGGCTCGGCTCGGACGTGTCGAACCTCGGCGTACGGGAGCCGATGCTGCTCGCGACCGACGTGGCCACCCTCGACCTGGTCTCCGGCGGCCGGGCCCGGCTCGGTGTCGGCGCCGGTCACACCCCCGGGCGAGTGGCGCGCGGTGGGCCGGGAACGCCCCGACGTGGCCGGCCGGGTCCGCCGCTGCGTGGCCGTCGCCGAGGCGGTCCGTGCCCTGCTCGTCGGCACCTCGGTCACCGTCGACGCGGCCGAGCTGACGGTGCACGACGCGGTGCTGCGCGCACCTCGGCCGGTGCAGGACCGAATCCCGTTGACGATGGGTACGGCGAACTCGACGCTGCTGCGCTGGGCCGGCGGGCACGCCGACGTGGTCGGGCTGACCGGGTTCGGGCGTACCCTCGCTGACGGCCACCAGCACGAGGCGCGGTGGCGGGCCGACCAGATCGAGGCGCAGCTGGCCTGCGTGGCCGCCGGCGCGGCCGGTCGGACCGACCCGCCGGCTCTGGAGGCGCTGGTGCAGACGGTGGTGGCCACCCCGGACGCGGCTCCCACCGCCTGACGCCCCGTCGATCATGAGGTTGTTGCCATCCGCCTCGGCGTGTCCTGGCAATAACCTCATGATCAACGGGGTCAGTGGGGGGTGGGGGGTGGGGGCGGGGGTGGGGTGGGTTAGCAGCCGATTACCCAGTGGTTGGGGGCGGTTTGCTTTAGGACGCTGGTGTAGAAGGTGTTGTAGAGGCCCATTCGCTGGTTGGAGCCGTTCGCGTAGGCGTAGCCGCCCGACTGGTACGCCCGGCCGGCCGCCACGTGGGCGTAGTTGCTCGCTGTCACGCAGGTCGGCGGCGTGGTCGGGGTGGGGGTCGGGGTTGGGGTGGGGGTCGGCGTGGCCGTGGGGGTCGGGGTCGGGGTACTGCCGCCGCCGTTCAGGCCGAAGAAGAGCGCGTCACGGTACGTCGAGCAGATGGTGTCCAGGAAGTAGGCGCCGGCGGTGCCGCACTGCTCAGCCGCGGAACCCGGGTCGACCGGGGTGCCGTGCCCCATCCCGGAGACCCGGTAGAGCCGTACATCGTCGTTGCCGTACACCTCAAGGCTCGTGTTGCCGGGCAGCGACGAGGTGCTGGTCGGCGTCTGCGAGACGCCGCGCACGTTGGTCCACTGGTCGCGGGACTCGGTGCCGTTGAGCGGGGTGACCGTCGTGTCCGAGGTGCCGTGCCAGATGGCCACCCGGGGCCGCGGGCCGGTGTAGCCGGAGTACGCCCCGCGGACCAGGTCGCCCCAGGCCGCCGGGGTCTTGTCCGCGCCGGGGTTCATGCAGCTGAACGCGTTGACCATGCTGGTGGCGCAGCGGTACGGGATGCCGGCGATGATCGATCCGGCGGCGAAGACGTCCGGGTAGGTGGCGAGCATGACCGCGCTCATCGCCCCGCCCGCGGAGAGCCCGCTGACGAAGATCCGGGATCCGTTCACCCCGAAGTTCGTCTTGGCGTGGTCGACCATCTGCTTGATCGACAGCGCCTCACCCTGACCCCGGGTGGTGTCCCCCGACTCGAAGAAGTTGAAGCAGGAGTTGGCGTTGTTGCCGGCGGGCTGCTGGGCGACGATCAGGGCGAACTTCCACTGGTCGGCGTACTTCTGCCAGCCCGAGTTCGCGAAGTATCCGGAGGCGTTCTGGGTGCAGCCGTGCAGCAGGACGACGGCCGGGGAGTTGGCGGGCAGGTTGTCCGGCCGGTAGGCGTACATGGCGAGGTTGCCCGGGTTGGAGCCGAACCCGGTGACCTGGGTGAGGGTGGCGGCCTGGGCGGGTGCGGCGATGGCGACCGCGCCGGCCACGGCGAGGACGAGCCCGGCGCCGGCACCGATCAGGCGGGTGAGGATGGACGAGGAGCGGCGCACGGCGGCCTCCTGGAAGGGCGGACTGTGAACTGGGTCACGGTCGAATTGCCGTGACGTTACGACGATGTGTCGCCGCCATGACATGGGGCACGCTCACACATTCACGACCGTCGAGGTGTACGCCGAACCGTCGACGCGAGTCCTCCCCAACCCCACGCGACAACAACGGTCCCCTCCTCGCAGGTCTGACCGGCCTGCCCAGGTCCGGTTGGTAACGTCCGCTGCGTGCCGTCCTCCCCGTCGCTGGCCACCGGGCCCGCACCCGCGTCACCGCCGCGCGCCGTCCGGGACCGCCGGGCCGACCTGATCGTCGTGCTGGTGGCGCTCGTCCTCGCCGTCTGGGTGACCAGTGGGCTGTGGCGGGACCCGAACGTCCGCACCATCACCGTCAACTCCAGCGACCAGGCGCTCTTCGAGTGGCTGCTGGCCTTCGGCGGTCACGCGGTCACCCACGGGGACAACCCACTCTTCACGTACCTGATCAACGTCCCGGACGGCGTGAACCTCGCGGTCAACACCTCGATCACGGTGTACGCGGTGGTCTTCGCCCCGCTCACGTACCTGATCGGGCCGCCGGCCACGTTCCTGGTGATCCTCACCCTGAACCTGCTCGCCACCGCGCTGACCTGGTACTGGTTGCTCTCCCGGCACCTGGTCCGCAGCCGGCTGGCCGCCGGGGTCGGTGGCCTGTTCATCGCCTACTCCCCCGGCATGGTCTCGCACGCCAACGCGCACCTGAACTGGACCGCCGGCTGGCTGGTGCCGCTGCTGATCTGGCGGCTGTTCGCGCTGCGCCGCCCCGGGCACTGGCTCCGCGACGGGCTGATCCTCGGCGTGCTGGTGGCGGTGGCATTCTCGATCGCCGCCGAAGGGCTCTTCTTCGCGGCGTTGGCGCTCGGGGTGTTCGTCGCCATCTGGGCGCTGCACCCGGCCAACCGGGCCGAGGCCCGCGCCGCGCTGCCCACCTTCCTGCGCGGGCTCGGGGTGACCGCCGTGGCCGCCGGCGTGCTGCTGTCGTACCCGCTGTGGCTGCACTTCGCCGGGCCGCAACGGTTCCACGGCACCGGCTTCAATCCGGTGATCCACTCCGAGGACATCGCCGCGTTCGCCGCCTTCCCACGCCGTTCACTGGCCGGCGAGGTCGGGCTGGGCACCTCGCTGGCACCGAACCCGACCGAGGAAAACTCGTTCTTCGGCATCCCGCTGCTGGTGCTCACCGTGGTCTGCTTCGTCGCGCTGTGGCGGCGGGCCGACGCCAGTCGCCGCGCCACACTCTGGGCGCTGGGCGCACTTGCGCTGATCTTCACCCTTCTCTCCTTCGGGCCGGTCGCCAAGGTCGACGGGCAACGCACCGACCTGCCCATGCCGTTCGACCTGCTCGGACAACTGCCGGTGGTGAACGCCGCGCTGCCAGCCCGGCTGGCCCTGGTGGTCGCGCCGGTGATCGGGCTACTGCTGGCGTACGCCGTCGACCAACTGCGCGCCGCACCACCCCGGTACCGCCCCACGGAGCTGGCCTGGGTGCTCGGGTTCGCGGTGGCCCTGCTGCCGCTGCTGCCCACCCCGTTGCTGACCAAGGAGCGGGAGCCCATTCCCCGGTTCATCACCTCCGGCACGTGGCGGGACTACGTCTCACCGGACGGGGTGCTCACGCCAGTGCCGCTGACCGTCGACATCTACCCGGACGGCCAGCGCTGGCAGGCGTACGCGTTGTCGCACCGGCAGGGCGAGTTCGCCATTCCGGGCGGGTTCTTCCTCGGCCCCGGCGGGCCGGACGGGCGCGGCCGGATCGGCCCGGTGCCGCGCACCCTGAGCGCGCTGATGGATCAGGCGGGCCGTACCGGGTTGGTGCCGATCGTCACCGACGGCACGATCCAGGAGGTCAACTCCGACCTGCGGCACTGGCGGATCGAGACGGTGGTGCTCGCCGACCAGGTGCACGGCGCGAAGTTCGAGGTCGACGAGGAGGCGCTCCGACGTACCGCCACCGCCCTCTTCGGCGAGCCGCAGCGGGTCGACGACGTCTGGCTCTGGCGCATCCCGCCGGCCGACCGGTAGACCGCGCCACGACCGAGCGGGGCATCGCTTCCGGCTTGCGTCGCGTCTAATGGGCTGATGAGAGAGACCGGCAGGCGACTGCGGCGCTCCGCTGTGGTCGGGGTAGCGCTGGGGCTGGTGGCGATCAGCGCGCCGGCCGCCACGGCTGCGAACAGCCCTGCCAGCGGCAGCACCACGGCTTCCGGCAGCACGGTTGGCGCGGTGCCGAGCCGGGTGCACAATCCGTGGCTGTGGCAGGCCACCGTGGGGCAACGCCCGGCCGGCCCGGCCGCGCTGGTGTTCTTCACCGACCGCACCCGCTACTTCGAGTCGACGGGTGTGCTTGTCGGCCGGGACGGCGCGTACCGGCTGATCCCGATCCCCATCGGCGAGGGGCACGGGTTGCTCTCCCCGGATGGACGGCACTACCTCCGGCCATACTCCAGCGAGCTGCTGGACCTCACCACCGGCCGGCAGCGTCGCACGGTGAGCACGGGCGTTTACCCGATGGCCTGGTCGCCGGACGGGCAGCAGGTGCTGGGCACCCGCAGCAACGACGACGACGTGATCACCTACGGACCGGACAATCAGCAGCTCAACGACCCGGAGAAGCCCGACGACCTGCTCGTCGTCGACCCGTTCCGGGGCACCGAGCGGGTGGTCGACGTCGGCACCTTCGCCGCGCACAGCGCAGGGGCCTGGTCACCCGGTGGCGACCTGGTGGCGGTCACCGGCTCGCCGGACGTGCCAGCCCAGCTCGCCGAGCGTCAGCGTCTGGTGGTCGTCGACCCGGCTGGCGGCGGCCCTCGTTGGCAGGTCGATCTGGGCGACAGGCGAATCCTGGCCGGCCCGGCCGCCTGGCATCCCGACGGCCGGCGACTCGCGTTGCTCGCCTTCGACGGCTGTGCCGGGCCCCGGTGCACGTCCGAGGAGGCGGCGGCGCGCGCCTGGCGGATCGAGTTCCTGGACACGGCCACCGGCCACGCTGTCGGCCAGGCCCTGCCGGCCGGCACCTCGGTCAGCGGGATCATCGGCTGGCGCGGCGACGACCCCATCCTGCAGTATGTCAGCGCAACAGAGCAGGACACGGACCGGCAGGCCGTTCTCGCCGCGCTGTCGCCCGACGGCGGTCGCGAGGTGCTGGTGACCACGCCGATCGGGTCGACCGACCTGATGGTGCCGGGCGACCTGCTGACCGGGGCCGCGTTCGGTGGGTGGGAGCCCCGGCCGTCACCGTTCGCCGCCCCGCTCTGGGTCTACCTCACGCTGGCCGTGCCGATGCTGCTCGCCGTCGCCCTCGTCATTCGGCGTGTTCGTCGCCGCCGCACCGCGACCGGTGCGGCGGCGACGTGACACCGAGCGGCGCGGCCGGGCCGGGCGAACGCGGTCACCGGGCGGGCCGCGGACCAGCGTCGGCAGCAGTCGTGATCTTCGCTGGTGAGGCGGCTCACCAGGGAAGATCGCCGGTAACGGGACTAGGCTGGACGCCGTGACAACGACGACCTCCGGCCTGACGGCCGTCCGTGCCGGCCTGCTCGACTACCAGGCCGCCTGGGACGAGCAGCGGCGCCTGCACGAGTCGGTGGTGGCCGGTGAGCGCGGCGACACCGTGCTCCTGCTGGAGCACCCGAGCGTCTACACCGCGGGCAAGCGCACCGAACCGTGGGACCGGCCCGAGGACGGCACCCCGGTCGTCGACGTGGACCGCGGCGGCAAGATCACCTGGCATGGGCCGGGGCAGCTCGTCGGTTACCCGATCCTGCGGCTGCCCGACCCGGTGGACGTGGTCGCCTACGTACGCCGGACCGAAGAGCTGCTGATCGACGTGTGCGCCGAGTTCGGGCTGGCCGCCGGCCGGGTCGAGGGACGCAGCGGGGTCTGGGTGCCCGAGGACGACCGCGGGCCGGCCCGCAAGGTCGCCGCGATCGGCATCCGGGTGGCCCGGGGCGTCACCCTGCACGGCTTCTCGATCAACTGCGACTGCGACCTGACGTTCTTCGACCGGATCGTGCCGTGCGGCATCCGCGACGCGGGCGTCACCTCGCTCACCGCCGAGCTGGGCCGCCCGATCACCGTCGCCGACGTGCTGCCGGTGGTCGAGCGCCGACTGTCCACCCTCGTCGCGGTCTGAGCGTCACGTCGTCGGCGAGGCGTGGCCGGCAGGAAATTTTCGCACCGAGTGTCCCGTGGGACGTCCGGTCGATCGTCCCTATGGTGGAGTCGGCGACCGGCGTCGGCTCGACACCTGAGGCCGGCGTTCACCGCCGGCCCGGACGCGAGGAGCGGACATGCCCACCTACATCGCGCTGACCTACACCGCGGACGTCGACTGGAGCAGCCCCGAGCAGGCTGACGAGATGGCGGAGTACCGGGAGTTCGGCGCCGCCGCCCGCGCGGTGATCCGGGGCGGCAGCGCGCTCTACCCGACCGCCACGGCTACCACCGTTCGGGTCTCCGGCGGCAAGGGCGGTGACGTGCTCGCCACCGACGGGCCGTACGCCGAGACCAAGGAAGCCCTGACCGGCTTCTACCTGCTGGAATGCGCGGACCTGGACGAGGCCGTGGCGACGGTCGCGAAGATGCCCGCGGCCTGGAACGGCGCTGTCGAGGTACGCCCCGTCATCCCGCTGTGACCCGATGCTGACCGGTGACGCGGCTAGCCAGCAGGGCCCGGCCGCCGACGCGGCGAGGCCGCACGGCCCGGCCGCCGACGCGGCGGCACAGGTGATCCGGGCCGAACGGTCCCGGATTCTCGCCACGCTGATCCGCGTCACCGGCAACGTCGACCTGGCCGAGGACGCCACGCAGGACGCGGTCGTCCGTGCTCTGCAGACCTGGCCGCGCGACGGCATACCTGACAACCCGCGCGGGTGGCTGTTGGTCGTGGCACAGCGACGGGCGGTCGACGTGATCCGCCGAGAAGCCCGCCGCGCCGGGAAGGAGGCCGAGGCGTTGGCGCTGCTCGATCCCGCACCGGACTCGCCCGAGGCCGTTCGGGACGACCTGCTCCGGCTGGTCTTCACCTGCTGCCATCCGGCGTTGTCACTCGACACGCAGGTGGCCCTGGCGCTGCGTACCCTCGGCGGGCTGGCCACCGCCGAGGTGGCCCGCGCCCTGGTGGTGCCCGAGGCGACGATGACCAAGCGGCTCACCCGAGCAAAACTGAAGATCAAGCGTGCGGGCATCCCGTACCGGATACCACCGGCCGAGGAGCTGCCTGGCCGGCTGGCGGGGGTCGCCGCCACCGTCTATCTGATCTTCAACGAGGGTTACGCGGCCGGCACCGGCGACGACCTGATCCGGGTCGGACTGGCGGACGAGGGCCTCCGGCTGGCGCGGCTGCTGGTCGACCTGATGCCGGACGAACCGACCGCGCTGGGCCTGCTGGCCCTGGTCCTGCTGCAGGACTCCCGGCGGCTGGCCCGGGTCGACGACGACGGCCGGCCGCTGCTCCTGGCCGAGCAGGACCGCTTGCTCTGGGATCGGGCGGCGATCACCAGCGGGGTTGCGCTGGTCGGCCAGGCGCTGAGCCGCACCCCGGACAATCCCGACCGGTACGTCGTCCAGGCCGCCATCGCCGCCTGCCACGCCCTCGCCCCGTCGTACGACCGGACACCTTGGGATGCGGTCATCTCCTGGTACGACGTGCTGCTCACCGTGCACGACACCCCGGTGGTGCGGCTGAACCGGGCGGCGGCGGTCGCCGAGCGGGACGGCCCCGCCGCCGGGCTGGCCTTGGTGGGAGCGATCGGCGGGCTGGCCGGCTACCCGTGGTTCCACGCCACCCGCGGCGAGTTGCTGTACCGCCTCGGCCGAGCCGACGAGGCCGCCACGGCGTACCGGGCGGCGCTCGCGCTCGACCTCAACGGGCCGCAGGCGGCCCGGCTGCGCGACCGGCTCGCCGACTGTTGACAGGGGTCGACACGGTCCAGCGCGCAGCCGGCGCGCGTCCTACGGGGTGAGCCGGTGCAGGTCGCGCGGGAACGCGGTGACCTCCCGGATGTTGGCCGCACCGACCAGCCGGGCCACGAAGCGTTCCAGCCCGATGGCGAAGCCACCGTGTGGTGGCATGCCGTGCCGGAACGCGTCCAGGTACCCGGCGTACGGCTCGACCGGCTCGCCCCGGGCCGCCAACGCCGCCAGGTAGTCGGCGTGCCGGTGCAGCCGCTGCCCGCCGGTGACCAGCTCCAGACCACGGAAGAGCAGGTCAAAACCGTTCGAGTACGCTGGTTGTGCCGGGTCCGGGTGGGTGTAGAACGGGCGCTTCGCCATCGGGTAGCCGGTGACGAAGAGGAAGTCGGAGCCGTGTTCGCGGCGGGCCCACTCGCCCAGTGCCCGTTCGTGCGCGGGCGCGAGGTCCGGCTCGTCGGCGGGCGCGCCGGCGATCGTCAACGCCTCGGTGAAGTGCACCGCCGGAATCTCCGCCGGCACCTGCGGCGGTTCGACGCCGAGCGTCGCCAGGGCCGCGCCGGCCCGCTCGCCCACCGTGCCCAGCATCCCGGCCAGGGTGTCGCGCAGCACGCGCATCACGTCGCGGTGGTCGGCGACGAAGCCCAACTCCGCGTCGAGCGACGTGTACTGCGCGAGGTGCCGGACGGTGTCGTGCGGCTCGGCCCGGAAGACCGGACCCACCTCGTAGACGCGTTCGAACACGCCGACCATCAGCTGCTTGTAGAACTGCGGCGACTGGGCCAGGTACGCGGGCCCACCGAACCAGTCCAGTGCGAACACGTTCGCCCCGCTCTCGGTGCTGGAGCTGACCACCTTCGGGGTGTGGATCTCCACGAAGTCGCGGGCGTCGAGGGTGGCCCGGAACCCGGCCACCGCAGCCGCCGAGATCCGCAGCGCGGCCGACCGGGTGGGGTGCCGCAGCGCAGTCGGTGCGTTGTCGAGTTGCGTGGGCAGGCTCGCGGTGAGCGCCGGCCGGTACAGGTCGAACGGTGGCGGCACGGCGGGCGGCCCGAGCGGACGTACCGTCGGGTCGGTCAGCTCGACCCCGGCGGGCGCCGTGTCGTTCGCGGTGACCGTCGCGGTGACCTCGACGACCGTCTCCTCGGTGAGTTTCTCCAGCTCGGCGCGGACGGTCTGGTCGGTCACGACCACCTGGGCCAGGCCAGCGGCGTCCCGCACGATCAGGAACGCCACCGATTTGAGCAGTCGGCGGCGGTGCACCCAACCGGCGATCCGCACGGTCGCGCCGACCTGGGTGGGTAGTTGGTGGGACAGGGTTCGTTGCATGGCGGGCTGCTCCTCGGTCGATCGCCACGCCTGCGCCGCCCTGGGGAAGCGAAGCGTCGCGTCAGCCCCAGGGAGGTGTGGGCGAGCGGGAACCTCGCGGTGCCACCACACCTTCACCCCCGCCGAAACGGGGGCCTCGTTCGTCACCTGATGACCGGGGCCAACCGGGCGGGCTCTACTGGGCGCGGGTGACCGCACCGTTCTTCCCGCAGCTCAGGAGGGTCTTCGCGCACCGGCACCAGACCGCCTCTCAGCACCGGCGGCTCTCTGCACTGGCGGGTCGGGGCGCTACTCGGCTCCGTCGTCGCTGTTGGCGGAGACCGTAGCACCGGATCCCAACGTGTGTGACGCCCTTTTTCGGCTATCCGGTGTCCGGCGTCACAACGTCTGGGGCGTGACGCCGGTCGCCCGACGCACATAGACGCCTGCCGTCCGGCGTAGGCTCATTTTCGTGACGATCGAGCACTCCGCGCCGACGACCGGCCAGGCAGCGCGAACCGCAACGGCCGCCCCTGAGGGGCGGCGTCTGCTGCGGATCGAGGCACGCAACGCCGAGACGCCGATCGAGCGCAAACCGCCGTGGATCAAGGTCAAGGCCAAGATGGGCCCGGAGTACACCCAACTGCGCGGGCTCGTCTCGCGGGAAGGGCTGCACACCGTCTGCCAGGAGGCCGGCTGCCCCAACATCTACGAGTGTTGGGAGGACCGGGAGGCCACCTTCCTCATCGGTGGTGACCAGTGCACCCGGCGCTGCGACTTCTGCCAGATCGACACCGGCAAGCCGGCCGAGTTCGACGCCGACGAGCCGCGCCGCGTCGCCGAGTCGGTGGTCTCGATGGGGCTGCGCTACGCCACCATCACCGGTGTCGCGCGTGACGACCTGCCCGACGGCGGCGCGTGGCTGTACGCCGAGACCGTCCGACAGATCCACGCCCTCCAGCCCGGCTGCGGCGTCGAACTGCTGATCCCGGACTTCAACGCCGTCCCCGAGCAACTGGCCGAGGTCTTCGGCTCCCGCCCCGAGGTGCTGGCCCACAACGTGGAGACCGTGCCGCGCATCTTCAAGCGCATCCGGCCGGCGTTCCGCTACGACCGCTCGCTGGACGTGATCCGGCAGGCCCGCGCCGATGGCCTGGTCACCAAGAGCAACCTCATCCTGGGCATGGGCGAGGAACGCGCCGAGGTCTCGCAGGCGCTGCGCGACCTGCACGAGGCCGGCTGCGAGCTGATCACCATCACGCAGTACCTGCGGCCGACCCCCCGGCACCACCCGGTGACGCGCTGGGTCAAGCCGGAGGAGTTCGTGGAGCTGCGCGAGGAGGCCGAGGAGATCGGCTTCGCCGGCGTCATGAGCGGGCCGCTGGTGCGTTCGTCGTACCGGGCCGGTCGGCTCTACAAGCAGGCCCTCGACGCCCGCGCCACCACCGCCTGATCCACACCGGCCCGGCGGCCGAATGTCATGATCGTGCGATGACCGCCGGGGTACGCCAACAGCCGCGCGGGCGGGGTCGTCCCCGCTCACGGCCTGGGGCACGCCCCGGCCTGGTCGGCTGGCTCACCGGGCTGGCCGTGCTCATCGGGGTGGGTTACCGGCTCTGGCTGCTGGGTCACGCCGCACCACCCACGAACAGCGACGAGGCCACCATGGGGTTGGCCGCGCTGCACATCGCCCGGGGTGAGGGCTTCCCGGTCTGGTTCTACGGCCAGCAGTACATGGGCACCCTGGAGGCGTACCTGGCCGCGCCGGTGTTCGCCCTGGCCGGTGGGCCGTCGCTGCTCGGTCTGCGGCTGCCCACGCTCGCGCTGTACGTGCTGTTCCTGCTGCTGGCCTGGCGGTTGACGCTGCGACTGACCGGGGACCGGTGGTTCGGGCTGCTGATGGTGGCGCTGCTGGCCCTCGGCTCCGACCGGATCATCAAGAACCAGCTGATCGCCGGCGGCGGCTACCCCGAGATGAACGCGGCCGGGGTGGCGCTGGCCGTGCTCGCCGTGGACCTGGCCCGCGGACGGCCGGGGTGGCGGCTGGCGCGCTGGGCGGTGTGGGGGTTCCTGGCCGGCCTGATGCTCTGGGTCGACCCGCTGGTGCTGCCGTACGTCGTGGCGATCGGCGCGGTGCTCGTCGGGTTCTGCCGTCGGGAGCTGCGCGGGGCGGCCGGGGCGCTGCTCGGGGCCGCCGCCGTGCTGGGTGCCGCCCCGCTGCTGCTGCACAGCCTGCTGACCGGCCGGAACCCACTGAACGCGGTGCTCGCCGCCAGCGGTGCGAACGCCAGCGCGGGATGGGTGGACCGGCTGCACGGCGGCCTGCTGCTCGGCCCTGCGCTGGGCATGGGGTTCTGCGCTCCCGGGCGGTGCGCCACCTGGCAACTGTGGTGGTCGCTCGCCCTGCCGCTGCTGCTGGCCCTCGCCGCCGTCACCGCCTGGCACACCCTGCGTCGAGCGCCCGTCATCCCGACCGACCCCGCAGTTCCTGCCACTGGCGGTCCTGGGGACGCTGCTGAGGTTCCGGCTCGGGTGGCGGCGGCGGTCTGGCTGGCGCTCGTACTGGCCGCGGTCGGCACCCTCGGCGCGTACACCGCGAGCAGCTCCGCCGGGCTCACCCCGGTGGAGAGCTCCCGCTATCTGTCCTGTCTGCTCATCTCCCTGCCGGCACTGCTGTGGCCGGTCTGGGCAACGGCCCGTGGTGGTCTGCGACAGCCGGTGAGCGACCGTCGCGCCGTCGGGTCGGCGCTGGCCCGCCCGATCGCGCTGGCGTTGCTCGTGGCCACCCTGGGCACCGCCGGCCACGCCACCTGGCAGGCAGCACGGACCGCACCCGCGACCCGGGCCGCCGAGGCCCGGCACACCGAGTTGGTGACCACCCTGCGTCAGCTCGGCGTACGACACGTCCGCGCCGGCTACTGGACCTGCAACCGGCTCACCTTCGCCAGTGCCGAGCAGGTGGTCTGCGCGGTCGTCGACGACACGCTGCGCCCCGGCTTCGACCGCTACCCGGCGTACCGGCGGGAGGTCGACGGCGCGAGGGCGACCGCCTGGGTCGCACCGACCGGCTCGCCCTTGGCGCACACGCTCGACGAACGGCTGGGCGCCGCCCCGGGCACCCTTGACCTGGTCACGATCGACGGCTGGCGGATCTACCTGCCGTCGGCCTGACCGCCCCGCCCTCGGTCCGGTGCGCCCGGCCCGACGATGACCGCCGGCGCGCCGGTCAGCGGGGTGTCGCGGGCTCGGCGAGCAGGCCGAGTCGGTGCGCCAGGGCGGCAGCCTCCACCCGGTTGGTCACGGCGGCGGCGGCCGACTCGGCCAGGCCCAGCAACGTCCGGCCGAGCGGGTACGGCTGCCCGTCGGCCCGCCACGCGTCCACCGCCGTGCGACACGCCGGCAGCACCTGGTCACCGACCGCGAGCAGGGCGGTGACCTGGGCGGCGTGCCCCCGTGCCGCCGGATGCCGGGCCGGCAAATCCGCGGCGAGCGCGGTGACGGCGGCGGCCAGCGTTCCGGACGCGTACGGCGACGTAAGGTACTCAGCTGCCCGGGCACCCGGACGCGGATCAACGGGGCGGGCGGCGACCACTAGACTCTGCGACATGGCAAAGCCCCAGGAGAAGGTCTCGTTCGGCCAGCGGCTGAAGCAGATCGGGATGGTGTTCCAGTTCACCGCCAAGCAGGACCGGTGGTTCGCGCCGTTGGTCGCCGCCGCGGTGCTCATCCCGCTCGCCCTCACCGTGGTCGCGGTCATCCTCTGGAGCTGGATCTGGCTGCCGATCGGCATCCTGTTCATCCTGCTCGCGGTGCTGATCGTGCTCAACTTGCGGTCCAACAAGGCGATGATGAACGCCGCCGAGGGGCAGCCCGGCGCGGCGGCGCAGATCATGGAGAACATGCGCGGCGACTGGCGGGTGACCCCGGCCGTCAGCTCGACCACCCAGATGGACATGATCCACCTGGTGATCGGCCGCCCGGGCGTGATCCTGCTGGCCGAGGGCAACCCGCAGCGGGTGCGCAGCCTGCTCGGGCAGGAGAAGCGGCGGCTGTCGAAGGTGATCGGCTCCGCTCCCCTGCACGACTACGTGATCGGGCAGGACGAGGGCGAGCTGCCGATCCGTAAGCTGCGGACCACTCTGCTGCGCCTGCCCCGCGCGCTCTCCGGCAAGGACGTCAACTCGCTGGACAAGCGACTCAAGGCACTCACCGCCCGGCCGCAGATGCCCAAGGGCGCGATCCCCAAGAACATGCGACCGCCGGGTGCCTTCCGCCAGTCGCGGGGCCGCTGACCCCTTCGCCGTACGCCGAAAAGAGCCGGACCCACGCGGGTCCGGCTCTTTCGCGTCTCCCACCCCGCGCCCCGCGCCCCGCGCCCCGCGCCCCGCGCCCCGCGCCCCGCGCCCCGCGTCAAGATCCTCACAACATCCCCGATCTTGCTGCCTCAGACACGTCGGAGGCAGCAACATCCCCGAAGTTGCGCAGATCTTGACCGCTTGACGACACGCAGGCCGCCGGAACGCCGGCCTCGGGCGCCGTCGCCGGGCGGGGCGGGGGGCGGGGTCAGCCTCGGGGGGCGTCGACGATGACCGAGTCGGCGATTCGGTCGTGCAGGCCTCGGCGGCGCTCGTCCATGATCAGCGCAGGGACGACGAGGGCCAGTAGCAGGCCCCGGATCAGCCCCCGGAGCACGCCGATGCGACCACCGTCGTGCCAGTTCACGCAGCGGACCTTCGTGATGTACATGCCCGGTGTCTGGGCGAACAGGCCGAGGAAGATGCCGTACACCAGGACCAGCACCAGTACCGGTGCCCAGCCGTCGCGTACCGGGTCGGCGAAGAAGTTGGACACCAGCAGGCAGAGCACCCAGTCGATGATCAGCGCCCCGAACCGCTTTCCGAGGCTCGGCGGGGTGAATGTCGGGTCGGTGGCCGGCGCTGCCGGAGCGTGCGGATTGGTCACAGCGGTCAAGGGTATCCGCGCCGGGATGAGGGCTTGCCGGGTGCCGCCGCCACTGTGTGCCGATTCAGGCCAAAGGCATCAGATGTCATTACACTGGCACAGTCGGTACCGCTTCTGCGGCACGTCAAAGGCGTGGACAGGGGCGTCGCCGACGCTCCGCGAGGGACGTAACACGGCAGAAACAACGGAGACATGGCCGGGCAACCGCATGGACATAGCGTCGCCAGAAGCCTAGCCACCCCGTGGACGTGCCAGGAGGATGTGTGTTCGCCAATCCCGAGGAACTGCTGCGATACCTCAAGAACGAGGACGTGAAGTTCGTCGACGTTCGTTTCTGTGACCTGCCCGGCGTGATGCAGCACTTCAACCTGCCGGTCGAGTCCGTCAACGACGACCTCTTCACCGACGGCCTCGCGTTCGACGGTTCGTCGATCCGCGGTTTCCAGGCGATCCACGAGTCGGACATGCTCCTGCTCCCGGACGTCGCCACCGCGTTCATCGACCCGTTCCGCGCGCAGAAGACACTCGCGCTGAACTTCTTCATCCACGACCCGTTCACCCGCGAGGCCTACAGCCGCGACCCGCGTAACGTCGCGAAGAAGGCCGAGGCGTACCTCGCCGCCAGTGGCATCGCCGACACCGCCTACTTCGGCGCCGAGGCGGAGTTCTACATCTTCGACTCGATCCGCCACGAAACCTCCGCCCACCAGTCGTTCTACTACATCGACTCGATCGAGGGCGCGTGGAACACCGGCCGTGAAGAGCCGGGCGGCAACCGCGGCTACAAGACCGCCTACAAGGGCGGCTACTTCCCCGTCCCGCCGGTCGACCACTACGCCGACCTGCGTGACTCGATCGTCCGGCGCCTCGTCGACACCGGCTTCAACGTGGAACGCTCACACCACGAGGTGGGCACCGCCGGCCAGTCCGAGATCAACTACCGGTTCTCGACCCTGCTGCACGCCGGCGACCAGCTTCAGCTCTTCAAGTACATCGTGAAGAACGAAGCCTGGGCCAACGGCAAGACCGCGACGTTCATGCCCAAGCCGCTGTTCGGCGACAACGGTTCCGGCATGCACACCCACCAGAGCCTCTGGCTCAACGGTGAACCGCTCTTCTACGACGAGACCGGCTACGCGGGCCTGTCCGACATGGCCCGCTGGTACATCGGCGGCCTGCTGCACCACGCGCCGTCGCTGTTGGCCTTCACCAACCCGACGATCAACTCGTACCGCCGCCTCGTGCCCGGCTTCGAAGCACCGGTCAACCTGGTCTACTCCCAGCGCAACCGGTCCGCCTGCACCCGCATCCCGGTCACCGGTGCGAACCCGAAGGCCAAGCGCGTCGAGTTCCGCGTCCCGGACCCGTCGGCCAACGTCTACCTGGCCTTCTCCGCCATGATGATGGCCGGCCTCGACGGCATCAAGAGCAAGATCGAACCGCCGACGCCGATCGACAAGGACCTCTACGACCTCCCGCCGGAGGAGTGGGGCGACGTCAAGCAGGTGCCGGGTTCGCTGTCGGCTGTGCTCGACTCGCTCGAGGCCGACCACGACTACCTGCTCGACGGTGGCGTCTTCACCCCGGACCTGATCTCCACCTGGGTGGACTGGAAGCGGGCCAACGAGGTCGACCCGGTGCGCCTGCGCCCGACCCCGCACGAGTTCGCCATGTACTACGACTGCTGAGCAGTCGCTTCACCACCGGCCGGGCCGGCTCCGCATCACGCGGAGCCGGCCCGGCCCGCTTTGCAACGCCCCCCGGCATACCTTCGCCTCCGATATATTGCTGTGGTGGACACACCGCTGCGCGAACCCACCTTCCTGATCCTCACCGCGCTCGCCGTCGGGCCGATGCACGGCTACGGACTGATCGGCGAGGTCGCCGCCCTCTCCGACAACCGCGTGTCGCTGCGCCCCGGGACGCTCTACGGGGCGCTCGACCGGCTGGTCGACGCCGGCCTCGTCGAGGTCGACGGAGAGGAGGTGGTGGACGGCCGGTTGCGCCGCTACTACCGCCTCTCCCCCGGCGGCGAGGCCACCCTGAGCGCCGAGACCGAGCGGCTGCGACGCAACGTCGAAGCCGCCACCAGCCGGTTGTCCGCGCGGACTCGCGCCGCTCGCCCGATCACCCCGCGCACGGCCGGAGGGCTGGCATGAACGACCTGGAACGCCGTTACCTGCGACTACTGCACGCGTACCCCGCTGACTACCGGCGCGCCCGCGGCGCCGAGATCGTCGGGACGTACCTCGATCTCGCCGACCCGGGCCGGCGCTGGCCCTCGCCGGCGGACGCCGCGGACCTGCTGCGCGGCGGCCTCCGCCAGCGCCTGCGGGCCGCGGGTGTCACCGACCTGATTCCCGGGGTACGCCTCGCGGCGCTGCTGGCCATGGTCACCGCGAGCGTTCTCGCCGGTGTCTGGGGCGTGGCAGAGCTGCATCCGCCACCCGTGGAGTGGGGCGTCCCCCACCTCGGCCCGTTCGTCTCGCTGGGTGTCGTCGCGTGGGCGGCGTGGCTGCTGACGGCTGTGGTGACGGCCGTCGCGCCGAGCCGGATCGCCCGGCTGACCATCGTCCTCGCGCTCCTGCTCACGCTGGCGCTGCCGCCGATGGCCGCGGCGCTCGACGCACCCCGACCGCCGCTGTACGTGCTGCTGCCGCAGGTGGTCCTGGGCCTGCTGGGGCTCGCCCTGCCCGACCGACCCACCAGGGCGATCCGCCTCGCGCCGTTGCTGTCCGCGCTGCTGGCGCTGGCGGGGGCGGAATTCCTGGTGGGGTTGGACGAGATCGACGGCTACTACGTTCCCGCATCCACCTTCCTGCCCGCCGCCAGCGGACTGCTGCTGACCGTCGGGGCCCTGCTGGCCACCGGTCTGGCAATAGGCGGGGACGGCCGCGGCGGCTGGGCGCTCGTCACACTGCTCACCCCTGCCGGCTTCCTGGCGGTGCCCGCCCTGGCTGGCGGCATCGGCCCGATGCAGGGCGCCATCACCTTCGCGCAGCTGACCGGAAGCGCCGCCGCTGTCGCCGTCGCCGGTCCCGCCGTGCTGCTCCTGACCATCCTCGTGCGCACCCGCCGGACCCCTTCCACCCAACACCCAGGCCAGCCCTGCCCCACCTGCGGCGCGCGGGCCTGACCACAGCCTCTGATCAACGGAGCCGCCCCACCCCCCGCGCCGCGCCGCGCGGGGCGGCGCTGCGTTGCGCCCCGCTGCCCCAAGATCGTGCTCCACCCTGGATGTAGTGGTGTCGAGTGCGCGGGATGCCACTACATCCATGTTCGAGCACGATCTTGACCGCACAAGCCTGACGATCATGAGATTTGCCGAGGCGTTTCGCCCGATTTATCGCCCACCTACCTCATGATCGGCGAGTTGGACCCGGAGGCGTGCGGCGGCGCAGCACGAACGCGAGCAGGAGCAGGAGCAGGGCGGTCATCGCCACGGCGCCGGGGGCCTTCGTGAAACGGGCCAGGTTGGTGCCGTCGGGCAGGGCGAGGAAGGCCGCCGCCGCTGCCGGCAGCGCGAACCACGTCGTCCTCGTGGCGGCGAGCGCGAGCAGCGCCAGGGGCCAGGTCGCGTACCAGGGGTGGAAGACCGGGGACAAAACGACGGTGGCGACCAGCGCCAACGCCGCACCGTGCAACGCCACCCAAGGCTGCGTCAAGCGCACCGCCCGCGCCACCCGCCGCTGGTCGTCGTTCAACCCGCGCAGTGTCTGCCAGGCCCGCCACCAGAGCACCACCAGGACCCCGGCGAGCAACAGCAGAGCGATCGTCCGGACCACCGGCACCGCCTGCGGGTCCCGGCCGACCAGCGCGCCGGCGTAGTCCACGACCAGGCCGACGGCGGTGGGCGGCGACGTCCACTGCTCCGAGTCACCGCTGTGGGTCAGCCCGCCCACCCAACCGAACCCGAGGCCGGACAGCGCTGAGGTGACCAACAGCGCGGCGAGCAGCCCACCGGCCAACCAGCCGCCGGTGCGCAGCAACGCCCGTACGGTGTGGCGGCCGTGCACGGCGGCCAGCGCGGCGAACGGCACCACCACCACGGCGCTGGCCTTCACCGTCGCCGCCAGCCCGAGCAGCACCCCGGCGAACAGCAACGCCGACGGCCGACCCGGTCGGCGGATCACGATCAACAGCCCGGACAGCAGCAGGCCCAGCATCACCGCGTCGTTGTGCGCCCCGGCCACCAGGTGTACCCCGACCAGTGGGCAGGCCAGCGCCAGCCAGGCCGCCCGCCGGGTCGGCACCCCGGCCGCCCGCGCCAACCCGGGCACGCAGAACGCGGCCAGCAGCAGGCCCGCCACGGCGATCACGCGCAGCAGCACGACCGCCCCGGTGAGCCCGCCGCCGAGACTGACCGCGAGGGCCGCGAGCAGCACGAACACCGGGCCGTACGGTGCCGGGGTGTCCCGCCAGATCGGTGCCACCGCGTCCACCCACGGGCAGCCCGCCGCCGCCACCGGAACGGCGTACGGGTCGACGCCGTGCGCGTACGTCCAGCCCTGGCAGGCGTACGAGTAGACGTCCCGGCTGCCCAGCGGCGGCGCGACCAGCAGTGGCAACGTCCACAGTCCGGCGGTGGCGTACGCCCAGCGGGTCGACGGGGCACCGGCGCGCAACGACCACCACGCCCCGACCAGCAGAGCGGTGCCGGCCAGCCAGCAGGTCAGTGCCGCCGGGCCGTTCGGGGCTTGCCAGATCGACACCGGTGTCGCGCCCAGCGGGGCGTCGGGCCGGGCCCCACCGAGGTATCCGGCGACGGCGAGCAGGATCGCCCCGGCCAGTCCCGCGTACCGGGCGAAGCGAGCCAACCGCGAGCCAGCCGACGGCAACCCAGCCGGCGGACCAGCCGGCCGCAACCCAGGCTGCGGCAACCCAGACGACGGCAACCCAGACGACGGATCGGACGGCGGCGCACCGGGAGCGGTCACCGGCGCACCTTCCCTCAGTCGGCGGCGACCGGCTGACGGGCCGCCCGAGCCGACCGTACCAACCGGATGACCAGCACGATCACCAACAGCGTCATCAGCGGCGCCCCGACCGTCTTGGTGTATCGGGGCAGACCGGTGCCGTCGGGCAGTATCAGGAACGACGCGACCAGGGCGACCACGGTGAACCAGCGGGTCTGCCGGGCGGTGGCCGCCAACACGAACAACGGCCAGGTCCAGTACCAGGGGTGCACCACGGGAGAGAGCGCGACGGTGAGGGCGAGCGCGAGACCGGCGTGGTACAGCGGGTCGCGGGTGCGGGCCCGCCACCAGAGCCAGACGAGCAGCACGGCCAGGAGCACCACGGCGATCCCGCGTGTCACCGGCAACGCGTCGAGGTGACCGCCGAACGGCGCCGCGACGTACCCGATGGTCTGTCCGACGGCGGTCGGCGGGGAGGTCCAGGCGATGGCGGCACCGCCCTGGGAAAGCCCGCCTACCCAGCCGAAGTCCAGCCCACCGGCGACGGTCACGCCCACGACGGCCGCGACGGCGCCGCCGACCACCCAGCCGCCGTCGCGGATCAGGGTTCGGATCCGGTACGGCCCGGCGGTGGCCGCCAGCGCGGCGAACGGGACCACCACCACGGCGGTGACCTTGATCGCGACCGCGACTCCGAGCAGCACCCCGCCGACCAGCAACATTCCGCGCCGGCCGCGGTGCGACGCCACCACGGCCAACCCACCGACCAGCGCGGCGAGCATCAGCACGTCGTTGTGGGGACCGCCGATCAGGTGCGCCGCGACCAGCGGGCAGCCGAGCGCCAGCCACACTGCCCGCTTGGCCGGCACACCGGCCCGACGCGCCAGCACCGGCAGCGCCCACGCGGTCAACACGACCCCGAGCAGCGACAGCGCCCGAAACAGCACGATGCTGGCGTTCAGTGAGCCGGCGACCTTGACCACGGCGCCCGCGACCAGCACGAAGAGCGGTCCGTACGGCGCCGGGGTGTCCCGCCAGATCACGGAGACCGTGTCCAGCCAGGGACAGGGCAGCGCGGAGACGCCGTGCTCGTAGGGGCTGATGCCACCGGCGAAGCTGGCGCCCTGGCAGGCGTACGCGTAGACGTCCCGGCTGCCGAAGGGCGGTGCGACGAGCAGTGGCAGCAGCCAGAGCCCCACGGTGACCAGGGCCCAGCGCGTCGATGGCCCGCCGTCACGCAGGGCCCACCAGGCGTACGCCAGCAGACCGGTGCCGACCGCCCAGGCGGTCAGGATCAGTGGGCCGTTGGTGCCCTGCCAGATGCTGACCGGGGTGCTGCGCAGGGGGCCGCTCGGAAACGCGCCCCCGAGGAAGGCGGACAGCGCGAGCAGCGTCGAGCCGGCCAGGCCGGTCCAGCGTGCGAGGTGGGGAGGCACGCCCGACATGCTGCCAGCCGGTTGGTCGGCGGCCGACGGCAGGCACCGGGTCGGGTGCGTCCCCGGCCGGTCAGCAGTGGTTCGCGGGTACGAGGCCGCTTGAGATCGAGTAGTCACCGGCGGCGCGAACTCGAACCTCGGTCCACCCGTCCGCGCCGGGTCGCACGCAGCCGTCCGGGCCACTCAGCGACAGCCAGCGCGACCACCGCACCCGGATCGGTACGTCACCGGGCGTCGCGGTCAGCCGGATCGAGGCGCGGTCGGCGGTGACGAACTGGCCCGGGGCTCCGACCAGCGGCGTCGGGTCGACCACCGCGTACATGCGCCAGGTCGGATCACGCCAGACCTCCCGCAGGTACGGCAGGCCGCCGCGGATCAGCGCGGCCTCGTCGCGGCCCCACCGGTCGGCGGGGGCATCCGGGGCGAGCGCCACGTAGGTGACCGCCTCGTCGCGGAGCCACTGCTCGTAGGTCTGGGCGTTCAGGGTGCCGTCGTAGAACAGCGAGTTGCGGTCGGTGTCGACCTGGCGTTCCCAGCCGCGGGCGAGCGGCACCGTCGGTGGCAGGTACGCGGACTCCCAGTGGTCCCGCAGCGGCACCACCTCGATCCGCCCGACCGGCTGCCGCCGCTCAAGTTCCGCGACGAGCGGTTGGTGGAACTCCGGGGCGCTCTCCGCGGCGCCGGCCCGGGTGACGTCGCTCGTCATCACCGGGGACTGCCACCACACGGTCGCGGCGAGCAGCCCGGCCAGCCACGGCCCGGGCAGCGGGGCGTACCCGGCCAGCACGGGCAGCGCGAAGAGCAGCGGCAGGCGCAGCGCGTTGGAACCGATCGGGCTGGGCACGTAGTAGGCCCCGACCAGGAGCAGCACGGTGAGCACCGCGCCGACGCGCAGCACCCGGCGGCGACGCGGCAGCACGACCGCCACCAGCACGGCGAGCGCGACGTTGATCCGCATCGACTCGGCGGAGTACGGCTGGGTGCCTCCGTTGCCGAAGAGCACCGCGATCGGAGCCAGCGTGACAGCGGGTGCCACGGCCAGGACGATGCCCTCGGCCAGTGGTCGCTCCACCCGCCATCCACCCGGTAGACGACGGCCCGGCCCGTCACCGCGCCGCAGGGCGACCAGCAGCAACGTCGCGCCGGCCAGCCCGGTGAACAGGCCGGCGACCGGGCTCGCCGCCGTTGCCAGGGCGGCACAGCCGGCGGCGAGCGCCAGCCGGAGCGGACGCGGCGGACGTTCGGCGCTGACCGCGCAGAGCGCCAGCAGCCCGAACGCCAGCCCGACGGCGAAGGTGATCCGGCCGCTCGCCAGGTTGCCGACCAGCACCACGGCGCCGAGGACACCGGCCAGCAGCGGCCGGCGCGCCCGGTTGCGGGTGAACAGCCAACCCAGCGCCGCCGCGCCGAGCACAGCGGCGACGGCCCCCAGCGGACGGACCCCGATCAGTGCGCCCAAGCTGGCGGTGAAGAGGCTGTAGCCGTACTGGTTGACGCCGCCGTACCAGCCGAGGTCGACCGGAGTGGCACCGTAGCGGTCGGCGAACTCGGCGCGGGCCACCTGGGCGGCGAGGTCGGTGCCCATCCGTGGTGCGAGCAGGAACGCGACGGCGAGCACCACCGCGACCCCGGTGGCCACCGCCCAGCCGGTGCGCACACCTGCGGTGCGCTGCCCGAGGGGGCGCGGCGACGCGTCAGTCATTGAGGACGCGTTCCGCCGCGGCGCGGGAGCGGCGGCCGGTGCGCAGGTACTCGTCGAGGAACTCCCCCGGGTCGTCGCGGCCGAGCAGCCGGACCACGCCCGCCAGCTCCACTCCGTGCCGGGGCAGCTGGTCACCGGCCCGGCCGCGCACCAGCATCAACGCGTTGCGGACCTGCGCGGCCAGGGACCAGCCGGCGGCCATCTCCGCGGCGTCCGTCGGGTCGATCAGGCCGGCCCGCTCGGCGGCCGCGAGGGCATCGAGGGTACGCGTGCCGCGCAGCGCCGGATTCGCGCCAGCGTGCCGGAGTTGGACGAGTTGCACGGCCCATTCCACGTCGGCGAGCGCGCCGCGACCCAGCTTGGTGTGGGTGGCCGGGTCGGCCCCGCGCGGCAGCCGCTCGGTCTCCACCCGGGCCTTGATCCGGCGGATCTCGACGACCTGCTCGCGGGTCAGCCCCTCGGCCGGGTACCGCACCGGGTCGATCATCGCCTCGAACTCGGCGCCAAGGTCGGCGTCGCCGCAGACGAACCGAGCCCGCAGCAGTGCCTGCGCCTCCCACACCCGCGACCAGCGGGCGTAGTACGCGGCGTACGCGGCGAGGCTGCGTACCAGTGGACCCTGCCGGCCCTCCGGGCGCAGGTCGGCGTCGACGCCCAACGGCGGGTCGGGGGCGGGCACGCCGAGCAGTCGGCGCAGCTCCTCGGCGATCGCGTGCGCGGCGGCGCTGGCGGCACTCTCGCTGACCCCGGCGGGCGGGTCGTAGACGAAGAGCACGTCGGCGTCGGAGAGGTAGTTCGACTCGTACCCGCCGAGCCGGCCCATCCCGATCACCGCGAACCGCAGCCCTTCGGGAGCCGGCTGACTGGCCTGGGCGGCCCGCAGCGCGGCGGCCAGGGTGGCGTCGGTGACGTCGGCGAGCGCCGTACCGACGTCGGTGATGTCGGCCAGTCCGGGGGCGGGCCGGTTCGCACCGTCCGTCCGGGTCGGGCTGGGTGCCAGCGCGCCCGCCCGGCAGAGCAGGTCGGCGCAGGCCACCCGGACCAGCTCCCGACGTCGCAGCGCGCGCACCGCCCGAGTGGCCTCGATGGGGTCGGTGTGCCGGGCCGCCGCCGCGAGGAACCCCTCCCGGAGCACCTCGCTGGAGCGCGGCGCCAGCTCGTTCTCCTCGGCCAGCAGCCGCAGCGCCTCCGGGTCGCGGGCGAGCAGATCGGCGACGTACCGGGACAGGGCGAGCACCCGGGCCAGCCGACGGGCGACCGGCCCGCCGTCGCGCAGCAGCCGCAGATACCAGGGGGTGCTGCCCAGCTTGTCGGAGACCTTCCGGTAGTTGAGCAGCCCCCGGTCCGGCTCCGGCGCGTCGGCGAACTCGCTGAGCAGCACCGGCAGCAGCGTCCGCTGGATGGCCGCCGTGCGACTCACCCCGCCGGTGAGCGCCTGCAGGTGGCGCAGCGCCCCGGCCGGGTCGGCGAAACCGAGGATCTCCAGCCGGTGCCGGGCCGCCTCCGGAGTGAGCCGCAGCCCGTCGGCCGGCACCCGGGCCACCGACTCCAGCAGCGGCCGGTAGAGCAGTTTGGCGTGCAGCCGGCGTACCTCGGTGGCGTGGGTGACCCACTCGGCCCGGAAGCTCTCCACGGCGCTGCGCCCCGGCGCGGCCGTGAAACCCAGCGCGGCGGCGAGCCAGCGCAGCGCGCCTGGCTCGGCGGGCACGGTGTGCGTACGGCGCAGGCCCTGCAGTTGGAGCCGGTGCTCGACGCTGCGCAGGAACCGGTAGCCGCGCAGCAGCGCCTCGCCGTCGGCCCGACCGACGTAGCCGCCGGCGACGAGCGCGCGCAGTGCCGGAATGGTGCCGGGTGCTCGCAGCATCTCGTCGCCACGCCCGTGCACGAGTTGCAGCAGTTGGACGGCGAACTCGATGTCGCGCAACCCGCCGGGGCCACGCTTGATCTCCCGGTCCAGTTCCTTCGGCGGGATGTTGTCGATGATCCGACGCCGCATGGCGCGGACGTCCTCGACCGCCTCGGGTCGTTCGGCCGCCCGCCACACCAGCGGCGCGAGCTGGTCGATCCACTCCTGGGCCAGTGGCAGGTCACCGGCGGCCGGGCGGGCCTTGAGCAGCGCCTGGAACTCCCAGGTACGCGCCCACCGGCGGTAGTAGGCCACGTGACTGGCGAGGGTCCGCACCAAGGGGCCCCGGTTGCCCTCGGGGCGCAGCGCGGCGTCCACCGGCCAGGCGACCAGCCCACAGATGTGGATCAGCCGGGTCGCCACCAGGGTCGCGGCGGACAGGTCGGTGTCCTCGGCAGCCACGAAGATGACGTCCACGTCGGAGACGTAGTTCAGCTCGTCGCCGCCGCACTTGCCCATCGCCACCACCGCGAGCCGGGGCCGCTCGGTGCCCTCCGCCAGCTCCGCGACGGCGATCTCGTACGCCGCGGCCAACGTCGCGTCGGCCAGCGCGGACAGCGCGGCCATGGTCTGCTCCAGGCCGCGTCCGCCGGTCAGGTCGGCCGCCGCGATCCGCAGCAACGCCAACCGGTACGCGGTCCGCAGCGCCGCCACCGGGTTGCCACCGTCGGTCGGCTCCAGCCGCCCCTCGGCGGTCGGGGCGAGCCCGTCCGACGCGGTCCGCAGCGCAGCGCTGTGCTCGGGATGGGCCACCAGGTGATCGCCGAGCGCCGACGACGCACCGAGCACCGCGATCAGCCGCCGCCGCAGCCCGGGGTCGGAGTGCAGCTCCGTCAACAGCCGCGACTCCGCGGTAACGCCGTCGGCGCGGCGGTCTGCGCTGCCGTCGGCGCGGCGTTCCGCGCTACCGTCGACGCGGCGTTCGGCGTTGGCTTCGGCGCGGCGTTCGGCCTCGACGATGCGGTGCAGCTGACGCAGCGCCAGGTCCGGGTCGGCGGCCCGGGACAGCGCGGCGAGCAGCTCTCCGGCCACCTCGTCGACCGGCTCCTGCTCGACCGGCTGCCACAGGCGCAGCCCGTCCGGGCCGAGCAGGTCCGCGGCGCGCGCGCCGCCGTCGCCTTCGGCGGTGCCGAAGCCGTACCGGGCGAGCCGGCCCGGTGCCCTGGTCGGCCGACTCATCAGTGCCCGAGCAGCGGCAGGCCGCGTCGCATCGTGCTGTCGTCCAGCTCGCCGAGGGCCAGCGCGGCGAACCGGGCGGCGAACGGCTGCCAGACCTCCTCGACGTCGGCCAGCACCGACGCGCAGGCCGCGACCACCATCTCCGGGTCGTAGCCCAGCTCGGCGAGTTGGGTCGAGTCGGTGGCCCAGTCGGCGATCATCGCGGTGTCGCACTCGATGTGGAACTGCAACCCCCACGCCCGATCACCGAGCCGGAACGCCTGATGCGGGTAACGGGTGGACGCGGCCAGCAGGGTGGCGCCCCGGGGCAGCTCGGTGATCTCGTCGGAGTGCCACTGGAGGACGTCCGGGATCAACGGCACGTACCGGAACAACGCGTCGCCCTCGGCGGCGTCGCGCCGGCCGACCACACCCGGGCCGATCTCCGGCCCGGACGGGCTCCGCTCGACCAGCCCGGCGTGCGCGGTGGCGAGCAGTTGCGCGCCCAGGCAGACCGCCAGGGTGGGAACCCGGTACCGGACCGCCTTGCGCAGCAGGCCCTCCACGGCGGGAAACCAGGGTGCGCCGGGCGAGCCGTCCGGCAGCGGGTACGCCTGTTGCTCACCGCCGAGCACCACCAGCGCCGCGTACCCCTCCAGGTCGGCGGGGAGCTCGTCGCCGGCGTGCGGGCGAACCACCCACAGCTCCAGCCCAGCCTCGGTCAGCCACTCACCCAACCGACGCGCGTCGTTCGTCGGGTCGTTCTCGATCACCAGCGCGGTTGCCACCCGTCGAGGCTAGCCGGTAGGCCACGCCACGCCACGCCCCGGCACGGGCCGCGCAGCCTCCCACCGCCCGCGCGGCCTCCCACCGCCCCGGCGTGGGTCTCGACGACGGCGGGGTCGTTAGGCTCTGCGGTTGTGATCAGCGAGGACACCGACGCCGTCCGCCCACCCGTACTGCGACCAGGTGACACGGTCCTACTGGTGTCTCCGTCCGGGCCGACCTCCCCGGAGCGGGTGGCCCGGGGCATGGAGTTGCTCATCGGTTGGGGCCTGCGGCCGGTGCCGGCGCCGAACGCGTACGCCCGCCACGGCTACCTCGCCGGCACCGACGACCTGCGCGCCGCCGACCTGAACGCGGCTTTCGCCGACCCGGAGATTCGTGGGGTGATCTGCACCCGGGGCGGGTACGGCGCCCAGCGGATCGTGGATGCCATCGACATGGCCGCCGTCCGCCGCGACCCGAAGGTGGTGGCCGGCTTCTCGGACATCACCGCGCTGCAGTTCGCGCTGTGGCGGGGTGCCCGGTTGGCCGGTGTGCACGGCCCGGGAGCGGCCTGGCGGGACGAGCGGACCCCGCTGCGCTCCGCCGAGTCCCTGCACGCCGCGCTCATGACGACCGAGCCGGTGTCGATCGCCGCGGTGCCCACCGAGGAAACCTTCGGTGTACGCGTCCCGGGTCGCGCCACCGGCACCCTGCTCGGCGGCAACCTGTGCCTGATCGCCGCGTCGATCGGCACACCGGACCTGCCCGACCTGACCGGTGCGGTGCTGTTGATCGAGGATGTGCAGGAGCCCCCGTACAAGGTCGACCGGATGCTCACTCACCTGCGCCGGGCCGGCGCGCTGGACGGGCTGGCCGGGGTGGCGGTCGGGCAGTTCACCGATTGCGGGGACGGCTGGGACACCACGATCGTCGACGTGCTCACCGAACGGCTCGGCGACCTGGGCGTACCGGTGCTCGGCGGTCTCCCCATCGGTCACGGCCCCGGCCAGTTGACCGTTCCCCTCGGCACCAGAGCGACCCTCGACGTCAACGCCGGCACCCTGACAGCCGCCCCCGCAGTCCAATAACCCCACCCCACCCCACACCCCCACCCTGGTGATCAAGAGGTTTGCGTCATTTCTGGGCGCGATCCTGACGCAAACCTCTTGATCACCAGGCGGGGTGGGGGTGGAGGTTAGGCGGCTGTCAGGTGGGCTACGGCGCCGATCTCCAGGGCGGCCCAGACGCCTTCGGGGGTGAGTGTGATGCCGTGCGGTTCGGCGTGCGGGGTGGGCAGGTCGTAGCTGTCTATCCGGCCGGCGGGATCGATGTGACCGATCCGGTTCGCACCCCACTCGGTGAACCAGGCGCCGCCGGCCGGGTCCGCCACGATCGCGTGCGGACGGGCCGACCGGTCCGGCAGCGGATACTCGGCGATCGCGCCATCCGGGTCGACCCGACCGAGCTGACCGGCTGCGATTTCCACGAACCAGATGGCACCGTCGCCGCCGAGGGTGATGCCGACCGGGCCGGCGTTCTCGGTGGGCAACGGGTGCAGGGTCGCCCTGCCGTCGAGGTCGATCCGGCCGATCGCGTTCGCCTGGTTGAGGGTGAACCAGAGGGCATCGTCCGCGCCGGCAGCGATCATCGAGGCGAACCCGCCGGTCACCGGCAGCGGGAATGCGGTGACCGTGCCGTCGGTGTCCACCCGACCGATCGTGTCGGAGGTCATCCCGGCGTACCAGAGTGCGCCATCGGGGCCGGCGGCGATGCCGCCCGGTCCGGTGCCGGCCGGCAGGGCGATCGTGCGCTGCTCGCCGTCGACGGTGATCCGACCGATCCGGTCGTCCCCGGAGCGAGTGAACCAGAGGGCGTCGTCCGGCCCCGTGGTGATGATCAGCGGGCGGCCACCGGCCGGATCCAGCGGGTAGGTGCGGACCACTCCGTCAGCCCCCAAACGGGCGACCCCACCGGCGTGGACCAGCGTCAGCCACAACGCGCCGTCGGGGCCGGCCGTGATGCCGTACGGGCCAGCGGCCGGCGCGGCCAGCGGAATCTCCCGAATCTCAACGGTCGTCACGAGCTGCGTCCTTTCGCCGGTGGATCGCCAACCCTGAACGCCCGTCCAGCAACGACGCAACCGATTTCACCGCCCGCGCATCAATTGTCAGCCCGCTGACAGGTTCGCCACGGGTCGCACCCAGACTCCCTCGTCACTGTCGGTAGGGACATTGCACGATGACCGAGCATCTGGAGGACAGCATGTCCCGCACCATCCGTAGGAAGCACCTGCTGGCCGGCCTGGCCACCGCCGGCGTCCTCGGCGTCGGGATCGCGGCCCCGACGATCGCGTTCGCCGCGGAAACCCCCACACCGGCACCGAGCGCCAGCACGGCCCCGGCTCCCGGAGCGAAGGCCGACCGGCAGGGTGAGTTCGCCGACGCACTCGCCAAGGAGTTGGGCGTCCCCGCCGACAAGGTGACCGCCGCGCTGAAGAAGATCCGCGAGCAGCACCGAGCCGACCGTCCGCAGCACCCGCAGCGGCCGTCCGGCGAGGACCGGCAGGCCGCGCTCAAGGAGCGGCTGGCCCAGGCGGTCAAGGACGGCAAGCTCACCCAGGAGCAGGCCGACGCGATCACCAAGGCCGTCGAGGCCGGCGTCTTCCCCGGCCCGGGCGGCCACCGCGGTCCGGGCGGTCACGGTGGCCCGGGCGGTCACGGCGGCTCGGGCAGTCAGGGTGGTCCGGGCAGTCCCGCGGGTACGCCCAGCAAGTGACCCCGTAGGGCAGAGCCTGGCCGACCTCGCCCAGGCCCGGCCCGACGCCGCTCGGCGGGTCCGCCGCTCGGCCGTCGTGTCGGCACGGGGCGGGCCGTCCGGCTTGATCCACTCAATGTCGGCGATGTGGCGGTATCCCAGGCACTCGGACACCGCCACATCGCCGATCTGGAGTCGATCACCGCCCGAGGCCCACCGGCCGACCCTGGCTCATGCCGCCAACCCGACTCCAGGCCGTCAGCCCGACTCAAGCCCGTCAGCCCAACTCAGGCCCGCCGTCAGCCCCGGCTGGGGCCAACCCGGCGCGGGAGCGTCAGTCCTGCTTGGGCGGGGGCGCGAACACGCCCAGGTGGTTGCCGGCCGGGTCGAGCAGGTGGGCCAGGCTGAGCCCGCTCGGTGCCGTACGCGCCGGCACCAGCACCTGGCCGCCGGCCGCCTCGGCCTGCCGGCAGGTTTCCGCCACGTCGGCGACCTCGGCGTAGAACACCGCGTAGTTGGGCGACGTCCCGTCGGTCGCCCGGATCGCCCCGCCGATCCCGGTGTCGCCACCGGCCCCGGTCACGCGGTAGGACCCGCCGTTGGCCGAGCCCTGCTCCTCGAAGGTCCAGCCGAACAGCTCTCCGTAGAAGCGCTCCGCCTCCTCCGGCCGGTCGGTGCCGATCTCGAACCACGTGATGGGTGTCGTGGACATCTACTGCCTCCAGAGTTTCCCGTGCTGGCCGTACGGCCGTCTTCTGGAGCAGTCTCGGGGGCGTCCGCGACAGCGTCCTGTCGGTGTTTCCGGATCACCCGGCGGAGTTTCTCCCGGCCGGGTGATCCGCAGAACCGCGCGTCGACGCGTTTCAGACCAGGCTCAACGGGCGGACCCGTTCGTGCGGGATGTCGAGATCCGTCGGGCGGAACTCCCGGACCACCACGTCCGGCAGCGCCTGGACGCTCCGGATCCGGTCGGTGCGGAAGCACCGCAGTTCGTCGCGCATCCGGCACCAGGCGAGCAGGTACCAGTGTCGGGAGTTGCCGAGGTAGCCGAGCGGCTCGACGGCACGGATCGAGTCGGTGCCGGCGCAGTCCGCGTACCGGATGCGCAGCACCCGCCGCGCGGCGACCGCGTCGGCGACGGTGGCCGGGACGGGCGTGGCCGGCCCGTCGCCGATCAGGTGTACGCGGCCGGCGAGACGGTGCGCCTCGGCGGCGTCGGCCGCTGGCAGCACCGCCACCAGCTTGCGTAGCGCGGTGGCGCCCGGCCCGGCGAACGGCGTGCCGGCGAGCCGGTGCAGCGCCACGGCCATCGCCACCGCCTCGGCGGCGGTCAGGTTGACCGGAGGCAGCGTGCGGGCGCGGTCCAGGACGTAACCGCCGGTGCGCCCGGGCTCGGCCCAGATCGGCACCCCGGCTTCCTGCAGCGCGCCGAGGTCCCGTTCGATGGTCCGGCTGCTCACCTCGAAGCGCGCGGCCAGCCAGCGGGCGCTGCGCGGCCGTGGCGACACCGCCCGCAGCTCCTCGACCAGGGCGTAGAGGCGGTCCGTGCGGTTCATGCCCGGCACGCTACGACCGGGGTACGACGACGACCAAGCTCGTGCGGATGCTCCAGCGCCTGCGGCTACAGCGCCAGGTAGCGCTGCCGCTCGTACGGGGTGACCTCACGGCGGTACTGCTCCCACTCGGCCCGCTTGTTGCGCAGGAAGAAGTCGAAGACGTGCTCGCCGAGCACCTCGGCGACCAGCTCGGAGCCTTCCATCACGTCGATCGCCTCGGCGAGGTTCTCCGGCAGCGCCTCGTAGCCCATGGCACGCCGCTCCGCGCTGGTCAGTGACCAGACGTCGTCCTCGGCGCCCGGCGGCAGCTCGTACCCCTCCTCGATGCCCTTCATGCCGGCACCGAGCAGCACCGCGAAGGCCAGGTACGGGTTGGCCGCCGAGTCCAGCGAGCGGACCTCGACCCGGGCCGAGTTGGGCTTGCCGTACGCGGGGACCCGGACCAGCGCGGACCGGTTGAGGTGACCCCAGCAGACGTACGCGGGGCTTTCGGTGATGCGGTCCGGCAGGTGCTGCGGGAAGAGCCGCTTGTACGAGTTGACCCACTGGTTGGTGACCGCGGTGTATTCCCGGGCGTGCACCAGGAGGCCGGCGATGAACGACTTCGCCACCTTGGACAGCTTCATCGGGTCGCCGCTGTCGTGGAAGGCGTTGCGCTCCCCCTCGAACAGTGACAGGTGGGTGTGCATCCCACTGCCCGGCTGGTCGGTGAACGGCTTCGGCATGAAGCTGGCCTGCACTCCGGTGGAGAGCGCCACCTCCTTGACCACGTGCCGGAAGGTCATGATGTTGTCGGCGGTGGTGAGGGCGTCGGCGTAGCGCAGGTCGATCTCCTGCTGGCCGGGCGCGACCTCGTGGTGGCTGAACTCCACCGAGATGCCGATCCGCTCCAGCGCCAGTACGCCCTGTCGGCGGAAGTCCCGAGCCACGGCGTGGGTGGTGTGCTCGAAGTAGCCGCCGGTGTCGACCGGGATGGGCACCGAGCCGTCCTGAGGGCCGTTCTCCAGCAGGAAGAACTCGATCTCGGGGTGGGTGTAGAAGGTGAAGCCCTTCTCGGCGGCCTTGGACAGCGCGCGGCGCAGCACGTGCCGGGGGTCGGCCCAGGAGGGCCCACCGTCGGGCAGCAGGATGTCGCAGAACATCCGGGCGCTCTCGCCGCTGACCCCGCCCTCGAAGGGGAACACCTGGAAGGTGGTCGGGTCGGGCATGGCCACCATGTCCGATTCGAAGACCCGGGCGAAGCCCTCGATCGCCGAGCCGTCGAAGCCGATGCCCTCTTCGAAGGCCGCCTCCAGTTCGGCGGGCGCCACCGAGACGCTCTTGAGCGTGCCCAGCACGTCGGTGAACCACAGCCGGACGAACCGGATGTCCCGCTCTTCCAGCGTCCGGAGGACGAACTCCTGCTGACGGTCCACTTCCCCAACCCCTCGCGACACTCTTCTGTCCGCCTCGGCCGGGCTGCACCCGACCTGATCGCCCAGTCTTACCGGGCCTGGTTACGCAGACGTTACGCGAACTGTCGCCGGCCGTCCCCTCGTGTCCCGCCCGGCGAGCGCGGACCCCAGCCGTGCCGGCACGTCCGCCGCCACGACGGCCGGGCTTCTGCCGCTGCGGCCCGGGGAGCGCCCGTCGCGGCAGGTGGCGGCAATCTCGTCGGAGGGTACGGATTGTCGCGTGGAGGCTGGGGCAAGATGAGGACATGCCCACCCTGCGTCTCGCCCTGTCCCAGGTCAACCCGAGCGTCGGCGACCTCGCCGGAAATGCCGACCTGGTCCGCAGCTGGACTCGCCAGGCTGCCGATGCCGGTGCCCAGCTGGTGCTCTTCCCGGAAATGATGCTCACCGGTTACCCGGTCGAGGATCTGGTCTTCCGGCGCTCCTTCGTGGCCGCGTCCCGGGCCGCCCTGGAACGGCTCGCGGCCGACCTCGCCGCCGACGGCCTCGGCGAGCTGCCGGTGGTGGTCGGTTACCTGGACGCCGACGGCCCGCCGCAGGTCAGCGGGGACGCGGAGCCCGGCCGGGGCGCCCGCAACGCCGCCGCGCTGCTGCACCGGGGTGTGGTGGCCGCCCGCTACTTCAAGCACCACCTGCCCAACTACGGCGTCTTCGACGAGGACCGGTACTTCATCTCCGGTGACGCGCTGACGGTGGTGCGGATCGGCGGCGTGGACGTCGCGCTGACCATCTGCGAGGACCTGTGGCAGGCCGGCGGTCCGTTCGCCGCCGCCCGGAGGGCCGGCGTCGGCCTGGTGGTCAACATCAACGGCTCGCCGTACGAGCTGAACAAGGACGACATCCGGCTGCCGCTGGTCCGCCGCCGGGCCGCCGAGGCGGGTGCCGCCATCGCGTACGTCAACATGACCGGCGGCCAGGACGAGCTGGTCTTCGAGGGCGACTCGATGATCGTGAGCGCCGACGGTGAGCTGCTCACCCGGGCCCCGCAGTTCGTCGAGCACCTGCTCGTGCACGACATCGAACTGCCGGCCGCCGCCACCCCGCCGACCACCGAGACGCTGGCGGACGACATGCGGATCGTGCACAGCACCTTGGACGGCATTCCGCCGACGCCGTCCGGCCCGGCCGTCACCGGCGGGCTGATCGAGCCGGTGGCCGACGAGGCCGAGGTGTGGCAGGCGCTGGTGCTGGGCCTGCGCGACTACGTCAACAAGAACCGTTTCCCCTCGGTGGTGCTCGGTCTCTCCGGCGGCATCGACTCGGCGGTGGTGGCCGCGCTCGCCGTCGACGCGCTGGGACCGGACCGGGTGGTCGGGGTGTCGCTGCCCAGCCAGCACTCCTCCGAGCATTCCCGGGAGGACGCGGCCGATCTGGCCAAGCGCACCGGCCTGGACTACCGCGTCGAGCCCATCCAGCCGATGGTGGACGGCTTCCTGGCCAACCTGTCGCTGTCCGGGCTCGCCGTGGAGAACCTCCAGGCCCGGGTTCGCGGCGTGATCCTGATGGCGCTGTCGAACCAGGAGGGCCACCTGGTGTTGACCACCGGCAACAAGAGCGAACTGGCGGTCGGCTACTCCACCCTGTACGGCGACTCGGTGGGTGGCTTCAACCCGGTCAAGGACGTCTGGAAGACGCTGATCTGGCGGCTCGCGAAGTGGCGCAACAAGGACGCGATCCGGCGCGGTGAGACCGCCCCGATCCCGGAGAACTCGATCGGCAAGCCGCCGAGCGCCGAGCTGAGCCCGGGCCAACTCGACAGCGACAGCCTGCCCGAGTACGACGTCCTGGACCCGATCCTGATCGGCTACGTCGACGGCGACCTCGGCCGCGACGGGCTGGTCGAGTCGGGTCACGACCCGGCGGTGGTGGACAAGGTGCTGCGGCTGGTGGATACCGCCGAGTACAAGCGACGGCAGTCGGCGCCGGGCACGAAGATCTCCATGAAGGCGTTCGGCCGGGACCGCCGTCTGCCCATCACCAACCGGTGGCGCGAGCACGGCTGAGCCGTACCCGTGGGCGTCGGGTCGGTTGGACGGCCCGACGCCGTCACGCGGACCGCTCGCGACGGCCTCGCCGGGCTCGTGCGGCGGCCTCGCCGGGCTGTCGCGGTGGCCTCGCCGTGGAGTGACATCTTGCACTGGGCTCTGCCGTCACCCCGCCCCGCGGTGCGACGATCGCGACAGAACCCGGGGACCGCGCAGGCGGCCTCGAGGAAGGGAGACAGAGATGGTGGAGTCCACTCCGAACGAGGTGACCGCGCTGTACGGCGGACCGGCCACCCGTCGGGTCCGCACCCGCGACCTGCTCGCCGCCAAGGAGCGCGGCGAACGGTGGCCGATGCTCACCTCGTACGACCAGTACACGGCGTCGATCTTCGACCAGGCCGGTGTCCCGGTGCTGCTGGTCGGCGACTCGGCCGCGAACAACGTCTTCGGCTACGAGACGACCCTGCCGGTCACCGCCGACGAACTGCTTCCGCTGGTGCGGGCCGTGGTGCGGGCGACCCGGCAGGCACTGGTCGTCGGTGACCTGCCGTTCGGCTCGTACGAGGAGGGCCCGGCCCAGGCGCTGCGCACCGCCGTCCGGTTCATGAAGGAAGGTGGCTGCCACGCGGTGAAACTGGAGGGTGGTCGCCGCTGTGCCGCGCAGATCGCCGCGATCGTCGGTGCTGGCATTCCGGTGATGGCGCACATCGGCTTCACCCCGCAGAGCGAGCACACCCTGGGCGGCTACCGCGTGCAGGGCCGGGGCGACACCGCCGACGAGGTGCTCGCCGACGCACGGGCGGTGACGGAGGCGGGTGCGTTCGCGGTGGTGCTGGAAATGGTGCCCGGCGAGGTCGCCAAGCGGATCACCCACGAACTGCCGATCCCCACGGTCGGCATCGGCGCCGGCCCGGACACCGATGCGCAGGTGCTGGTCTGGCAGGACATGGCCGGACTGCGCACCGGCAAGGCACCGCGCTTCGTCAAGCGGTACGCGGACCTGGCTGGCGCTCTCACCGACGCCACCCGCCGTTTCGCCGACGAGGTTCGCGGCGGCGAGTTCCCCACCGCCGAGCACACCTTCTAGAGCCGCAGCGGCGGGGCCGACCACGGAGTTCCCGCGCCACCGGCCGGTCCCGCCGCCCAAGCTGGGACCGGCGTTCGATCCAGACGTGGTCCGTGGGCAGCGCTCGTGAGCGTGATCAGATGTCGGTGACGCGGATGCCGGCGTGTGCCTTGTAGCGCTTGTTGATGGCGATCAGGTTGGCGGTGAACGCCTCGATCTGGTGGGCGTTGCGCAGCCGGCCGGCGTAGATGCCGCGCATCCCGGGGATCCGGGCGGCGAGCGCGCCGACGATGTCGACCAACTCGCGGTCCTCGGTGCAGATCAGCACGTCCAGGTCGATCCGGTCGATCTCCGGGTCGGCCAGCAGCGGGGCACTGACGTGGTTGAACGCCGCGCAGACCCGGGAGTCGGGCAGCAACGCGGCGGCCTGCTGCACGGCGCTGCCTTCGGCGACGGTCAACGCGTACGGGCCCTGCTTGTCGAAGCCGAGCGGGTTGACGCAGTCGATGACGATGCGGCCGGCGAGCGGCTCGGCGAGGGCGGCGACGGTGGCGGCGTGCCCGTCCCACGGCACCGCGATGATCACCACGTCGCTACGGCGCGCCACCTCGTCGTTGGCCGCACCGGTGACGCTGCCGCCGGTCGGGATCCCGGGCAGGGCGGCGATCTCAGCTGCGGACTCGGCGGCCCGCTCGGCGGACCGGGAGCCGATCAGCACCGTCTGCCCGGCCCGCGCGAACCGGTAGGCGAGACCACGCCCCTGGTCGCCGGTACCACCGATGATGCCGACCGTCAGCCCGGACACGTCGGGCAGCGTGCTCGCGTCGTATGCCATGGGTTCATCCTCGCAAACCGCCAGCTCGGCAGCAGCGCCGAGGCTGTGACAAGCCCGCTGCCCGGGCGGGCGGCCGGAAGCCGGGAGCGAGCCCACCCGCCGGGCAGAGGACCACGGTCTGCGCCAGGCCCGAGCCCGGCGGCGGGAAGGTGGCCGGGTCAGGCCAGCTCGAACAGGACTGTGCGGGCCGCCGGGTCGGCGGTGACGAGTCGGACCCGGACCCGTTCGCCGAGCGGCAGTTGGCCGAGGCATCGGCCGCGTACCGGTGGGGCGTCCAACGCCACCGTGCCGCCGGGGGGTCGGGGCCGGGACCGGCCGTTGGGCGGGGCGTCGACGTCCAGCACGGCCGCGTCGAAGGTCTCGCCCACCCGGTCCGCCAGCAGCACCGCCTCGGCCAGCTCGACGGCACCCCGGGCGGCCGCTGAGGCGGTCCGGTCGGTGCTCGCCATCACCTCGGGCAGCCGGGGCAGCGCGGCGTGGGCCCAGTCGGGCACCGGCCGGCCCGCGTGCAGGGCCAGGCAGACCTCTGTGGCGTACCGGTCGGCCAGGCGCCGCAGCGGCGCCGTGACGTGGGCGTACGCGGCTGCCACACCGCCGTGCTCCGGGTGCTCCGGCGGTGTCCCGTCGAATGCGGTGTACGCGGCTCCGCGCATCAGCTCGGCTGCCTGGTCGATGAACGCGGCGGCGCGGGGCTGGGCTGCGTCCAGGTTGGCGATCACCTGACCCGCGTGGGCGCCGTCCGGCCAGTGCACGCCCAGCGGCGCGGCGGCGGCCCGTAGCCGCTGCACCGCCTCCGGTTTCGGCGCTGGCATGGTACGCAGCACGCCGACCCGGCCGGCCAGCATGATGTCGGCGGCGGCCATCCCGGTCAGCAGGGAGATCTGGGCGTTGTGCTCCTCCATCGGCGCTGGCGCGCGCAGGACCAGCCGCCAGCCCTCACCGTCGGGCTCCAGATCCTGCTCGGGCAGCGGAAGGTTGATGGCGCCGCGTCGCAGCCCTCGGGCCGTGAGTCGGTCGCCGATCTCGGGCAGCAGCGCGATCGGGTCGGGTAGTCGACCGGCGTCGGCTGCGGCCTGCACCCCGGTGTAGTCGAGTTTGGCCCGGCTGCGGACCATCGCGCGTTCCAGCTCCACGGCCACTGTGCCGCCGTCGGCGTCCAGGTCGATGGTCCAGATCACCGCGGCCCGGTCGTCGTCGGGCAGCAGGCTGGCGGCGCCCTCGCTGAGGGATCGGGGATGCAGCGGCACGTTCCCATCGGGCAGGTAGATGGTCTGCCCTCGCCGCCAGGTCTCCGCCTCCAAGGCGCCGCCCGGGGTGACGTGCGCGGCGACGTCGGCGATCGCGTACCGCACCCGGTAGCCGCCACCGGGGCGGCGGGCGAGGTGCATCGCCTGGTCCAGGTCGCGGGAGGTGGCCGGATCGACCGTGACGAACGGTACGTCGGTGCGGTCGACGGGCGGCCGGGGCGGTGCGGCGGCGGCCTCGTCGGCCTCACGCTGAGCGTCGGTTGGAAACTCCTCGGGCAGGCCGAGTTCGCGGCGCAGCGCGCCGAAGTCGATGCGGGGCGCGAGTACGCGTCGGATGACCACGGGTCAATCCTGACAGCGCCGCGGGTGATCCGCTTCCGGTGACCGGCCGAGAAATCCGACCGGCCCACAACCGGGTGGGTGGACGGGACCCGCTCGCTCAGCCAGTGGCCTTCCGGACGGTGCTGCGCGTACCCCGGGGGGTGGTGGCCCGTGCGGCCACCGGGCGGGCCGGCGACTTACGGACGGTCACCTTGCGGGCCGGCGCTTTGGCCGCGACGGTCTTCTTCGCCGGTGCCTTCTTCGCCGCCGCCTTGCGCGCGGTGGTCGAGGAGGTGCCCGTCACCTTCGCGGCCGGGGCCGTCTTCGCCGGTGCCTTGCGGGCGCCACCGCTGGGGCGGGTGGACGCGGTCTTCGTCGCGGGCGCCTTCTTGGCGGCCGTCTTCGCAGCGACCGTCTTCTTCACCGCTGTCTTCCTGACGGCGGAGGACTTGGTCGCGGTCTTACGCGCTGTCGCCTTCGCCGCGGTCGCGGTCTTACGCGCCGGTGCCTTC